>JBGQEX010000029.1:0-35801 GCA_041496605.1 Piscinibacter sp.
AGCTTGGGAAGCTGCCGTTCTGCCATTGAACTACACCCGCGTTGGCGCGAATTCTACTGCGCCCTACTCGAGCTTCAGCGCCGCCCCGTAGTAGCGATCCAGCGAGTGCTCGGGCTCGAACGCGACCCAGCAATCCTTCTCGAGGTTCTCCCACTTGTCCATGACGCGATAGCCCAGTCGCTCCAGGTCAGTGAAGAAGGTCTGCGCGTGCTGGATTCGATACGGGCAGAACGCCGTGCCAATGCCCTGGACTGTCCAGTAGGCGGACTGCTCGTGCAGGGGCAGCAGGTTCACGAGCAGCCAGCGCGGGCGTCGGCGCAAGCTGGCGATCCGCTCGGCCAGCGTCTGCTCGAGGTACTGCAGGCAGCCGGCCGTGAACAGCATGTCGGCGTCGGCCGCGGTCTCGAAGTTGTCGGTGAACGTGAGCCGACGCGCCGGATCCCGCTCCAGCGCCTCTTGCTGGCCCGCCGCGAGGACCGCGGGCACATCGTGGACACGCCAGGAAACATCGCTCGGGAACGCGAGCATCCGCTGATACGCGTAGTACGCCACGCCGACATGCCCACCGAGGTCGAAGACGTCGCGCACGCCGTCGGCGAACGCATTCTGCAACCACAACATCATCGCGTAGTCGCTCGGGTAGACGCGATCCAGCCGGTCGCGGTACATGCCGGCGGCATCGGTGTTGTCGTAGCCCAAGGGGCGCGTCTTGGGCGCGGCGGCGGCAGCCTGCGCATGGGTTTCGAACAAGCCGCGACAGCAACACGCTTCACCCGCCTCGAACATCTTGTCGAAGCGGCTCTTGCGCCACTGCAAGACTCCGGGCAGCCTGCCGATCTGGTCCAGCGCCTGCTGCAATCGTCCACTCATCGGTGTCCTCCCGAGGCCGCTGCGAGGCGACTGGCAAAAAACCCGCGGATTATAGGGACGGACCGGGGCAGACTTCAGCCGTTGCGCGCCACCCATTCGATGAGCGCGTCGAGGGCCGGCGTGGCGCGCGCGGCACCCGGGTGGTTGACCATCGCGGCGACCGCATAGACGGTGCCGCTGCGCGCCCTCACGTAGCCAGCCAGCGCCCGTGCGTCGCGCAGGCTGCCGGTCTTCAGGAACGCGTGGCCGGTGGCCAGGCCATGCCGCATGCGGCGCGCCAGCGTGCCGTCGACGCCGGCGATCGGCAGCGAATCGACGAAGGCCTGTGCCGAGCGCCCACGCCAGGCGTTGCACAGTAGCTGCACCATCGCGCGTGGTTTGCCGCGTTCGGTGTGCGACAGGCCGGATCCGTTGTCGATCTCGATGTCGCCGGCGGCCAGGCCCTGGGCACGCAGCCACTCGGCCATGCGCTGGCGCGCGCCGTCGAGTGTGGCGGCCTTGATCGGAAAGCCCTGCGACAGTGTCAGCATGAGGTTGCGCGCGGCCATGTTGTCGCTGCTCTTGTTCATGTCGAACAAGACCTGCGGCAGGCGTGGCGACAAGTGCACCGAGAACGGCACTTCAAGCTCGCCGCCGGCATCGCGCTGCAGGATCGCCGAGCCGCCCGAGACCGTCTTGTCGACCACGTTGCCGCGCAGCACGCCGCCCGCCTGCGCCCATTGCGCCGCGACGGCGTGGGTCGTGAGTTCGGGGTGCGACAAGGGCGCGAACTGGATGCTGCGCGCGCCGCAGCCGGCTGCCCATGAGCCGTTGACCACCAGCCTGATGGTTCCTTCCACGCTCTTCATCACCGCGTAGGCCGAGCAGCCGCCGGTCATTGCGACGTTGTTGACCACCTGCACGCCGGCCAACGGGGGGTCGATGCGGATCTCGGCGCGGCGCGCGCGTGTCGGCTGCACTTCGATGTGGACGACGCCCTCGTTGAGCGTCAGCGCGTCGGGCCAGACATGGTGCGGGCGGTCGCTGCCGGGCTTGGGCGTGTTCACATGGTCGGCCGCGGCGAGTTCGAACGCAAAACGGTCGAGCACGATGTTGCCGCTGATCTCGCTCAAGCCCCGCTCGCGCATTTGCGCGAACCACTGGCGAAGGTCGTCGGAGCTGAGCTGGGCGTTGCCGCCACCGACGATCAGCAGATCGCCATGCAAACGGCCGGCAACGATCTCGCCCTTGGCGAAGGCGTAGGTTCGCCAGCGGTAGTGGGGGCCGAGCAGGTCGAGTGCGGCCAGCGAGGTGACGACCTTGGTGGTCGATGCCAACACATAGGACTGCTCTTCGTTGAACGCAGCCAGCGCGTTCGGCCCGTGCACCGCGCGCGCAAACAAGCCCAGGCTGCTGGCCGGCAGCCCCGCGCTGCGCAGAGCCGCCAGCACGGCGGGGGGTGCCGTCGCGCGGGCGTCCGCGGCCTCGGCCATGACGCTTCCCGTGGCAAGCGCGAGCCAGGCCAGCGCTTGGACGGCGGATCGACGACGACGACAAGGCATGGAAAGTGGCGGGGCTCGGGCACAATTCGGGCCCTCCGAGAGTAGTTGCGCCGGCCGAAACCGAAGTCTCGATAACCGGCACGCAAAGCCCCCGTTTCATGAGCGACTCCCCCGATTTCCCGCTGCGGCGAAGCGTTCGCAGCTACGTCGTGCGTGCCGGCCGCATGGGCCCCGGCCAGACACGGGCGCTCGCGTTGTGGGGGCCGCAGTTCATCGTGCCGTATGCGCCGCAACCGCTGGATGCGACCCGCCTGTTCGGCCGCGCGGCGCCGCTGGTGCTCGAGATCGGCTTCGGTATGGGCGACGCCACGGCAGCCATCGCGCAGGCCATGCCCGGCAGCGATTTCATCGGCGTCGAAGTGCACACCCCGGGCGTGGGCGCGCTGCTCAAGCACATCGGCGAGAAGGGCCTCACCAACGTGCGCATCATTTCGCACGACGCCGTCGAGGTGCTGGAACACATGATCGCGCCGGAATCGCTGGCCGGCGTGCATGTGTTCTTCCCCGACCCGTGGCACAAGAAGAAGCACCACAAGCGGCGCCTGATCCAGAGCGAGTTCGCGGGTCTGCTGGTAACCCGCCTCGCACCAGCGGGCTACTTGCACTGCGCCACCGACTGGCAGCCTTACGCGCAGCAGATGCTCGAGGTGTTGTCAGCGCAGCCGCTGCTCACCAACACGGCCGCCGGCTTCGCACCGAAGCCTGACTATCGGCCGCTGACCAAGTTCGAAAACCGCGGCCTCAAGCTCGGCCACGGCGTGTGGGACCTGGTGTTCACCAAGACCTGAGTCAGTCGCTCCAGATCACCGTGCCGGTCCACCATGTGGCCAGCACGATGAGGCCGAAGGCGATGCGGTACCAGGCGAACGGCACGAAGGTGTGTGTCGCGATATAGCGCAGCAGCCAGCGTACACAGAGAAAGGCCGAGACGAACGCGGCGGTCATGCCCATCGCCCACATGCCAAGATCGTCGGCCGACAACAGCGCACGCTCCTTGTACAGCGAGTAGATTGACGCGACGCCGAGCGTCGGAATCGCCAGGTAGAACGTGAACTCGGTGGCCACCTGGCGCGACAGGCCGAACAGCATGCCGCCGATGATGGTGGCGCCCGAGCGGCTGGTGCCCGGGATCAGCGCAAAGCACTGCGCGATGCCGACCTTCAGCGCGTCGAGCGCTGTCATCTCGTCGACGTTCTCGACGCGAATGCGGTGATCGCGCCGCTCGGCCCACAAGATGATGAAGGCACCGAGGATGAAGGTGGTGGCCACCGTCGGCGCGTTGAACAGATGCGCCTTCAGGAACTTGCCGAACGCGAGGCCCAGTACGGCCAGCGGCAGGAACGCGATCGCCACGTTGAGCAGCAGCTGCCTGGCCTTCGGGTCGCGCGTCGCACCGCCCAGCACCCCGGCGATGCGTGCGCGGAACTCCCACACCACGGCGAGGATGGCGGCCGATTGAATGACGATCTCGAAAAGCTTGCCGCGCTCGTCGTTGAAGTGCAGCAGTGCGCCGGTCAGGATCAGGTGGCCGGTGGATGAGACCGGCAGGAACTCGGTCAGGCCTTCGACGATGCCCATGATCATGGCCTTGACCAGCAGCGCGATGTCCAAACCAGGCTCCCCAGCGTGAAAGACGCGGGATGATACCGGGCACTCCCTGAGCGCCTGTGCGCAAGCTGGCGCTTGCGCCGGGCCGCGAGCCACTCGCCGCCATATTGGGCAACTTGTCACGCCGGCGGCGAACTCCGGTCAAGAAGCCGCTCGGCGCGCCGATCCACAGATAACCGCTCCACGCAGCGCACCCCGCGCGCGAACGGCGGCAGTTGCTGTACCCCACTTTTCGACGATGCACCAATGGAGGTCCTCATGGATCGTATGGAGCGCTGCGGCGCGTTCGCGGCGGTTGTTTTCGCACTGGCACTGGTTGGATGTGGCGGCAGTCCGTCGAGCGGCTCGACGGGCGGCGGCGGCACGACGCCGGCGGCCGTCAGCGGCGTGGCCACGCCGAGCAGCGTGTCGGTCGTGACCGCGAAGAACGCCAACTAGTCGCCAGCGCGCAGGAGCACCCATGAACCATTTGTCGATACACCCTGCCCGCCTTGCGCTGGCCGTCGCCGCGGCGCTGCCCGGCTTTGTCTTCGCCGTCCCCACCGACTCGGCCTACCGCACCGACGTGCAGGACAGCCACGTCGAAGACGCCACCTCGCAAGGCATCAACCAGGTGAACATGATCACCTGCTTCATGACCGCGATGCGCCCCGATGCGCTGGTCAACAAGGGCGACTACATCGCGCTCGTCGACAAGAACAAGTGCGACCCGAACGCACGATCGAGCAGCGGCAACTCCGGCTCGAACAACGCCGGGTCGAGTGCGCCGTCGTACATGAGCGCCGTGGTCAACTCGACACGCAGCTCGAACACCGACCCGATGCGCGTGAAGACCTGGATCGACCAATCGGAGAAGGGCTTCAACGCCACCATCTACGTCAACATCTCGGCCAGCGTCGCACCCTCGTCGACCAACCCCTATGGCGTGTTCCGCCTCGACTACTGCGGCAAGGGCGATGTCGGCCCCTGCATGATGAAGGGCTACCTCGACGGCAATGCCACCGGCATCAGCTACTTCGAGATCGAATCGGGTGGTGGTGGTGGCGGCGGCGGCGGCACCAACACGACCGCACTGCGCCTGACGACCTCGGGCGCCGACAGCGGCGCGGGCGCGCTGCAGATGAGCCAGATGGGGCAGCAGATCGCCTACGACTTCGCCTACAACGACACCTACTTCCGCCGCTCCGACGGCGTGTCGGACCAGTGTTTCAGCCGCCTCGCCGACGACCCCGAGACCGCCATGTCGGTCTGGCGCTACGGCCTGTACGACGCCGTGAGCGGCGACCGCGTGAACCGCAGCTCGGGCTTCCCGATCGAGTACACCGCGTCGAACGGCACGGCCTACAACGGCCAGATGGGCTACTACGGCCTGTGGCTGCCGTCGGAAGTGTCCGGTCAGGTCGCGAATGGCGCGACGGTGCAGCGGGTCGAGTACGCGCCCAATCAACCGCCGACGAAGACGCCGTACACACTGGTCAAGGCCGACGGCCGGCTGACGAAGTACACGAAGAGGTCGCGCACGCTCGCGTCGACCGACAAGATCAAGTTCAACGTGTTCGTCTGGGACGCCACCGGCCTGTACGCCGGCGCCGTCGGCAACCGCCAGTACGAGATGTACTGGGACGACTCGGCCGGCACGTTCAAGGTCACGGGCGTGATCGAGTGCGGCAACTCGGGTTGCCAGACCAAGGATCTCGATGCCGAGCAGTCGGTGCCGGCGTCGTACTTCGCCAGCCAGGGCGGTGCGCGCGGCTGGTCGCAGTCGCTCGGCGGCGAGTTGTTCATCCCGCTGGCCGGCGTGACCGGTAGCGTCGACTCGGCGAGCGTCAATGTCATCTACCGCGAGCAGGAGCTCGTGTACCCGGCCAACATGCCGGCCACGCTGTACTGCTTGCGTGAATGCCCGACTGCGACCACGCTGGCGAGCTACTTCGCGCCGAACTCGACCGACCCGTCGCCGTTCGTCGCCTCGACCTTCAACAACTGGGGGCCCACCGGCGACGCGGGTGTCGTGAGCTACACGACCGATGCCACGCTGGCGATGCTCAACGGCGCCGGCGGCGCAGTCGCCTTCACCGACAGCAGCGCCCTGCAATCACGCCCGCAGTACCAGTGGGGCGTGCGCACCGGCCGGCTGTTCACCACGAAGAGCGCGGCGCAGTGCGACCCCAGCGACGCCACCAAGTTCTGCGACAGCAAGGTCGACGAGCTGGACACCTACTACCAATGGGAAACGGGCCCCAACCAATGGAACCAGTTTGCCGCGGTGAAGGACAGCGCCGGCGCCATCGTCGAATTCGATGCGCCGCTGCAGGTCAGCTACGGCGTGCCCGCCGACGCGCAGAAGTACGGCGCCTATGCCGGCAAGGCCATCGTGCTGCAGTACGGCGGCTTCGGCGAGCTGTGGGGCATCCCGGGGCAATGCGTGTCGAGCCTGACGAATGACAAGGTGAGCTGCGACACGCCCAATTCGCGCTATGTGCCGTCCTTCGTCATTCCGTTCGACGAGGTGCTGGGCCGTGTCAACAACGGCTCGACCACCTACTTGTCCAAGTGGCTGGACCGCGAGATTCGCTTCGCACGCAAAGACCCGAGCATGTGCAGCAACGCCGGCGTGACGCTGGGCTCGGCGCTGACGTTGCCTGGCGTCAGCGGCTTGAATGACCCATCGGATTCGGCGTCGGACATCTACATCGGCAGCAAGCCGGTGGTGACCGATGCGCCGCGCGTGATCCACGGCGACGTGAAGTACTGACAAGAGGGACGAGGGAGCCGCAGGGGAACCGCCCATGTGGGCTCGCGCGATCCGGGGCACGGCCGGGGTTTCATCGCCCCGGCCGTGCCCCGTTCTCGCCTGGGGCGTGGCAGGCTCCTTGCTGATTCATGCAACGCTGCTGGCGATGGCGTGGCAGCACCAGCCGACGACTCACCCTCCGACGGCCGCTCGCCTCAGCGTGCGTTTGCTGCCGCCCACGGCGCAGCACGCCGCGGCACCCACCGCCGCGCCTGCCGTGGTGGTACGCCACGCCGCCGTGCGGCCGCGCGCGCCCGCTGCCGCCACGCATTCGAAACCGCCCCAGACCGTCGCCGTTGCCGCTGCGCCCGCCGAGGTGATCGATGGTTCGGTGTTCGGCCTGCCGCGCATCGGCTTTGCCGCGCCCGCGCCCGCGCGCTGGATGGCGCCGCAGCCGCCGGCGCCGACCATGCCACCGCCGGTTCCGCTGCTGCAAATGCAAGCACAGGCGGCACGCGACGCCGGTCTCGCACAGATCATGTCCGCGTTGCAGCAGCAGGTGAGCGCCTGGCAGACCCCGCAGGACGCGGGCGACGCCGCCTGCTCGCTCGATGCGCAGCCGCAGCGTCCCCTCGCCTGCGACAGCGACGCGCTGCTGCAGGTCGTCGGCGAGCGCGTGACGATGTTGTCGGGCCTGCTCGACGCCTACCGCCGCATGGAGCCACGTGCCGCCAGCCTGTCGATCGCGTTCGTCCAGGGCCGCTATCGCGTTTCGCTGGCGATGGCGAGCGATCTGCGTTAGCGGGCGATGGGCGCCAGCGTGATCTCCACGCCGCGCGCGGTGACCGTCACCGCCCCCGGCCGGTAACCCAGGCCCGCGGCCGACGTCAGGTCGGCCGGCTTGAAGCGGTACAGCGCGAGGTCGTCGAGCAGTTGCTCCGCGATCAGGCCACCGAGCCGGTTGATCGCCGCTTGCCGCGGCGCCGGCAGGTCGTCGATCTGGAACTCGTTGACGCGCACCTGGGTGATTCGAATCGCCTGCGCCACCTCGTCGTAGCGCAGGCCATAGTCGAGTTCGATGTGGCCTTGGTAGGCGCGGCCGCCGAGCCGTTCGGTGGTGCGCACCGCCAACTGCGTCGACAGGCGGTTCGACTCGACCAGCAGCCGCACCCGCGGGGTGTCCATGTGCACATCCAGCACATCGAGCAAGCGCTTTTCGAACGGCCCGTGGCGTTCGATGAGCCGCGCCAGATCGGCTTCGCTCAGCGTGATGGTGCGCGGGCCGGCCAGGCCGGCGCAAGCTCCCAGGCACAGGGCCACGACGACCAGAAAGGCACTTCGGATGGTTCGGGAGCCTGTCATCCGGCGCATTCTAGGCAGCGCAGCCAACGGCTTGATCCAAGCCAATGGCCACAGCCCGACAATGGGTACCCTCGACTTGACCCCGACGGGTCCTCCGGATACATTACTGACCAGTCAGTCAGTATCGTTCACACCCCTAATTTCATGTCTGTCCCCGCAGTCACCCCACGCCAGCGCCGCAAGGAAGCCCGCCCGCAGGAGCTTCTGGACGCTGCGCTCGAGCTCTTCGTCGAAAAAGGTTTCGCCGCCACACGCCAGGACGAAATCGCTGCGCGCGCCGGCGTCTCCAAGGGCACGCTCTACCTCTACTACCCGAGCAAGGAAGAACTGCTGAAGGCGGTGATCCGCGAGCGCCTCAGCACCGAAATCGAAGCCGGCATGCAACAGGTGCGACAGCACGTGGGCAGCAACGCCGACCTGCTGCGCAGCCTGCTGCCGCGCTGGTGGGAGAACATGTTCAACAGCCCGGCGTCGGGTGTGTTCAAGCTGATCATCACCGAAGTGCGCACCTTCCCCGAGATCGCCGACTACTACATGCGCGAGGTGGTGGAACCCGGGCACCACCTGATCGGCACGGTACTGCAGCGCGGCATCGAGGCCGGCGAGTTCCGCCCGATCAACGTGGAAGGCGCCGTGCATTCGCTGGTGCTGCCGATGGTCATGCTGTGCCTGCACAAACATTCGCTCGGCGCCTGCTCGGCGATCGAGTCGCTGGGGCACCCGCACGACTTCATCCAGCAGCACATCGACCTGGTGCTGCGCGGGCTCGAGATCCGAGACACCAAGCCGGGCGCTGCCGCGCCGAGAAAGCCAAGGCCCGGGTGAAGCGTTCATTCCCGTGGTCGCCGGCGCGTCGCGGCCACGGCGCATCGCCCAATAAAATGCCCGGCTTTGCCACCACTCCACCGCAACGCGTGACACCGCAAGGAACCCCGCCATGAACGTCGAACAAGCCCGCTTCAACATGATCGAGCAGCAGATCCGCCCATGGGAAGTGCTGGATCCGGGCGTGCTGTCGCTGCTGGCGGTGGTCAAGCGCGAGGACTTCGTGCCCGCGGCCTACAAAGCCATGGCCTTCGTCGACACCCAGGTGCCGCTGCCGGGAGGCCAGTGCATGCTCGAGCCCAAGGTCGAGGCGCGACTGCTGCAGGAACTGGCCGTGCACAAGCACGAGAACGTGCTCGAAATTGGCGCCGGTTCTGGCTTCATGGCGGCACTGCTCGGCCACAAGGCCCAGCAGGTCATCACGCTCGAAATCAACCCCGAGTTGGCCGAGATCGCCCGTACCAACCTGCAGCGCGCGGGCGTGATGAACGTGACCGTGCGCCATGCCGACGGTTCGCGCGGCCTGCCCGACGAAGCCCCATTCGACGTCATCGTGCTGTCGGGCTCGGTGGCCGAGGTGCCGCCCGGCCTGCTCGCGCAACTGAAGGTCGGCGGGCGGCTCGCGGCCGTCGTCGGCCAGCAACCCATCATGCGCGCGATGCTGTTCACGCGCGGCAGCGAGCACGACTTCGCCAGCGTCCAACTGTTCGACACGGTGGCACCGCGGCTGTCTGGCTTCAACGAGCCGACCCGATTCGAATTCTGATGAAGCAACTGCCCGTCCACGAGCTTCGCGCGCACTGCCAGGCGCAGCCGACGCTGCTGCTCGATGTGCGCGAGGCATGGGAGGTCGCGCTGGCGGCGCTCCGCATCGACGGCAGCGAGAACAAACACATTCCAATGAGCCACATTCCCGAGCGGCAAGGCGAGCTGGACCCGTCGCAACCCATCGTCTGTATTTGTCATCACGGGGTGCGAAGTCTGCAGGTCGTCGCATTCCTCGAGCGCCAGGGCTTCGAGTCGGTCTATAACCTCGCCGGCGGCATCGACGCGTGGTCGGCGCAGATCGATCCGAGCATTCCGCGCTACTGACTCGGCACCAAGAAACCCAAGGAAAACGCCATGCCCTTCAAGCCCCAACGCAGCTCCAACGCACTGGCGCGCCCGGTGCTGGGCATCGCCCTCGCGCTCGCGTTCACGTCCGTCGCGCAGGCCCAGAGCCTGAACGAGGTCTATGAGGCCGCACGCGGCTTCGACGCCACCTACCTCGCCGCTCGCGCGCTGGCCGACTCGGCGCAGTACCGCGCCGAGCAGGCGCATGGGCTGCGCCGGCCGACGGTCGGGGCGAGCCTCGGCGCGGCCCGCACGACAAGCGACTTCCCGACAACCGGCGACACGACGCAAAAGACGGTGAGCGCAGGCCTCAGCGCCACGCAGCCGCTGTTCAACCGCGCCAACGACGCGACGATCGCCCAGGCCGACAAGTCGCTCGAGATCGCCAAGGCCGACCTCGAGACCGCCGAGCAGGAACTGATCGTCCGTGTCGCGCAGGACTACTTCGATGTGCTGGCGGCGCAGGACGCGCTCGAAACCGCCCAGGCCAACAAGCGCGCGATTGCCGAACAGCTCGCGTCGGCCAAGCGCAACTTCGAGGTCGGGACCGCCACGATCACCGACACCCGCGAAGCGCAGGCACGCTACGACCTGGCCACCGCGCAGGAGATCGCCGCCGACAACGATTTGCGCACCAAGCGCATCGCACTCGACACGCTGGTCGGCCACACCGACGTCGCGCCCAAGCCGTTGGCTACGCCGGTCAGTCTGGCTCCGGTGCTGCCGGGCACGGTGAACGACTGGGTCACCCCGGTCGAGGACTCGCCGCCGGTGCGCAAGGCACGCCTCGGCTACGACGTGGCCAAGCTCGAGACCGACAAGGCGCGTGCGGGTAATTTGCCGACCGTCGATTTCGCGGCCAGCTATGGCAAGGGCCACGCGTCGGTCGACGTCAATCCGCTGCCCAGCATGTCAGGCTCAACCACGTCATCCAGCATCGGCGTCACCTTGAAGCTTCCGCTATTCGCCGGCTACCAGATCCAGAACCGCGTAAAGGAAACGATCCTCCTCGAAGACCAGGCGCGCAACAACCTCGACGCCGCGCGCCGCAGCGTCGCCCAGGCCACGCGCCAGGCCTACTTCGGCGTGGAGTCGGGGCAGGCGCAAGTGAAGGCGCTGGAGGCGGCCGAATCGTCGAGCCAGCTTGCGCTGGAAGCGACCCAGCTCGGCTACAAGGTCGGCGTGCGCGTCAACCTCGACGTGTTGAACGCCCAGACGCAACTCTTCACCACCCGCCGCGACCTCGCCAAAGCGCGCTACGACGTGCTGGTGGGCAGCCTCAAGCTGCGCCAAGCCGCGGGGACGTTGAAGCCCGACGACGTGCTGACGGTGAACCGGCTGCTGAGCAAGTGACCGAGGCGGGGACCGCCCAGGTTCCCGCCTCGGTCATCCCGGCGAATGCCGGGATCCACTGCACATCGAAGCCTTAACCGGTGGATCCCGGCGTTCGCCGGGATGACGAGCTTCCGGCCAAACCCTGTGCGCCAAACGGCGCGCGAAACGTTTCTTGACGGTTCGCACACGCTGGCTTGACCTTGTGCTGTCAAGCTCGCTGCCATCAGGAGACGCCCGTGACACAGCTTGCTGCCGCCAATGCTGCCATCGCAGCACATCGCTTCGGCCTGGGCGAAGCATCGCTGAGCGCGCTTCAGTCAGACCCTCGAGGCTGGCTGCTCGCGCAGATCGGCCCGGCTGACGCGCCGCGCGGAGACGACTTGCTGTCGACGCGACAAGCGCTCGAACACGTCAAGGCCGAAGCCGACAAACGCCGGCTGGCGAAGAACCCGCCGACCGGGACGACCGCCGAGCAGTTGCTCGCCGGCCACTACCGCGAGGTCACGCTCGCCGACGCGCGCTCGCGACTGCTCACCGCCGCCGCCACGCAGCGCCCTTTCACCGAGCGGCTGCTGCTGTTCTGGGCCAATCACTTCACCGTGTCGCTGGCCAAGGGCAGTGCGCGCGGGCTGGTCGGCGCGTTCGAGCGCGACGCCATCCGGCCGCATATCGCCGGAACGTTCGAGCAGCTGCTGGTCGCGTCGACCACGCACCCGGCGATGCTGCGCTATCTGGACAATCAGCAATCGGCCGGCCCACATTCGCGCGCCGTGGCCTTCGCCGCGCGGCGCGCCCGGCAGATGGACGAAGGCCCACGCCTGACCGGTCTGAACGAGAACCTGGCGCGCGAAATCCTCGAGCTGCACACGCTGGGCGTGAACGGTGGCTATGCGCAGACCGACGTCACATCCTTCGCTGCGGTGCTCACCGGCTGGCGCGTCGGCTTGAAGCAAATCGATGTCGATCAACGCTTCGATCCGGCTTGGCATGAGCCCGGACGCAAGACAGTTCTCGGCAAGAGCTACCCGGAAGGGGCCGACGCGCTGCGCGATGTGCTGCATGACTTGGCGCGCCATCCGTCGACGGCGAAGTTCCTCGCCACCAAGCTCGCACGCCACTTCGTCGCCGACGATCCCCCCGCCGCGCTGGTGGACCGTCTCGCGGCGAGCTACCTGCGCAGCGACGGCCAGTTGGGCGAGGTCTATCGCGAGCTGGTGCGCAGCCCGTTGGCCTGGAACCCGGTGCCGGTCAAGCTCAAGACACCGGAAGAATTCGTGCTGTCCAGCGCACGCGTGCTCGGCCTCAACGAGCGCATGTTCGCGCGCCGCGACGGGGCCGGCATCGTGGGCCTCGGCCAGCGCATCCATGCAGCCCCCTCGCCGGCAGGCTGGTCCGACCGCGCCGACGACTGGCTCGGACCCGACGCGGTGTGGAAACGCGTCGAGTGGGCCACGCGCGTGGGAGAGCGCATGGGCCACACGCTCGATGCGCGCGCGCTCGCCGATGCGAGCCTCGGGCCCGTGCTCAGCGACGACTCGCGGCAGCAGATCGAGCGCGCCGCCGACGGCGCGCAAGCCGTGGCACTGCTGCTGATGGCACCCGAATTTCAGCGCCGTTAGAACACGGAGACTCAGGATGAAAACCCGATTCGATCCCCACCGCCGTCTGCTGGTCGGCGCCGCGCTGTCTGCCGGCGTGATGACCCCGTGGTCCACACTCAGCTTCGCCACCGGTACCCATGCCGGCGGCAACCGCATGGTGCTCGTGATATTGCGCGGCGGCCTGGACGGGCTGTCGGCGGTGCCGGCCATCGGCGACCCGGAGTTCGGCGCTGCGCGCGGTGCGTTGGCCCAGTTCTCGTCGCCCGCGCTGGCACTCGACGGCACGTTTGCCTTGCACCCGCAATTGACGCAGCTGCATGCGATGTACGGCCGGCGCGAACTGGCGGTCGTGCACGCCGTCGGGCTGCCCTACCACGAGCGATCGCACTTCGACGCCCAACAGGTGCTCGAAAGCGGCGGCACGCGCCCCTACGAGCTGACGACCGGCTGGCTCGGCCGCGCGCTCGGCAACAGCGGCGCCAAGGCGCTGGCGCTGAACACCGCGGTGCCGTTGGTGCTGCGCGGTCCGGCGACGGTGGACACCTGGGCGCCGGCAGTACTGCCCGACCCGTCGGCAGATCTGGTGACGCGGCTCGAACACATGTACGGCAACGACGCGGCCTTGGCCACCGCGCTGGCGCGCGCCAAGGCGCTGCACTTCGATGCCGCGCTGATGAGCGGGATGAGCGATACCAGCGGCCCGCGCACTGGCGGATTCACGCTGCTGGCGCAACGCGCGGCGGAGTTCCTGTCGCAACCCACCGGCCCTCAAGCCGCGGTGCTCGAACTCGGCGGCTGGGACACGCACGCCAACCAGTCCGCGCCCAACGGCGCACTCACCAACAACCTGCGCAACCTCGACACCGGCCTGGCCGCGTTGCGCGACGGACTCGTCGCCGGCAAGGTGTGGCAGCGCAGCGTCGTGGTGGTGGCCACCGAGTTCGGCCGCGAAGTGGCGATCAACGGCACCCAAGGCACCGACCACGGCACTGGCGGCGTCGCGTTCGTGCTCGGCGGTGCGGTCAAGGGCGGGCGGGTGTGGGCCGACTGGCCGGGGCTGGCCAAGCGCAACCGCTTCGAAGGCCGCGACCTGCGCACGACGACCGACCTGCGCGCGGTGCTCAAGGGCCTGTTGTCGGATCACCTGCAGGTGGCAAACCGCAGCCTCAACGTCGACGTGTTCCCGGGCAGCGACGCCGTGCGCGCCATGTCGATGCTGGCGTAGCGCGGCCGCTCACGCACGCGCCAGGCGTGCCGCCAGCACCGCGTCGATACGCTGTGCCATGCGCTGTGCCGCACCGCGGTGCTCGGCCGCAAAGGCCAGTGCGCGCGCCGATGCCGCCTCGGCACGATCGGCATCGGCAAGCAGCGACAGCGCCTGCGCCAGGCCCTCGTTCATGTCGGCCACGCGGATCGCCGCACCGGCGGCCAGTGACAGTTCGGCCGCCTGGGCGAAGTTGAAGGTGTGCGGGCCCATCACGATGGGGCAGGCGCAGGCAGCCGCCTCGATCAGGTTCTGCCCACCCAGCGGCGCAAAGCTGCCGCCCAGCAGCGCCGCCTGCGCCAAGGCGTAATACAGCGGCATCTCGCCCATCGTGTCGCCGAGCCAGGCATCGGCGGCCAGCGCCTCGGCTGGCGGCTCATCGCCCCAGCCGCTGCGCCGGGACAGTGTCAGTCCGGCGGACCGCACGAGCGCCGCCACTTCATCGAAGCGCTGCGGATGGCGCGGCACGATGACGAGCAGCGGCTTGGCCGCGCCTGCTGCGAACTGTCGCGACCAGGCCGCGAGCAGCATCGCCTCTTCGCCTTCGCGCGTCACCGCCGCCAGCAGCACCGGGCGCTTGCACGCCGCACGCCATGCCTGGCCACGGGCAAGCAAGGCGGCGTCGGGTGTCATGTCGAACTTCAGGTTGCCGCTCAAGATCACGTGCGCGGCACCGGCGTCGCGCAGCCGCTCGCCATCCTCCGCGCTTTGCGCGAGCACCAGCGTCAGGCTGCGCACCGCCGGACGCAGCACCGCATCGAGCCGCTGGCCCTTGCTGCGGCTCTTTTCGCTCAAACGCGCATTCGCCAGCACCATCGGTACGCCGTCGCGCGCAGCCGAACGCAACAGGTTGGGCCAGATCTCGGTCTCCATCAGCACGCCGACCAGCGGGCGAAATTGCCGGAAGAAGCGGTCCACGACGCCCGGTGTGTCGTAGGGCAGCCAGGCTTGCTGGTCGCCAGCTTGCATCAATGCCTTGCCGGCCTCGCGGCCGGTGGCCGTGCTGTGCGTCAACAGCAAGCGCATGCCGGGCCGCGCCGCGCGCAACGCGTCGATCAGCGCCGCAGCAGCACGAGTCTCGCCGAGCGACACCGCATGCACCCAGACCCAGCCCGATGACGGTTCGGCCCCGTAGGCGCCCAGGCGCTCGCCGATCGCATGACGATACAAAGGCTCGGCGCGGCCACGCCACCACAGGCGCAGCAGGTACACCGGCTTGAGCACGGCCAGCAGGGCCGAGTAGCTTCCGTGCGCCAAGCGTTGCCACGCGCTCACTTGTGCGCCACCCGTTGCACCTGAGCCCAGGCGTTCCACACCACGTCGACGGCGGGCGTCGGCTGGGCTTCGATCGACACCTGGTGCATGTGCCCGTGCGCCGCCTGCGGCCCGGTGCGCCACGAGGTCGGGAAGTTGTAGATTTGCACATGCGGCAGGTCGAGTGCGACGGCGATGTGGCTCAGGCCGCTGTCGACGCCGATGACGCCCTGCGTCGCGCCGAGGCGATCGGTCAACGCGTCGAGGTTCATGGCGGGCCACACCTCGCACGCCGGCCCGAGCGCGGCGGCCAGGCGCTGCGCGCGCGCGAGTTCGGCGTCGCCCGCATGCGGCAGCACGATGCGCCAGCCGGCCTCGATCGCGCGGCGACCGATGGCTATCCAGTTCGCCTCCGGCCAGAGCTTGTCGTCGCGCGAGGTGCCGTGCACGAACACCAGCGTTCGCGCTGCCGCGGCCGGCAGCCGCGAGCGCAAGCCGAACTGCGGCGGACCGTCGGCGCGGTAGCCGAGCGCGCGCGCCGCCAGCACGCGCGAACGGTCCAGCGCGTGGATGCGCGGCTCGATGTGGATGGCGTGATCGACCAGCCAGCGCGCCGGCGCTTCATAGCCCGCACCGTCGGTGCGGTTCGCGAGCCCGTAACTCGGGCCGTTGGCCATGCGCGCGATCAACGCCGATTTCGTCAAACCTTGCAGATCGATGACGGCGTCGTAGCGCGGCCGCCGGAGTGCCGCGCGAAATTCGCGCCACTCGCGCCTCACGTCGCCGGTCCACCAGCGTGTGCGCCAGCGCCGCAGCGCGCATTCGATGACGCTGTGCACGCCGTCGACGCGGCGCACCAGCGGCGCGAAGCCCGGCTCGACGACCCAATCGATCTGCGCACCGGCGTGGGCGGCGCGAATGTCGTGCACGACCGGCATCGCATGCACCACGTCACCGAGCGAAGACAGCTTGACGATGAGAACGCGCACGCCGCCGTCTGGTTGCGATCAGTGTGCCGCCGCGGCAATTTGCGCGTCGGGCTTGACCACGCGCAGTGCCGCCATGAATTCGGCTTCGATCCGATGCAGCGCCTCGCTCGTGTGGCCCTCGAATCGCAGCACCAGCACCGGCGTCGTGTTGGACGAGCGGATCAGGCCGAAGCCGTCTTCGTACTCGGCGCGCAGACCGTCGATCGTGATGGTCTCGCGCGCACCGGGAAACTTCGCCGTATCGAGCAGCTTCTGCACCAGCAGCTTCGGCTCGCCTTCGGCGCAGGCCACGTTCAGTTCGGGCGTGCTGAAACTGGTCGGCAAGGCGTTCAGCACTGCACTCGCGTCAGCGCTGCGCGAGAGGATTTCGAGCAGTCGCGCCGCCGTGTAGGTCGCGTCGTCGAAGCCATACCAGCGCTCGGAGAAGAAGATGTGCCCGCTCATTTCGCCGGCGATCGGCGCGCCGATTTCCTTCAGCTTTGCCTTGATCAGCGAATGCCCGGTCTTCCACATCAGCGCTTTGCCGCCGGCCGCGCGAACCAGCGGCGCCAGGCGCTGCGTGCATTTGACGTCGTAGATGATCGTCGCGCCCTGGTTGCGCTTGAGGATGTCGGTGGCGAACAGCATCAGCTGCCGGTCGGGGTAGATGATCTGACCGTCCTTCGTCACGACGCCGAGGCGGTCGCCGTCGCCGTCGAACGCAAGTCCGATCTCGGCGTCGGTGCTCTGCACCGTGCGGATCAGATCGGCCAGGTTCTCGGGCTTGCTCGGGTCGGGGTGATGGTTCGGAAAGTCGCCGTCGACCTCGGAGTACAGCTCGGTGACTTCACAACCGAACGCGCGCAGGATGCCCGGCGCCGAGGCACCGGGAATGCCGTTGCCCGAGTCGACGACGATCTTCATCGGCCGCGAGAGCTTGCAGTCGCCGACGATGCGCTGCCGGTATTCGGCCAGGATGTCCATCGTCGCCGAGCGGCCCGGCGAGCGCACGTAGTCTTCGGCCTCGATGCGCTGGCGCAGGCGCTGGATGTCGTCGCCGTAGATGGCCTTTCCGGCCAACACCATCTTGAAGCCGTTGTAGTCCTTGGGGTTGTGGCTGCCGGTGATCTGGATGCCGCTCGTGCAGCCATGTTGGCCGCGCGTGGCGGCCACGTAGTACAGCATCGGCGTCGTCACGGCGCCGAGATCGACGACATCGAGGCCGGTCGAAACGAGCCCGCGTATCAGCGCTGCGGTGAGCCCCGGCCCCGACATGCGCCCATCGCGCCCCACGGCCACGGCCTTCTCGCCCAATCGGCGTGCCTCGGTGCCGAAGGCGCGGCCGAGGTGTTCGGCAAAGGACTCGTCGATGGTCGTGCCGACAATGCCGCGAATGTCGTAGGCCTTGAAAACGGATGCTGCAACCTTCATTGGTCTCTCTCCTTGGTCCGCGATTGTAGGGACGTCCATGCGGCGAATCGCCCGCGGCTCGGCAGGGGCCCGCAAGGCTGACATCCACATGTCCGAAAACGGCGAGTCGCGGCTTGGCGGATCGCCATAATGAAGCCATGCCACTCGATGCCGATGCCGCCTACCTGGCCCTCGCCGCCCGCGATGCGCGCTTCGACGGGCGCTGGTTCGTCGGCGTCACGTCGACGCGCATCTACTGCCGGCCGATCTGCCGCGTGCGCACCCCCAAGCGCGAGAACTGCCGCTTCTTCGAGACGCCGGCGCAGGCCGAAGCCGAGTCGTTCCGGCCGTGCTTGAAGTGCCGCCCCGAGATTGCGCCGGGGCCCGGCCTCGCGTGGTCGGTGATGGACGCGTCGCGCACGCTGGCGCGGCAAGCCGCCGACTGGCTCGATGAGCGCGCCGCCAGCGGCGATGCGCCCAGCCTCGCCGATCTTGCGCAGCGGCTCGGCGTCAGCGATCGCCATTTGCGCCGCATCTTTCAGGCCGAGCATGGCGTGACGCCGGTGCAGTACCTGCAGACTCGTCGCTTGCTGACAGCCAAACACCTGCTGACCGACACGCGCATGCCGGTGTCGCAGGTCGCGCTAGCGAGCGGCTTCGGCAGCCTGCGCCGCTTCAATGCGGCGTTCGCCGATAGCTACCGCATGAGCCCGAGCCGCCTGCGCAGCGAAGCGCCTGACGAAGGCTTGGCCGCGGGCGGCGCCGTGACGGTGACGCTCGCCTACCGCGCCCCGTACGACGCCCTGCGCCTGACACGCTTTCTCGCGCAGCGCGCGATCCCCGGTGTCGAGGAGGTCGAGGCCTTGCGCATCCGTCGCACCCTGCGCGCCGGCGCCGTCGCCGACAGCGCCGGCTGGGTCGAAGCGCAGTTCATTCCCGACACCGCGCGCGTGCGCCTGAGCTTCGCGCCCGAGCTGGCAAGCGCCAGTGCACGCGTCGTCACCGCGGTTCGCCGTTGGCTCGACCTCGACGCCGCACCGCAGACCATCGACAGCGCACTGCAGCAACTGCCCGGCGACGCGGGGCTGCGCCTGCCGGGCAGCCTCGACGCGTTCGAGCTCGCGGTGCGGGCCGTGTTGGGCCAGCAGGTCACGGTGGCCGCGGCACGCACACTGGCACGGCGCGTCGTCGAACGCTTCGGCACGGCGCTGGCCACGCCGTGGGACAGCGTCGACCGCGCGTTTCCGACGCCGCTGAGACTCGCGCGCACGGCGCCCGAACGCATCGCCGAGCTCGGCATCATCCGTACTCGCGCCAACGCCATCGTCGCATTGGCGCGCGCGTGGCCCGACCTGTCGCCGTCGCTCACGCCGCACCAGTCGCCGGATCGCCTGATCGAGCAGTTGTGCGCCCTGCCCGGCATCGGTGCGTGGACGGCGCACTACATCGCGATGCGCGCATTGAGCTGGCCCGATGCGTTTCCGCCCAACGACGTGGCCGTGCTCAAGGCCATGAAACATCTCTTCAACAGCGCGTCGCAGCGCGAGGTCGAAACCGTCGCGCAGGCCTGGCGGCCGTGGCGCGCGTACGCCGTTCTGCGGCTTTGGAACAGTCTGGAGAAAACGCCATGAGCTTTGCCACCCATTCGATTCGCAGCGCCTGCACGGCGCAGGCGACGGTTGCGTCGCCGCTGGGCCCCTTGCTTCTGGCGCGCACGGCGCAGGGCCTGGCGGGCGTCTGGTTCGACGATCAGGAGCACCATCCGGGTCCGCTGGATGCACCGCAGCGGCCCGACGACCCGCTGCTGCGCGACGCCGCCGAGCGGCTGGATGCGTACTTCGCCGGTCGCGATGCTTGCTTCGACCTGCCGCTGGACCTGCTCGGAACGCCGTTTCAGCGCAGCGTCTGGCAGGCCTTGCTCGCCATCGCTGCCGGTGAAACGCGCAGCTATGGCGACATCGCGAGGCAAGTGGGGTCGCCGCGGGCCACGCGCGCAGTAGGCGCCGCGGTTGGCAAGAACCCGCTGTCGGTGATCGTGCCGTGCCATCGCGTCATCGGCAGCAGCGGAGCGCTCACGGGCTATGCGGGCGGCATGGAGCGCAAGCGGGCGTTGCTGGTGCTCGAAGGCGTCAGCGTCTGAATCGCCATGAAATCAACCGATCTCGCCGAGCTGGTTGGGCTCGCAGCGCTGTGGGGCGCATCGTTCCTGTTCATGCGCATGGGGGCCACCGAATTCGGCCCGGTTGCCCTCGCCGCCGTGCGCGTCGTCGGCGCGACGCTGTTCCTGATGCCGCTGCTGCGGTGGCGCGGGCAGATGAACGTGCTGCGCCAGCATTGGCGCGCGATCTTCATCGTCGGCATCACCAACTCGGCCTTGCCATTCCTGTGCTTCAGCTATGCCGCGATGTCGATCACGGCCGGCCTGTCGTCGATCTTCAATGCCGCGTCGCCGTTGTTCGGCGCGGTGATCGCGTGGCTGTGGCTCAAGGACCGGCTCACGCCGTTGCGTGTGGTGGGCCTGGCCATCGGTTTCGCCGGCGTGTTGTGGCTCGCTTGGGACAAGGCAAGCTTCAAGCCGGGCGGTTCGGGCTGGGCCATCGTCGCGTGCCTGGCGGCCACGCTGCTGTATGGCGTGTCGGCGAATTTCACGAAGCGGCACCTGACCGGCGTCGCGCCGCTGGCGGTGGCCGCCGGCAGCCAGTTGTCAGCGTCGCTGGTGCTGCTGTTGCCGGCCCTTGCCTGGTGGCCGTCGGTCATGCCGTCGAACAGCGCGTGGCTGGCCGCAGGCCTGCTCGCCCTCGCCTGCACCGGCGTGGCCTACGTGCTGTATTTCCGCCTCATCGCGAACATCGGTCCGGCCAACGCGATCGCCGTGACCTTCATGATCCCGGTGTTCGCCGTGCTGTGGGGCTGGCTGTTTCTCGCCGAAGGGCTCACGCTGACCATGGTGGCCGGCTGCGGCGTGATTCTCGTCGGCACGGGGCTGGCGACCGGCGTTCTGCGGTGGCCGGCGCGCGCGCCGGTGGCGCAGTCGTAGCCGCGCGCCTGTCGCTCAACTGGCGGCGTGCCGCGCCACGTCGGCAAGCGCCCCGACGAGGCGCGCCACGTCGGCCTCGGTGTGCGCCGCGGACAGAGTGATGCGCAGCCGCGCCGTGCCTTTCGGTACGGTCGGCGGGCGGATGGCCGGAACCCACAGGCCTTGCAAGCGCAACGCCGCCATCACATCGAGCGCCGCCTGATTGCCGCCGATGATGAGCGGCTGGATCGCGGTGGGCGACTCGGGGTTGCGCCAGGGCAATTCGGCGAGCCCTGCACGCAGTTGCCTGATCAATCGGCCCAGTTGCTCGCGCCGCCAGGCCTCGGCGTCGATCACGCGCAGGCTGGCGCGCAGTGCCTCGGCGATCATCGCCGGCGCCGCGGTGGAAAAGATGTAGGTGCGCGCGCTTTGCAAAATCCATTCGATCACCGACTCCTGGCCGGCGACGAACGCGCCCGACACACCGGCCGCCTTGCCGAGCGTGGCCATGTAGATCAAGCGCGGCGAGTGCAGACCGAAGTGCGCCGCCGTGCCGCGCCCGCCCTTGCCCAGCACGCCGAAACCGTGGGCGTCGTCGATCATCAGCAGCGCGTCGTGCCGCTCGCACAAGGCCAGCAGCTGCGGCACCGGCGCGATGTCGCCATCCATGCTGAACACGGCGTCGCTGATCACGAGCTTGCGCCGCGCCGTCGAGGCGGCCAGCAGCCGCTCCAATGCATCAACATCGTTGTGCGGATAGACCTGCACCTCGGCACGCGACAGGCGAGCGCCGTCGATCAGGCAGGCGTGGTTGAGCGCATCCGAGAACACCGCATCGCCGCGCCCGACGAGCGCCGGCACCACGCCGACGTTGGCCGCATAGCCGGCATGAAAATACAGCGCACGCGGCAGGCTGACGAAATCGGCCAGTTCGCGCTCCAGCGCCGCATGCGCCGCGGTCTGCCCGCTCACCATCGGCGACGACCCCGCGCCGACGCCGTAGCACGCCACGGCCCGCTGCGCGGCCTCGATCAGCGCCGGGTGTTGAGCCAGGCCGAGGTAGTCATTGCTGCAAAAGGACAGCAGCGCGGAACCGTCCACGCGCAGGCGCGGGCCGTCCACCGCCGCGACGACGCGCCGCGTGCGCCGCAGATGGGCTGCGTCCAGGGCGGCGAGCCGCGTGTCGAAATCGATCAAGCCATCGTCGAGGTTCATGCGAATGCGTCTTCGTCTGGCAGGCGGATTCGCACCTGCGTGGGTTGCGCAGCGGCGAGCCGCGGAATGTCGGCCAGCAACGGTGCCGCGAGCCGCGCGCGCAGCGTGGCGACGTTGTCGTCCTGCGCCTGCATCGCCGGGTCGATGCGGTTGGCCACCCACCCGGCGAGCACGAGGCCGCGCGCGCGAATCGCCTCGTGCGTGAGCAGCGCGTGGTTCAGGCAGCCCAGCCGCAGGCCCACCACCAGCACGACGGGCAGGCCCAGCGCCTGCGCCAGATCGGCGCCGCTGTGGGTGTCGGACAGCGGAACGCAGAACCCGCCCGCGCCTTCGACGACCACCGCATCGGCAAGGGCCGCGAGCCGGCGGTAGCGTGCGACGATGAGCTCGATGTCGATGCCGACGCCGGCGCGGCGCGCCGCGATGTGAGGGGACAGCGGCTCGGGCAGCGCGTAGGGGTTGTCGAGTTCGGGGCTGACGCGCAGGCTGCCGGCCGCGCGCAGCTGGTTCACGTCATCGCTGTCGTCGCCCGACGCGCCGGCGGAGATCGGCTTCATGCCCACGACCGCCGCGTGCCGCTCGCGCAGGCGATGCAGCAGCGCGCAACTGACCAGGGTCTTGCCGACCTCGGTGTCGGTGCCGATGACGAACAGGCCGACGCCCATCGGTCACGGCGTCGCGTCGAGCGCGGCGAGTGCGCCGTCGACCAGCCAGCGGCTGGCGTCGTCGTCGATCACATACGGCGGCATGAAGTACAGCGTGCGGCCGATCGGCCGCAGCATCAACCCGCGCTGCAGCGCTGCTGCGTGATAGCGGCGCGCGAAATCGGGCTGATCGGTGGCGACGTCGAAGGCCCAGATCATGCCGAGCTGTCGTGCATCGCGCACGCGCGGGTGCTCGATGAGCGGCTGCGCCAGCGCGCTCAGGTGCTCGGCGGTGACGCGGTTGCGCGCCAGCACATTGTCGCGCTCGAACAGTTCCAGCGTTGCGAGCGCAGCGCGGCAGGCGAGCGGATTGCCGGTGTACGAATGCGAATGCAAGAAGCCGCGCGCCGTGTCGTCGTCGTAGAAGGCGTCGAACACCGCGTCGGTGGTCAGCACCGCCGACAGCGCGAGAAAGCCGCCAGTCAGCCCCTTCGACAGGCACACGAAGTCGGGCCGGATTTGCGCCTGCTGATGCGCGAACAGGCTGCCGGTGCGGCCGAAGCCGACTGCGATTTCGTCGGCCACCAGATGCACGTCATAGCGGTCGCACAGCGCGCGCGCGAGCCGCAGGTATTCGGGGTCGTGCATGGCCATGCCGGCAGCGCACTGCACCAGCGGCTCGAGCACCAATGCCGCGGTGTGCGCGTGATGCTGTTCGAGATGGGCCTGCAGCGCCTGTGCGCATTGGCGGGCGTGGTCGATGGCGCTGACACCCGGCGCCGCCGCGCGCGCGTCGGGGCTCGGCACGGTGGCACTGACACGAACCAGCGGCCCATAGGCCTCGCGAAACAGGGCGATGTCGGTGACCGACAGCGCACCCACCGTTTCACCGTGGTAGCCGTGTGCCAATCCGATGAAGCGCGACTTCTGCGGCCTCCCGACGTTGCGCCAGTAATGCGCACTCATCTTCAGCGCAATCTCGGTGGCCGAGGCACCGTCGCTGGCGTAGAACGCGTGGCCAAGGCCGGTCAGGGCCGCCAGCCGCTCCGACAGCTCGACCACCGGCGCATGCGTGCAACCGGCCAGCATCACGTGCTCCAGCCGATCGAGCTGGTCGACCAGCGCCGCCTTGATGTGCGGGTTCGCATGGCCGAACAGGTTGACCCACCACGAGCTGATCGCGTCGAGATAGCGCTGCCCCTCGGTGTCGTAGAGCCAGACGCCCTCGCCGCGCGCGATCGGCAGTAAGGGCTGGGACTCGTGTGCCTTCATCTGGCTGCACGGGTGCCAGACAGCATGGCGGCTGCGTTGCACCAGCGTGTCGTTGGCGCGTGCCGTCTCAGGCATCTCGCACCATCGCGGCTCGAAAGGATTCGAAGATCAGCATCAGCGGGCCGTCGGGCGTCACGATGCGGTAGGCGCGGCTGGCCCGGTCGTCGGCCGCGCCGACCACCTTCCACAGTCGCTCGCGCAGCTCGGACGAAGCGGCCACACTTTCGCGTTTGACGAGCAGCTGTTCCAGCAGATGCCCGATCGGCGCGGTGCCGCCTTCGAGCGCGGCCAGAAACCAGCCGGGCACCGCATCGAGCCGCGTGTACGACAGGTTGTCCATCATCACGGCGCCATCGCAGCACAGGCTGGTGACGCGCTCGAGCCACGCGTCGCCGCCGAGCTGATCGCGCACCTCGGTCGGGACATCGCTCGTGCCGGCTTGGCCGTGCAACACCACCTGAACGACCGCGCCGGTCAGTGCCTCGCACACGCGTGTGGTGGAGCCGTCCTGTGCAAGCAGCAGGCGCAACAGCGGGGCATGCGCCGCGTCGGTCGGGAAGGTTCGTCGATCTAAACTCACAGGCTCGCGATTGTATGTGCGCCCCCTTGTGCTTCCCCGCATCGAACCCATTGCCCTCACCGGCAGCCCACAGCAGGTCTATGCGCGCCTGACGGATCGAAGCACGACGGTGCTGCTGGAAAGCTCCAAGCGGATGCCGGGCCTGTCGGGCTGGTCGTACATCGCCGGGCCTGCGGCGGCGACCCTCGAGACGCGCAACGGCCGCACGGTGCTGCGTGGAGGCGGGGCCGACGACGAGCCATGGCTCGACCCCTTCGATGCGCTGCGCTGCGTGCTGGGGCGCCTGCCGCGCCCCGCAGAAAGGCACTCCGCGGGTCCGGGCTTCGTCGGTGGTCTCATCGGCTACCTCGGCTACGACCTCGCGCGCCACATCGAGCGGCTGCCGACGCTGGCTCTCGCCGACCCGGCCCTGCCCGACATGCGCCTGCAGCTGTGCGACCACGTGCTGGCCTTCAATCACACACACGCCCAATGGTATTTCTGCACCACGTGCTGGCCCTGGAACGATGCGACCGCGCGCGCGCGTGTTTGGGCGCGCACGCTGGCCGAAGCGCGCAACAGTTCGGACCCACGCTGTGCCTTCGATCCGACAAGCTTTGCATCCCGCACGCCGCACGCCCGCTACCTTGAGCAGGTGCAGCGCTGCAAGGACTACATCGCTGACGGGCACATCTTTCAAGTCAACCTGTCGCGTCGCCTCGACGGGCCGTTCCGTGGCGACGCCTTCGCGCTCTACGCCGCGCTGACGGCCATCAACCCGGCACCGTTCGCCGCGTTCGTCCCGGGCGACGGCTTCGCGATCGCGAGTGTTTCGCCGGAGCGTTTTCTCCGCTTGATCGACGGGGCCGTGACCGCCCGGCCGATCAAGGGCACCCGGCCTCGCGGCACGAACGCGGCACAAGATCGGCAACTGCATGACGAACTGCAGGCCAGCGAGAAGGACCGGGCCGAGAACCTGATGATCGTCGACCTGATGCGCAACGACCTGGGCCGCATCGCGCGCACAGGCAGCGTGAAGGTCGAAGACTTGTTCGAGCTCGAAGCGCACCCGAGCGTCTGGCAGATGGTGTCGACGGTGCATGCGCAGTTGCGCGACGGCGCGACCGCAACCGATTTGCTGCGTGCCTGCTGGCCGCCCGGCTCGATGACCGGCGCGCCCAAGGTGCGGGCGATGGAGATCATCGAAGAACTGGAGCCCACGCGCCGCGGTCCGTATGCGGGCGCCATCGGCTACTTCGACGTGGGCGGCGCGATGGATCTGTCGGTCGTCATCCGCACCGCGATCGTGCACGGCGACCGCGTCTCGGTGCAGGTGGGTGGCGCCATCGTCGCGGATTCCGAGCCCGCCGATGAGCTTGCGGAGACGCACGCGAAGGGCCGCTTGTTGCTGCAGGCGCTGCAACGAGGAACGGCGACATGACGTGACAACGCCCGCACAGGGCGGGCGTCACATGAGAACGCCCGCGCAGGGCGGGCGTTCGCGAATGCTTGGCGGAGTGGACGGGGCTCGAACCCGCGACCCCCGGCGTGACAGGCCGGTATTCTAACCAACTGAACTACCACTCCGCGTGGCTGATGGCGTTCCAGATTTCTCTGCAAGTGCCATCAAAACTTGGCGTCCCCTAGGGGATTCGAACCCCTGTAATCACCGTGAAAGGGTGGTGTCCTAGGCCTCTAGACGAAGGGGACATGTTCTTCATCCTCTTGAACCGCGCGCCACCCGTTTTGGTGGAGGTAAGCGGGATCGAACCGCTGACCTCTTGCATGCCATGCAAGCGCTCTCCCAGCTGAGCTATACCCCCTCTTTGGTCACCGGTTCTTGCGTGACTTTCAGGCGTTCGCGCCGTTCAAGCGAGATTGCGATTATAGCCAGACTTTCACGCGGCCTGCAAACGCGAGAGCACGGTCTCGCGAGGGAAGAGCTCGAGCACCGCGTCGATCGACGGCGTCTGCGCACGACCGCACACCAGCACACGCACGGCATGCGCGAGTTGCGGCATCTTGATCCCGTGCGCCGAGATGGTTTCCTTGATCGCCGCACTGATCGCGGCCTTGCTCCAGTCGATCTCGACGAACTTGCCGCGCAAGGTGTGCAGTGCCGGCCGAACGAGGTCGGTGACGTGGGTCGTGATGTCGTCGGCGCTCGGCTGCACGTCGCCGAAGTACATGCCCAGCCAGTCGGCCAGCTCGCCGGTGGTGGCGCAGCGGTCCTTGAACAAGGCGCACAGGCGCACCAGGTTCTCGGCAGAACCCACGACGAAGCCGCGCCGCGACAACTGAGCCGAGACCAGGGACGCCAATAATGCGTCGTCGGTGCCCTTGAGGTAGCGCGCATTGACCCAATTGAGCTTGGCGGCATCCCACTGCGCCGGACTCTTCGCGAGGTGCGCGCCGTCGAACCAGCTGACGAGCTGCGCGCGCGAGAACAGCTCGTCGTCACCGTGGCTCCAGCCCAGACGCGAGAGGTAATTGACCATCGCGTCGGGCAGGTAGCCGGCCTCTTCGTACTGCATCACGCTCACCGCGCCGTGGCGCTTGGAGAGCTTGTCGCCGTCGGGCCCGAGGATCATCGGCACATGGCCGTATTCGGGCAGCTCGGCGCCGAGCGCGCGCAGGATGTTGATCTGCCGCGGCGTGTTGTTGACGTGATCGTCGCCGCGAATCACGTGGCTGATCTGCATGTCCCAGTCGTCGACGACGACGCAGAAGTTGTAGGTCGGCGTGCCGTCGGGTCGCGCGATGATCAGGTCGTCGAGCTCGCGGTTGCTGATCGTGATCGTGCCCTTGACGAGGTCGTTCCAGGTCACGTCGCCGGACAGCGGGTTGCGAAAGCGCACGACCGGCGGGACGTCGCTCGGCGCCGCCGGCAGGGTCTTGCCGGGCTCGGGGCGCCAGCGACCGTCGTAGCGCGGCTTTTCGCCACGCGTGCGCTGCGCCTCGCGCATCGCGTCGAGTTCCTGCGGCGTGCAGTAGCAGTGGTAGGCCGTGCCCTCGGCCAGCATCTTCGCGATCACCTCGCGGTAGCGGTTCAGCCGCTGCATCTGGAAGAACGGGCCTTCGTCGTAGTCGAGTTGCAGCCACTTCATCGCCGCGATGATCTGGTCGACCGCTTCCTGGGTCGACCGCGCCACGTCGGTGTCTTCGATGCGCAGGATGAAGTCGCCGCCGTGGTGGCGCGCGAACGCCCATGAAAACAGCGCCGTACGGGCCGTGCCGAGGTGCAGGAAACCGGTGGGCGACGGGGCAATGCGGGTGCGAACTTTGCGAGTCATGTGCAACGGGGAATCAGAGCGAGCCGAGGCCGCGCAACAGGTCGGCTTTGAGGTCGGCCACATCGTCGAGACCCACCGCGACGCGGATCATCCCCTGCGTGATGCCTGCGGCCTGCCGCTGCTCTTCGGTGAGGCGGCCATGCGAGGTGCTGGCCGGGTGGGTGATGGTGGTCTTGGTGTCGCCGAGGTTCGCGGTGATCGAGCAGATTCGCGTGCTGTCGATGACGTGGAACGCGTTCTTGCGCGCCAGCGTCGCGCCGCCGGTGCCTTGGCCCGCAACGATGAACGACACCACGGCCCCGCCGCTGCCCGACTGCTGCGCCATCGCGAGCTCATGCTGCGGGTGCGACTTCAGGCCGGGGTAGTACACCCGCTCGACCGTCGGCTGTTGCTCGAGCCACGCCGCCAGTTCCAGCGCACGCGCGCTCTGTGCCTGCATGCGGATCGACAAGGTCTCCAGCCCCTTCAACACCACCCAGGCGTTGAAGGGCGACAGCGTCATGCCGGCGCTGCGCATGACCGGCACGAGCTTCTCGTTGATGAGCTTTTCGCTGCCGCAGATCGCGCCGGCGATGACACGGCCCTGGCCGTCGAGGTACTTGGTGCCGGAATGGATGATGAGGTCGGCACCGTACTCGATCGGCTTCTGCAAGGCCGGCGAGCAGAAACAGTTGTCCACGGCGAACCAGGCGCCGGCGTCGCGAGCGATTGCCGACAGCGCACGGATGTCGCAGACCTCGGTCAACGGATTCGTCGGCGATTCGGCGAACAGCAGCCGCGTGTTGGGCTTGACCGCGCGGCGCCACTCGCTCACGTCGGTCTGTGACACGAAGCTCGTTTCAACACCGAACTTCGCGAACTCGCGGCCGAGCAGCATGATGGTCGAACCGAACACGCTTTGCGAGCAGATCACATGGTCGCCGGCTTTCAACAGGCCCAGGCCCATCAGCAGGATCGCGCTCATGCCGCTCGACGTGCCGATGCAGGCTTCGGTGCCTTCCATCGCCGCCAGGCGCCGCTCGAACATCATCACCGTCGGGTTGGTGAAGCGCGAATAGATGAACGCTTCCTCCTCGTTGGCGAAACGCGCCGCGGCAGTGGCCGCGTCGGGCTGCACGAAGCTGCTGGTCAGGAACAGCGCTTCCGAGTTCTCGCCCCACTGCGAAGGCGGCAAGCCCTCGCGCACGGCGAGCGTGTCGAGCCGCACGTCGTCGGGGAGTTGCACACGGGGAATTCTTTTCTCTGTCATCAGCCCTGCTCCGTTGCACTTTGCAAGGCGAGGCGCGAGCGGTCGGGGCCGTCTTCCTCGTCGCCTTGCGACTTGCGTTGTGCGGCCATGGTGTCGAAGTCTTCCGCACTCACGTCGCCGGTGATGTAGTGGCCGTCGAAGCACGATGCCTCGAAGCCCGCGAGCTTCGGATTCAGCAAGCCCACCACGCGCTTCATCGCGGCCACGTCCTGGTAGATCAGCGCATCGGCGCCGATGAACTGTCGGATCTCTTCGATGCTGCGGTTGTGGGCGATCAGTTCGTCCTTGGTCGGCATGTCGATGCCGTAGACATTGGGGTAGCGCACGGGTGGCGCAGCCGAGGCCATGTAGACCTTGCGTGCGCCGGCGTCGCGCGCCATCTGCACGATCTCTTTGGACGTGGTGCCACGCACGATCGAATCATCGACCAGCAGCACGTTGCGGCCCTTGAACTCGACGCCGATGGCATTGAGCTTCTGGCGCACCGACTTCTTGCGCACGCCCTGCCCCGGCATGATGAAGGTGCGGCCGACATAGCGGTTCTTGACGAAGCCTTCGCGGTACGGTTTGCCGATCTTCTGCGCCAGCTGCATCGCCGAAGGGCGGCTCGATTCGGGGATCGGGATGACCACATCGATCTCGTTCGGCGGCATCGTCGAGATGAGCCGCTGCGCCAGCGTCTCGCCCAGGTTCAAGCGCGCCTGGTAGACCGACACGCCGTCCATGATCGAGTCGGGCCGTGCGAGGTACACGTACTCGAACATGCAGGGGTTCAGGCTCGGGTTGTCGGCGCACTGCTGGGTATGGATGTTGCCGTCGAGGTCGATGAACACCGCCTCGCCCGGTGCCACGTCGCGGACCAGCTTGTGCCCCGTGCCTTCGAGCGCGACCGACTCGCTGGCGACCATCACTTCGCGCCCATCGGGCGTGGCACCCTCGCCGAAGCACAGCGGCCGGATGCCGAACGGGTCGCGGAAAGCCAGCAGGCCGTGGCCTGCGATCAGCGCAACCACCGCGTACGAGCCCTTGACGCGCTTGTGCACCGCGCGCACCGCCTTGAAGATCTCGTTGGGCGACAAGGGCAGGTCGCGCGCCGCGACTTCCAGCTCATGCGCCAGGATGTTGATCAGCACCTCGGTGTCGCTCTCGGTGTTGATGTGACGGCGGTCGATGTCGAACAGCTCCTTCTTCAACGCATGCGCATTGGTCAGGTTGCCGTTGTGCACGAGCACGATGCCGAACGGCGCGTTGACGTAGAACGGCTGCGCCTCTTCCTCGCTGTAGGCATTGCCGGCCGTCGGGTAGCGCACCTGGCCCAGCCCCACGGTGCCGGGCAGGCCACGCATGTTGCGGGTGCGGAACACGTCGCGCACCATGCCGCGCGCCTTGTGCATGAAGCACTTCGTGCCCAGCATCGTGACGATGCCGGCCGCGTCCTGCCCGCGGTGCTGCAACAGCAGCAGCGCGTCATAGATCAACTGGTTGACCGGGGCCTTCGAAATCACTCCAACGATGCCACACATGGGTTACTCCAAATTCAATCGGCCGCCACGCCGCGATCGGCTCAGCGTGGAAGGTGCTCGGCGATCTGTGCCGGCAGCACCGGCCTCAGTTCGTGCAGCGCGCCGTTCAGCCAGAGCGCAGCGCGAGACTGCTGCCAGGCGTTCGACTTTGCCATTGACGTGAGCATCACCACCGTCGTGATGGCCAGCATCACTACCATGCCACGCGCCAGCCCGAACGTTGCGCCCAGCACGCGGTCGATCGGGCTCAGTGGCGTGGCGTGGATCAGCAGACGCAGCAGTCGCGCAGCGAGGCCCCAGACGATCAGCACCGCCACGAAGATACAGGTGAACGCGACCGCATGGTTCAGCGGCGAACCGAGCCGGCCGACGGGAATGTGCGGTGCGACCGCTGCGGCGAACCCATTTGCGGCCAGGTAGGCCACCACCCAGCCGATAAGGGACAACAGCTCGAACAGCAGGCCGCGCCACAGGCCGACGATCACCGACAGCACCAGGATGGCGAGAAACGCGGCGTCGACCCAGGCGATGTCGTGCATCGGCGGGCCTCAAAGCGTCAGCACGACGGCGGCCACGCCGGCCGCCTTGGCCTTCGCCATCGCTCTGTCCGCTTCGTCGCGCGACGCGAACGGGCCGACGCGAACGCGGATGCGGCTGCCCGACGCCGTCTCGGCCACCTGCGTGTAGGTCTTCAGCCCCAGCTTCTCGACCTTGAGCCGGGTTTCGCGCGCCGCCGCCGAATCGGCAAAGGCGCCCACTTGCACCACGTAGCGTGCGCCGTCCTTGCCGGGCACGTCCTTGGTCGACGGCGGCTTGGCCTCCAGCAAGGCCTGCGCGCGCGCGCTGTCTGCGACCGAGGCGGGCGTCTTCACTGCGGGCTTGGGCGCCACGGCTGGCGACTTCGCGGCGACGGGTTCGGGCGGACGAGCCGCAGCCGACGCAGGTGCCGCGACGGCGGGCGCGATCTCGCGGCCGGCGTCGGCGCGCGTTTCCGTCATGATGTCCGATGCCGCCGGCTCCACTGGTGCGGCCGTGACCGGTGTCTTCGCACGCGCCGCGGGCATTACCAACGGTGGCACGCCGTCCTTGCGCGGAATCTCGATCGGGATGTCGACCGGAATCGGTCGCGGCTGCGTCTCGAACAGCAGCGGAAAACCGATCACGCCCACGATGACAAGGACCACGGCACCGATCAGCCGGCGGCGAGCCCGTGTGCGTGCCTGCTGAACCGAATCGGCGGGGGAGTCCGGCGCAGAGGCCTTGGGCGCAGCACCGGACTTGCTCTGGAAGATCGACAACAGACCCATGCAGTACGGATTTCCGAGGTGCGCGAAGGCGGGGGTTCCGCCCCGCAGGACGCCGTTTGCGGCGCGGCAACGTGGCCGGATCAGCCAAGGTGCGCGGCGTTCAGCCGGGGCAAACCTTCCTTCAGCACGCCACCCACGGTGTAGAAGGAGCCGAAGACCACAATTCTATCAGCCGGGTCTGCGCTGCCGAGGGCGGCGCGCAGGGCCTGCAGCGGGTCGGCATGACAGCTCACCGTGACCGGGCCCGGGCCGCGCAGCGCCAGCCGCGCATGCTGCGTCCGCAACTCTTCGGCTTTGGCCGCGCGCGCCGGCGGCAGATCGGTGAAATGCCATGCATCGACCAGCGGCGCCATGCGCTTGAGGATGGCAGCGATGTCCTTGTCGTGCATCGCACCGAACACGGCGTGGGTGCGCGGGTAGAAGCCCATCTGGTCCAGGTTCTCGAACAGCGCCGCCACCGCGTGCGGGTTGTGGGCCACGTCGAGCACCAGCGTCGGCTGCCCCGGAACGATCTGGAATCGGCCCGGCAGCTCGACCATCGCCAGCCCGTTGCGCACCGCCTGTGCGGGTACCGGCAGGCGATCGCGCAGCGCCTCGAAGGCCGCCAGCGCGCCCGACGCATTGAGCAGCTGGTTGGCGCCGCGCAGCGCCGGGTAGGCCAGCGCGTTGAAGCGCTTGTTGCGCCCCGCCCACGACCACTGTTGTTTGTCGCCCGCATGGTTGAAGTCACGGCCGATGAGCCACAAGTCGGCCTGCATCTCCAGTGCATGGTCGATCAGGCTTTGCGGCGGAACCGGATCGCTGACGATGACCGGTCTGCCGGTGCGCATGATGCCGGCCTTCTCGCGCGCGATAGCCTCGCGGTCGGGGCCGAGGTACTCGACGTGGTCGACGTCGATGCTGGTGATGATGGCGCAGTCGGCATCGATCACGTTCACGGCGTCGAAGCGGCCGCCGAGCCCGACTTCGAGGATCACAAGGTCGAGCGGCGCGCGCGACAGCAAGCGGGCAATGGCCAGCGTCGTGAACTCGAAGTAGGTCAAGCCGACATCGCCGCGAGCGCGTTCGACGGCTTCGAAGTGCGGCACCAGTTCGGCCGCCGACACCATCGCTCCGTTGACGCGACAGCGCTCCTCGAAATGGACCAGATGCGGTTTGGCATACAGGCCGACGCGATAGCCGGCCTGCAACGCAATGGCCTCGAGCATCGCGCAGGTCGAGCCCTTGCCGTTGGTTCCAGCCACCATGACGACGGGCACCGAAAAGGCGAGGCCCATTCGGTCCTTGACTGCGCGCACCCGGTCCAGCGTCAGGTCGATCTCTTTCGGGTGCAGGCGTTCGCAGCGTGCGAGCCAGTCGGCCAGCGTGGTGGGCAGGTTGGATTCAGGCGAAGACATGGCAACGATGGTAAGCCGGCGATCCCGCCCGCCGGCGCATAAAGCAGCGAAGGCGGCCGCAGCCGCCTTCGCCGTGAAGCTCGAACAGACGTGTTCTAGGCCACCGCGTCGGCACTCTGCCGCTGCAGCATCGCGATGGCGTGCGCCACCGTGCCACGCAACTCGCGGCGGTCGACGATCATGTCGATCGCACCGGTCTGCAGCAGGAACTCGGCGCGCTGAAAGCCCTCGGGCAACTTCTCGCGCACGGTGTTCTCGATCACGCGTGGGCCGGCGAAGCCGATCAGCGCCTTCGGCTCGGCGATCACGACGTCGCCGACGAACGCAAAGCTTGCCGACACGCCGCCCATCGTCGGGTCGGTCAACACACTGATGTAGGGCAGCTTTGCCTTCGCCAGGCGCGTCAGCGCGGCGTTGGTCTTTGCCATCTGCATCAGGCTGAGCAAGCCTTCCTGCATGCGTGCGCCGCCGGTCGCGGTGAAGCTGATGAAGGGCGTCTTCTGTTCGCAAGCGGTTTCGACGCCGCGCACAAAGCGCTCGCCGACCACCGAGCCCATCGAGCCGCCCATGAAGTCGAATTCGAAGCACGCCGCCACCACCGGGATGCTGTGCACGGCGCCACCCAGCACGACGAGCGCGTCGGTCTCGCCGGTGTTCTCCAGCGCCTCCTTCAGGCGCTCGGGGTACTTCTTGCTGTCCTTGAACTTGAGCGCATCGACCGGCACCACCTCCTGGCCGATTTCGTAGCGGCCCTCGGGATCGAGGAAGGTGTCGAGGCGCGCCCGTGCGCCGATGCGATGGTGGTGGCTGCACTTGGGACAGACGTTGAGGTTCTGTTCCAGGTCGGTCTTGTAGAGCACCGTCTCGCAGGCGGGGCATTTGATCCACAGCCCCTCGGGAACAGAACGTCGTTCGCTCGGATCGGTCTGCTGGATCTTCGGTGGCAACAGTTTTTCAAGCCAGCTCATGCGTGAACTCCTTCCAGGGAATCGAGCGCGGTACGGATATCGGCGATGAACGTCGCGCCAGCCGCTGCCACATTGTCGCGCGCCTGGGTTTCGAGCAGTTGAACGATGGCCGAACCGATCACAACCGCGTCGGACACCGCGCCCACCGCCTTGGCCGTTTGCGCGTCACGGATGCCGAAGCCGACGCCGACCGGCAGGCTCACGTGCGCCTTGATGCGCGGCACCATCTCGGCCACTGCGAGCGTGTCGAGGTGGCCGGCGCCGGTGACACCCTTCAGCGACACGTAGTAGACATAGCCACTCGCGACTCGGGCCACCTCCTTCATCCGCTGCTCGGTCGAGGTAGGTGCCAGCAGGAAGATCGGGTCGAGCTCGTGCGCCCGCAGCGCCTGTGCAAATGCTTCGCACTCTTCGGGCGGGTAGTCGACGACCAGCACGCCGTCCACGCCCGCGTCTTTCGCGTCGGCCACGAAGCGCTCGACGCCGTAGCGTTCGATCGGATTCGCGTAGCCCATCAGCACCACCGGCGTGGTGTCGTTGTGCTCGCGAAAGGCGCGCACGAATGCGAGCACTTGCGGCATGCCGACGCCCTTGGCGAGGGCGCGTTCGGCGGCGCGCTGGATCACGGGCCCATCGGCCATGGGGTCGGAAAACGGCACGCCCAGCTCGATGACGTCGGCTCCGGCCTTTGCCATCGCGAGCATCAGTTCCACGGTGACGTCGGCATAGGGATCACCCGCCGTGACGTACGGTATCAGCGCCTTGCGGCCACGTGCCTTCAATGCCCTGAAGGTGGCTGCGATGCGGCTCATTTCGAGCCCTTCACGCTTTGCCCGCGACACGACGGCCGGCAGTAGAACTCGGCCCCCGACAGATCGGCCACGGTGCCGATGTCCTTGTCGCCACGACCCGACAGGTTCACCAGCAGATGCTGGTCGGGTCGCATCGTCGGCGCGATCTTCATCGCGTGCGCCACCGCATGGCTCGATTCGAGCGCCGGGATGATGCCCTCGGTGCGGCACAGGTGATGGAAGGCCTGCAGGGCCTCGTCATCGGTCACGCCGACGTATTCCGCGCGGCCGATGTCCTTCAGGTATGAATGCTCCGGACCCACGCCGGGGTAGTCGAGTCCGGCTGAGATCGAGTGCGTCTCGGTGATCTGGCCGTTCGCGTCCTGCAACAGATAGGTGCGGTTTCCGTGCAACACGCCGGGCGATCCCGCCGACAGCGACGCCGCGTGCTTGCCGCTGGCAATGCCCTGCCCTGCCGCCTCGACGCCGATCAGGCGGGTGCCTGCGTGCTCGATGTAGGGGTAGAAGATGCCCATCGCGTTGCTGCCGCCGCCGACGCAGGCGATCACCGCATCGGGCTGCCGCCCGGTGAGTTCCGGCATCTGCAGCTTGCACTCCTCGCCGATCACGGACTGGAAATCGCGCACCATCATCGGATACGGATGCGGTCCGGCGACGGTGC
>JBGQEX010000030.1:0-35645 GCA_041496605.1 Piscinibacter sp.
ACGCCATCGTGGTGCTCGGCATGGTGAACAGCCGCCTGAAGGACTATCTCGATCTGGTTGTGATGATGGAGCGCGAGGCACTCGATGAGCCGACTCTCGCCCTCGGCATTGCCGCGACCTTTCAGCGGCGTGGCACTGGCCTGCCGAATGCACTGCCTGTCGGCTTGAGCGACGAGTTCGCGCTCGACCCGACGCGCATTGCGCTGTGGCAGTCGTTGCTGAAGAAGAACGATATCGCGCATCGGCCGCTGGTGGACGTGGTCACGGTGCTTCGCGTGGCCCTGTGGCCTGCCGTCGTGCAGGCCGCAGCCTTGCAGCTATCGTCGCCATGAGCGGGTACCAGTACTTCGAATTCGCGGCGATCGACCGCCCGTTGACGGATGGCGAGATGGCCGCGCTGCGGGCTGTGTCCACGCGCGCTGCGATCACGCCATCAGGTTTCGTCAACCACTACGAGTGGGGTGGGCTCAAGGCCGATCCGTTGGATTGGATGCGGCGCTACTTCGACGCATTCGTTTATTTGGCCGACTGGGCCCACTGCCGGTTTGCCCTGCGATTGCCGCGCGACATCTTCGGCAAAGCGGAGCTGAAACCCTTCGGTGTGAAGCAGAGCCTGACCATCGATGCGAGCGAGGATCACTGGATCCTCGATTGGTCGCTCGAAGACAGCGAGAACTACGACCGCTTCGCCGAGGATGACGGCAGGGGCTGGATGGGCCGTCTCGTGCCGCTGCGCGATGAGCTGATTCGCGGCGACCAACGTTCGCTTTACCTGGGCTGGCTTGCCGGTGCCGCCAAGGGCGAGGTGCCCGAGACCACTTTGGAGCCGCCGGTGCCCGCAGGCCTGTCGCAACTGTCCGCGGCCCAGGATGCGCTGGCGGCATTCCTGGAGATCGATGCCGACATGATTGCGGCGGCAGCGATGGGCAGCGCGGAGTCGTCCGATCGGCCAACGGAGTCTGTTGATGTCTGGCTGCAGTCGCTCTCGCCCGACGAGCTTCGGTCGATTCTGAAGTCGATCGTGCGGGCCGACCGCCCCAACCCACAGCGCGAAGTCGCGAGTCGCTATCGAGCGTGGCATTGGCAGCACGCGCCGCAAGCTGCGCCCGAGGCGCGCCGTCGCAGCGTGGCCGAGTTGCGGTCCCTGGCCGTGCCGGCCGGCGAGGAGCGTCGCCGCCGGGATGCCTTGGCGCGCGAGCAACAGGCCGCCGAGCGGCGCACGCAGCGCGACGCCCAGCTCCGGCTGCTGATGTCCGATGTCGACAAACGGTGGCTTGCCCTTCATCAGCAGGCAGAGCGAGGGAGCGCGTCGGCCTACGAACAGGCTGTGCGGGCCTTGAGCGACCTGGCGGAGGCCTATGCCATCGTCTCCGATCGCAAGACCTTCGATCGCGAGTTGCGGCGCTTCCTGGTCCGCCACGCGAAGCGCGGTGCCCTCCTGCGACGGCTCACCGAGGCTGGGCTCTGGCAGTCATGACAGATGAGCGTGAGCCCCCGGACCTGCGCGCCGAGAACGCACGCATGGTCGCGCTGCAGGAGTCGCACGGGATCGAATGGCGACAGACCGCTACCGTCGATGTGCAGCCCACCCCTTCGGGGCTGAACACCGATCAAAAGGTTGCGCTGTTCCGTCGCTTGTTCCGTGGTCGGACCGACCTCTATCCCGTGCGCTGGGAAAGCAAAGCCGGCAAGACTGGCTACGCACCGGCGTGCGCCAACGAATGGCGTGCGGGCATTTGCGAGAAGCCGCGGATCAAGTGTTCAGACTGTGGCCACCGCAGCTTGATCGCGCTGACCGACCGGACGATCTTCGATCACCTTGCCGGGCGGCACACCACCGGCGTCTACCCGCTGCTTACCGACGACACCTGCAACTTCCTGGCTGTCGACTTCGACGATGCCGAGTGGCGCGAAGACGCGAAGGGCTTCGCGCAATCGTGTCGTGAGCTGGGCGTGCCTGTCGCATTGGAAGTGTCCCGCTCGGGCGAGGGCGCACATGCCCGGGTGTTCTTTTCGACGAGCGTTTCTGCACGCGATGCACGGCGCCTGGGCACTGCGTTGATCAGTTTCACTTGTGCCCGGACCCGGCAACTGAAGCTGACCTCCTACGACCGCTTGTTTCCTAGCCAGGACACCCTGCCCAAGGGCGGTTTCGGCAACCTGATCGCGTTGCCGCTGCAAAAGCTGCCTCGCGAGCAAGGGCGTAGCGTGTTCGTCGATGCTGCGCTGCAGGCGTTTTCGGATCAATGGGCGTACCTGACATCCATCGAGGTGATGGGTGCACCGCAGACGCTGGAGGTGACGCCGCGCTTCCTGTCCACAGCGATCGTCGTGCAACCTGGCCGGCGTCAACTATCTTGACCGCCGCCGGCCAAGGTAATTGTCGTCAACCATGCAACCCGACGCCGGCATCCAGGAGGTCTTCCGGACGCTGGCGGTCGATGACGCTCGTACGGCCCGCATCGCGTTTTAGAGGTGTTTTTTCGAAGTCACGGCACGTTTACGTCACAGCCGGAACGTCCTCTGGTCAAGCTCTCGATGTACGGCCTGATCACTCGATGATGGGCACTGGCTCCCGGTCCTCGAACGCGGACTGCACGGCCTCAACGACTCGTAGAGCCAGCGCCTTGTCATCCAGCACCGGATACTCGTTCACGAGCTTGCCCGAGACACGCCAGCCACTTTCCTTGATCGACCGGATCATGCGAACGGCGTCCGGATCCGGCATCTCCAGCACGTCCTTGATGCGCTGCTGAGCGAGTTGGAACCGCACCAGAACGCGGGCCTCGTCCGCCATCTCGTGCCGAATCGTGTGGGCGACAAGCTGGGCCGTGTAGATGACGTGCTCCGTGAGATCCGGGTAGCGCCAAGCGTAGTTGGCGTCCTCGTAGGCGTCGAACACGAGGTTCGACCGCACCCCGTCTTCGTACGTGAGCATCTCCCCGAAGCGATGGGCCGTGTCATATCGCCGCAAGAAGGGACGCGAGAACACCTCCAGCTTCCGGTCGTACCCGTGGCCGAACTCGCGTACACCGGTGATGGTCGCTGAAATGGGAAGAATCACGCCGGCTGGAATGGCCTTGTCACGCTGCAGTGTGTCGTTGATGAGGAAGCGGTGGATGCGCCCGTTGCCGTCGCTCATCGGGTGGATGTAGACGAAGCCGAACGCAATAGCAGCGGCCCGCGCTAAAGCCTCCCGGCCGCGAGTCGCTTGCTCAAACGCCTTGAGACCGTCCAGCATTCCGTCAAGTGTGGAGAAGTGGGGGCCGATGTAGTGGACGATATCGTCGCGGATCGTGGCTTGGCCTACGAAGACCGGCGATCGGCGTATGCCGCGGCGAAGCGCCGCCTCGCCGAGGATGCCTTTCTGCAGCACGGTGAGGCTGTCGCTGCTCAGCGGCTCGTCGAGCTTGCCGCAGTGTTCGGCCATGACGTGCGCGAACCGCTTGATGCGGTCGGTCTGATCCGCCTCGTGCTCAATCAGGAAGCTCGCTCGCGACTCCTTGATCGTGAGCCAAGCAGCGGCGCGCATCAGCACGTCCTCGCCGAACTGACGATCGAGCTCGGCGATGGCGCCGGCAGGGTCGAACTGCAGTGCCTGGCCGAGTGCCACGGTTCGACGGATCAGGGGGCAGAAGGCAGGCGTGCCCGGCAGGTCGTTGTTGATCCGCCAGCGTCGATCACGAACGGCCTGAGTGCGCGTCAAGTACGCGTCGTTGGACAACGCATCGACGTATGTTCCCCCCGCAAGGTCAGGGACGTCCAGCCGCTGCCCGGTGAGCCACTCGTAGAAGAAGCCGGCGCGGCGCGCGTACTGCCCGAACGGCTCCGCCCGGCACCACTGCTCGAGCGGGCCCGGCCCGCACGCGCTGAACAACCGTGCGAAGAATTCGAGGTGGATCTCCTCGTACTTCAGGCCGAACTCGAAGTGCCCGGCAAAGGTGTCCGCCGGGCGGTAGACGGCCGGGTACTGGTTCTGGATGCGTTCGGGGGACTCTCGGCTGGAGCGCGTCCTGCCAATGGCTGACTCCACGCGCAAGGGCTGTGCCGGAGCGATGGCGAACTGAGCCTCCAGGGCCTTGAATCCGATCTGCATGTTACAGAAATCCCCTTGCGGTTCACAAAAAACGATGACGAACGGCAGCTGCTGGTGAAAAGTAGTGATGGCGGATAGTTACACAGATTTGGCTAGGAGAAAAGAAAAACGACTACAGGATGGCTTGGTACGGCAAAAGCGCTTAAGCGGGTTCTGGATCGGGCAGTCCTGAACCTGCCTCTCGCCGGCCTTTCAGGTGGTCGGCGGGCCCCGATGGGTCACATGCGAGCCGACCCAGGCTGTGTGAGAACGCGATTTGGAAGAACCTTATCCGGCACTTGAGCGCGATCAGCGCTTTCGGGCCACCGACTCGGCACAGTGGTCACTATTCGTGCCAACGGGCTTTTGCTGGCTCGCCGCCGCGACCATGGTCCATTTGAAGGCCGCAAGAAGGCTCACGCCCCCGCCGGCCGCATCGCCTTCATCGTTTCTTCAATACCGAGCACGCTTATCACGCGCTTGAAGTTATATGCAAGCACATGAAGGCTCATTTCGGTGCTCACGCGCGTGAGCGTCTTGGTCAAGAAGTGCGCCGAACCCATCCAGTGCTTGATGGTTCCGAACGGGTGCTCGACGGTCTGGCGTCGCTGTCGCATCCTCTCGGGCTCGCGGTCGAGTCGTCGCTGCATCGCGTCGATGACGTCTTCGTGCTCCCAACGCCGCACGCGTCGGTACGAGAGGTTCGTGCATTGCGCCTTGATCGGACACTGCTGGCAGTGTGAGCTCCAGTAGGCATGCGTCGTCAGGCCGGCCTCGAGGTTCGTGTAGCGGTAGATCAAGCTCTGTCCTGCCGGGCAGCGGTATTCGTTCTTCTCGGGAACGTAGACGAAGTCCTGCTTGCCGAAGCGCCCCTCGGCCTTGCTGTTGGAAGTCAGCGGCTTGGGCACGTAGGTGGTGATGCCGGCCTGCTCGCACGCCAGAATTTCCTCGCCCTTGAAGTAACCCCGGTCGGCCACGACGGTGAGCTCCTGGATCCCCGTGGCCGCGCGGGCCTGCTCCGCCATCGTGGCCAGTTGGGTCCTGTCGTTGCCGACATTGGTCACCTCGTGCGCGACGATCAGGTGATGCTCGTCATCGACCGCGGTCTGCACGTTGTAGCCAACGATGCCGGTGCCACGGCCGCTGGTGGCCATCGATCGGGCATCCGGATCGGTCAACGAGACCTGGCCATCGGGCGCGTCGCGCAGTCGTTGCTCCATCTCCTTGAGCCCCTGCAACTGCTGCTCGAGCTTCTCGATCTTGTCCTTCAGTCGCACCGTCTTGGCTTCCGCGACTTCGCACTGCGTGCGGTCGGCGGTGTCCATCGCTGCCAGGTAGCGGTCGATGCTTTGTTCGATCTACTCCATGCGCCGCTTGATCTTCGCGTCGGTGAAGTTGCGGTCTCGGTTGTTCACCGCCAAGAACCAAGCTGCCGTCGATGGCGACGATCGATTGCGAGAACAGATCGAGCTTGCGGCACAGCACGATGAACTGCCGGCACACGTTGCGGATGGCACGGCCGTTGTCGCGGCGGAAATCGGCAATGGTCTTGAAGTCCGGCGTGAGCCGACCGGTGAGCCACATCAGCTCGACGTTGCGCTGGCTCTCGCGTTCCAGGCGGCGGCTGGACTGAATGCGATTGAGATAGCCGTAGATGTAGATCTTCAGCAGCACTGATGGGTGGTACGCCGGTCGGCCAGTTACCGCAGGATCGACACCCTCGAAGCCGAGCAAGGCCAGTTCGAGTCGGTCGACGAAGACCTCCACCACCCGAACCGGGTTGTCATCAGCGACGAAGTCGTCAAGGCACTCGGGTAGCAGCGTGATCGGCGTTCGATCCTCGCCTTCGATGAATCGCTTCATTCGCCGGCCCCGATGACACGATGCGATCAATATAGGCGGGCATCCACGTTTTCACACGGTCTGGACCCACAGCCGTCGCACAACTTGCTGAGTTCGACACCCGAAAGCTGACATCTGATGTCGAGGTCGACCGCGCCTGCGCCAGCATCGCTGATGACCATTGATCGGATCAGGCGGTCACAGCCGCAAACACACCAGTGCCGCCCTTACTTTGTCGATTGGCTCTTTGCCCGTTCAATGGCCTCGACAATCAACTTCTTCGCCGCGTCCGCATCGCCCCAACCGGCAAACTTCACCCACTTGCCCGGTTCGAGCTCCTTATAGTGGGCGAAGAAATGTTCGATCTGTCGCCAGGTGATCTCAGGCAGATCGGTGTAGTTCTTTACATTGGCATAGCGCTGTGTCAGCGACGGCGCAGGCACGGCGACGATCTTCTCGTCGCCACCGGCCTCGTCAGTCATCATGAGAACGCCGACGGGGCAGACCGCAATGGCCGCTCCCGGAACGATCGGCCGTGTGTTGGCCACCAGAACGTCGCACGGGTCGCCGTCTTCTGACAACGTGTGTGGAATGAAGCCATAGTTACCCGGATAGCGCATCGCCGTGTACAGGAAGCGATCGACAACGAGCATGCCTGCTTGCTTGTGCATCTCGTACTTGATGGGCTCACCGCCGATCGGCACCTCGATGACCACGTTGACTTCGTGCGGAGGATTGCGGCCGATCGATAGATTCTCGAGGTTCATGGCATTCCCTTGCGTGGCGACTTCGAGGCAGAACTCTACATCCGCATTGTTAGTGCGTGGGGATACCGTCTTCACGGCCGGGCGACAGGCTCGGCTGGTCGGGCGTCGAGATTGGCGGCAATGCGGCAAGAGCCCGTCGATGCGGCGAGCCGACGGCGTCGACCGGCGACAGCCCGCAAAACTGTCAAACGAGACCAAGAAGGGCGCGTGCGCTGAACACAAGGACTGGTTCGGCGCGGCGCCATCAGCAGCGGCGGCGAAGACGGCAATGCCGGCATCAGCGCCCCCTGCAGCTGCAACGAAGGCGGTCCCTGCGGCCACCAAAGCGGCCAACACCGCACCTACCACTGCGCCGGCTGCCGGCGGCGGGCCCGACCAAGGGGCCGCAGTCTTTTTCAACTGCTTGCGGGCCCGACTTCGGCGAACGGCCGGTGTCGGTACCATCCCTGCCTGCGACGGCTTGCTGGCGCTCGAACGCGTACGATCTGATGGGGCTGGTGTCCTTTGTCGGAACTGTTCAGCCTACGCCGCAGCGAGCCCTTCGCGCGCGATCCCCGGCTGAAGCCGGCCGCCGCTGCGAGATCGCTGCAGGCAGGCGTCCCGGACGCTTTGTGGCTGTCGGCGTCGGCGGTACATCCCCAAAACGATGCGGCGCCCATCAGGCGAGATGCTGGAGAGCCGCCCGTCGCCAGCGGCGGCTGATGGCCGAGACCAGGTGCCGGCGAACGGCAAGTTCGGAGCAGGTCAGCGTGGTCTGCACCCCAAGTCGAAGTCACGGCCGTTGATCGACCGCGCGGCCTTCAACAACTCAACGGACCGCCAGGTACCTGACGCCCACCAACGGCAGTGGACGGCCAAATGCGGGTGCTCGTGACCGTCCGGTTCTGCGAACTGTTTCACATCTCCGATCCGGAGCCTCGGACAGATTTGACCGAGCGTCTGCCATGGTCAGCGCGGGGCCCGCCGCGAAGAATTCGCTCCTGTCGTTTTCCAAGGAGCACACCATGCAAGCCTCTTCCATCAGCACCGATTCGTACGCCAAGGTCATCGCCAATTCCAAGCGCGTGCGCTGGGACATCGAAGACGATGTCCTGCGCGGGCGCCGCTTCGATATGAGCAAGCCCTTCCTGCCGAGCGGTTTGTCACTCGCGGGCGAGCTCCCGTTCCTCCGGGAGGGTGACCGCCGCCTGTTCAGCCAGGTCCAGGGCCGCAGTTATGCGTACATCTTCGGTCTGGTCGAGCGCTTCATCAGCGCCAAGGTGCTGGAGATCAGTCGCGCGCACTCGCTGGGTGACCAGGTCGCGCTGGAAGCGTTGGTGCGCATGACCGACGAGGAGATCAAACACCAGGAGCTGTTCCGCCGTCTCGAGACCCTGATGGCCGCTGACATGCCTGCCGGCTACAGTCCGGCGGCGGAACCGAACGCCGTGGCCGTCGCGGTACTCGGAAAAAGCACCTGGGCCGTGCTGGCGCTGACCCTGCACATCGAGCTGTTCACGCAGGCGCACTACCGCGCCAGCATCGCGGCCGAGGCCGACATTTGCGAGCTCTGGCGTGACGTGTTCCTGTTCCATTGGAAGGAGGAATCGCAGCACGCCGTGCTCGACGAGCTCGAGTTCCTGAGCGCGGACGCCCGGCTCACGCCGGCCCAGCGTGACATCGCCGTCGGTGAGCTGATCGAGCTGGTGGGCGCGCTGGACCAGATCCTGCAGGCCCAGGCCGCCGCCGATGCGGCGTATTTCCTCGGCGTCGCGACAGGCAATTTCACGGCCGCTCAGCGGGAGATGATCGCGGCGACCTTCCTCAAGGCCTACCGTTGGCAGTACATCGTTTCGGGCGTCATGCAGCCGCGCCTCCAGAAGGTGCTGTTTGCGACCATGACCCCCGGCCAGGTGGAGCGCGTGAACGACGCGCTCGCGCCGTTGCTGTCGGCCGTCCCGGCCGAGCCGTCGCCCATCGTCGCGCAGGCATGACGGAGGACGCGCACATGGGCAAGCTGCGCCGACTGCTGCGGGTGGTGGTGCCTCGCGGCCTGCAGGCTGTCTTTGCGGTCGCGGCGACCGCGGCCCTGGCCAGTCCCCCCGTGGCGGCTCCGGCCGATGCACCGCAGGCCGTCCCCAGCGCAGCGGTCGCGGCTCAAGGCGGCTCCGGCAGCACGGCGTACGAAGGTGTGGTCGAGGCGATGCGCCAAACCATCATGGCCGCGCAGGTGTCCGGCGCGGTGGTCGCGCTTCAGGTCCGGGTCGGTGACAAGGTGCATGCCGGCCAAGTCCTGATGCGCATCGATGCGCGTGCTGCCGACCAGACCGCGGCGGCCGGGGCAGCCCAGGCGCGCGCTGCCCGGGCGGCGACGGAAGAGGCCACCCGCGAGTTCGAGCGGCAACGGCAGCTGTTCGTGCAGGGCTACATCAGCCAGGCAGCACTCGACCGGGCGGATGCGCACTTCAAGACGGCGCAGGCCCAAGCGTCCGCGCAACTGGCCAACGCCGCGGCCGCAAGAACCCAGTCCGACTTCTACATCGTCAAGGCGCCCTATGGCGGCGTGGTTGCCAACGTGTCCGTGGTGCTGGGCGAGATGGCCATGCCCGGACGGCCGCTCTTGACGCTGTATGACCCGACAGCGCTGCGCGTCACCGCCGCGATCCCGCAGACTGCCGTGGCCGAGTTGGCGGGGCCACTCGCGCCCCAAGTCGAGATTCCGGGCGCGGCGGCAGGCCTGGTCAAGCCTGTGCATGTTCAGCTGCTGCCCACGGTCGACGCCGCCAGCCACACGCTGGAATTGCGTTTGGACCTGCCCGCCAACACGAATGCCGCGCCCGGCATGTTCGCCCGGGCGTGGCTGTCCGGCCCCGATACGGGCGGCACGAGGGATGCCAGGCTCTTCGTGCCTTCGCAGGCGCTGGTGCGCCGCTCGGAGTTCGCGGCCGTCTATGTCATCGGCAGGGATGGCAGGCCCATGCTGCGCCAGGTGCGGCCCGGCCGCAGCGACGGCAGCCAGGTCGAGATCCTCAGCGGCGTGGCGGCCGGCGAACGCGTTGCGCTCGATCCGCAGGCGGCGGCGCGGATTCGCTGAAGGCAGTGATGACCGAACGTCTGGGCCTGTCCGGCCGCATCGCCGCGTATTTCCAAGCGGCGCAGATCACGCCGCTGCTGGCGCTGGTCGTCCTGCTGCTGGGCGTTACCGCCGTGCTGGTGACGCCTCGCGAGGAGGAACCGCAGATCAACGTCACCATGGCCAACGTGTTCATCCCCTTCCCGGGAGCGTCGGTGCGTGACGTGGAACAGATGGTCGCCACGCCGGCCGAGCAGGTGCTCAGCCAGATCACGGGCGTCGAGCATGTCATGTCGATCTCGAAACCGGGCGTGGCCGTGCTGGCGGTGCAGTTCAAGGTGGGCGTGCCGCGCATCGAGGCGCTGGTGCGCCTGTACGACGCGGTCAACGCCAATGCGGACTGGCTGCCGCGCGGCCTGGGCGTGGGCCAGCCGCTGATCAAGCCCAGGGGCATCGACGACGTGCCCATCGTGGCCCTGACGCTGTACGCCCAGGATCGGGCCGTCGGTCCCCAGGAGCTGGAGCGGGTGGCGCACAGCCTGGAGATCGACCTCAAGCGCGTGCCCGGCACGCGCGAGGTGGTCACCCTGGGAGGGCCCGGCCGTGCTGCTCTGGTGGAGCTCGATCCGCAGCGCATGGCCAGCGCAGGCGTCACCGTGGTGGAGCTGCGTCAAGCGCTGCAGGCGGCCAACATGGGCGCACCCGTGGGCGAGCTGCTGGGCGGCAACCGCGCCGTGGCCGTCGAGGCGGGGCCTTATCTGCGCGATGCAAAGGAGGTGGGCGAACTGGTGGTCGGCGTGCGCAACGGCAAGCCCATCTACCTGCAGGAGGTGGCGACGGTGCGCGAGGGCGTGCCGCCCGCGAAGCGCTATGTGTGGCACGGCGTGGGTGGGGCCGAGCCGGCCGAGTACCCGGCCGTGACGATACAGATTTCCAAGAAGCCCGGCGAGAACGCGATCGACGTGGCCAATGGCGTGCTGCGGCGCGTCGACGAGCTGCGCAACACCGTGATACCCCAGGGGGTGGAAGTGGTCCAGAGCCGCAACTACGGCATCACGGCCAACGACAAGGCCCAGGCGCTGATCCAGAAGCTGCTGTTCGCCACCGCCTGCGTGGTGGCGCTGGTCTTCCTCACGCTGGGGCGGCGCGAGGCCGCCGTTGTCGGGGCCGCCGTGGTGCTGACGCTGGCGGGCACCTTGTTCGCCTCCTGGGCCTGGGGCTTCACGCTCAACCGGGTGTCGCTGTTCGCCCTGATCTTCTCCATCGGCATCCTGGTGGACGACGCCATCGTCGTGGTGGAGAACATCCACCGGCAGCAGCAACGCCATCCCGAACGGACGCTGTTGGAGGTGATCCCGCGCGCGGTGGACGAGGTGGGTGGCCCGACGGTGCTGGCCACGCTGACGGTGATCGCGGCTTTGTTGCCGATGGCCTTCCTGACCGGCCTGACCGGGCCGTACATGAGCCCCATCCCCATCAACGCCAGCATGGGCATGCTGCTGTCGCTGGGCATCGCGTTCAGCGTCACGCCCTGGCTGGCGCGGTTGTGGATGAAGCCTGGCGTGGTCCGCAGCCACCATGGCGGCGGCAAGTTCGCCGCTTGGCTGGACCGCCTGTTCGAGCGGGTGTTCACGCCGCTGCTCGACGAGCGTAGCGGCCGGCGCAACCGGGGCCTGCTGGCTGCGGGCGTGGCGGTGCTGATCGCGGTGTCGTTCGCCTTGCCCGCGATGGGCCTGGTCATCCTGAAGATGCTGCCGTTCGACAACAAGTCGGAGTTCCAGGTGGTGGTGGACATGCCCGTGGGCACGCCGCTGGAGCAGACGGCCGGCGTGCTGCACGAGCTCGGCGCCTTCTTGGTCCGCCAGCCCGAGGTGAGCCACTACCAGGCCTATGCCGGCACCGCCTCGCCCATCAACTTCAACGGCCTGATGCGGCAGTACTACCTGCGCAGCGGCGGCGAGGTGGGCGACTTGCAGGTGACGCTGCTGGACAAAGCCAATCGCTCGGAGAAGAGCCACGCCATCGTCAAGCGGCTGCGGCCCGGCTTGCAGGCGATCGGCCGGCGTCTGGGCGCCAACGTCAAACTGGTCGAAGTGCCGCCCGGCCCGCCGGTGCTGTCGCCCTTGGTGGCCGAGATCTATGGGCCGCAAGCCCAGGGCCGGCAGCAAGTGGCGCGGGCCGTGCGCGCCGTTCTGGAAGGGACACCCGGCGTGGTCGACGTGGACGACAGCAGCATCGCCGCCGCGCCGCGCAAGCTCCTGCTGATCGATCGCCGCAAGGCCGCCCTGCTGGGCGTGCCGCAGGCGGCCATCGTGAGCACCTTGCGCGCCGGCTTGGGCGGCGAGGATGCGACTTACCTGCACGACGAGAGCAAGTACCCCGCGCCGGCACTGCTGCAGCTGCCGGCCGAGCGCCACGGCGAGCTCGATGCACTGCTGCAAATGCATGTGCGCGGTGGCGCTGGGCAGCTGGTGCCGATCCGCGAGCTGGTCACCGTCACCGACACACAGCGCGAGCAGCCGGTCTATCACAAGGACTTGCTGCCGGTGAACTTCGTCATCGGCGACGTGGCCGGCCGCGTGGACAGCCCGCTCTACGGCATGTTCGCCGCCCGCGGTGACATCGCTTCCGTCAAGACTCCGGGCGGTGGCTCACCGGTGGAATACTTCATCCAGCCGCCGAGCGACCCCTACCGCGACTACGCCGTCAAATGGGACGGCGAATGGAAGATCACCTACGAGACCTTCCGCGACATGGGCATCACCTATGCGTTCGGGCTGGTCCTGATCTATCTGCTGGTGGTGGCGCATTTCCGCTCGTACCTGGTCCCGCTGATCATCATGGCGCCGATTCCGCTGACCGTGGTGGGCGTCATGCCGGGCCATGCCCTGCTGGGCGCGGAATACACCGCCACCAGCATGATCGGCATGATCGCCTTGGCGGGCATCATCGTGCGCAACTCGATCCTGCTGGTGGACTTCATCAACCTCAAGCTGGCCGAAGGCATGCCGCTGAAGGAAGCGGTGATCCGCTCGGCCTCCACCCGGGCGCAACCGATCCTGCTGACCGCGGTGGCCGCGATGCTGGGGGCCTTGTTCATCCTGGACGACCCGATCTTCAACGGCCTGGCCACCTCGCTGATCTTCGGCATTTCCATCAGCACCTTGCTGACCCTGGTCGTCATCCCGGTGCTCTACTTCATGGCGACCCGTGCATCCGCCGCCAAGTGGCGGGAGGCACCCCGAACTCGCGACGGAATGCGCGGCTGAAGGCGGCGTCGGTTTCGTAGCCCACTTCCTCGGCGATGCCGGCCACGTTCAGCGAGCTGCGCCGCAGGTAGTTGGTGGCCAGCGCCATTCGCCAGCGCCCGAGGTACTGCATCGGCGACTGGCCCACGAAATGCGTGAACCGCTCGGCCAGCACCGAGCGGGACGTGCCCACCTCGCGGGCCAGAGAGTCAACCGTCCAGGAGTGCGCGGGCTTCTCGTGCATCAGGGCCAGACACTTGCCGACGGCCCGGTCGCGCAGGCCCGAGAGCCAGCCGGTGTCGTCGGGCGAGAGCTGCGCCACATACCGACGCAACGTTTCCACCACCATGACCTCGGACAGCTTGGCCAGCATGCCTTCGGCCCCGGGCCCGGGCGAGTCCGCCTCTTCTACGGCGTGCTGCAGCGAGGCTTCCAGCCAGCGCGCCTGGTTCGCGCCGCGCAGGCTCATCGTCACCACGCGCGGCAGCGCCGCCAGGATAGGCTGGAACAGGCGTGGGTCGCACACCATGTAGCCGCAGATGAAGCGCGTCGCTTCGCCGCCGCCGCCGAAGTGCAGCTCCTTGGGGCGCTCGCGCAGGATCGCGTGGGCGTCCATCGGCTGCGGCTGCGCTCCTGCGGACGAAGCCATGGTGTGCGCGTCGCCGTGGGGAAAAACGATGATGTCGCCGGCATTCAGACGCAGCGGCGCCATGCCTTCCAGCGTGATCAGGCACGAGCCGTCCACCATATAGTGATAGAGGAGAACGCGTTCCGCGCCCACGCCCAGCGTATGCGCGAGTGACGCTTCGGCAGGCGATTCGAAGCACCAGGGTGCGGTGAAGTGGGCGTTGAAGAAGATCGCCCCGTTGAGCTGCACGACCTTCAGGATTTCGGACAAGGCATCCATCCAGCCGATTTGACCCGAACGCCATGGCCGGGGCAACGCACCTCCGCTTCGATGCTGGCGCGCTGCCGCGCAAAGGTCGCGGTCAGGCTCATCTCGTCGGTCGGTTGTGAGCGACGGGCGAGGGCGGCGCAGTGCTGACGCTGATCGGTTCAAGACACCGGCGCGCTAGCTTCCATTCCCGATGGCATGAATTTCTGTTGCGAAACGGGGGCATACATGGGCACGCGGAATTTCCGCGTCGTCGCGTCGGTATCACTCCTGTGTCCACAGCACAAACCCGCTCACGAAAGGAATCACCATGAACAAGCTCATATTCGCCACACTCATCTCGCTTGCCGCGAGTGGTGTCTCGGCCCAATACAGCCAAAGGCCAACACAGCATCGTGAAAGCGCACTCGCGCAAGACGATGCGCGAAGTGCTTTCGCGCTCGGCTCGGGCTACGCACTGTATCGGCGTATCGTCCTGGGAGACACCGGCGTCGACGTTCAGCCCGCCGCGCCTGCGATGGAGGACAGCGCTCGCGTCGTGCCCGGCTCGTACGCGCTCTACCTGATGTATTACAACGGCCTGTCGAAGGTCGAGGCCATCGCGCAGGCGCGGCGAATTGGTGAGAGTCCCGCCGCTGCTGCGGACACGTCGCGCGCCGTCCGATCGCAACTCACTCCGTACGAGCTGTATCTGCGCGCGGTCGTGGGTTGGTCGGACGAAGCGATCGTGCGCAGCCGCGGCGGCGCACCATCGAGCCAAGCAGATGCCGGGCTTGTGTCAACTGCGGCGGATTGAACCCATCCGCGGCGGCTCGAGGCGATAGCGACGCAGCGCGGTCGCCATGGCCCGTCATGGCGGCGCTGCACCGATCGTCGATCGGCTGCGCACTACGAGCACGCCCGGCTTCCTACTTCCCCTAACCCATCTTTCTTAACTCGCCGTTGCTTTCCTGCGATTTCGGTCGTTTGGGTGACGCAAGTGCTTGATTCGTAAAGAGTGGGTTCGGCAAATCGCTTGTAGTGAAGACTTTGGTCCTTGCGACGCGGCGAAGTGCTTCGTAGAGTGCGCGGCATGTTCCTGCGCTGCAGCCGACGCGTGAAGGACGGCAAGGTCCACGCGTACTGGAACCTTGTCGAGAACCGCCGCCTGGCCGATGGGCGCGTGGCGCAGCGCCAAGTGCTCTACCTTGGCGAGATCAACGCCAGCCAGCGCGAGGCGTGGCGCAAGACCGTCGAGGTGCAAGAGCAAGGCGCGCGGCGCCAGGTGGCGCGGTTCCCCGCCGGCTCGATGCCGGCCGACGACGCCGACGCGATCGGCGTGCGCCTGAGCGAGCTGCGCGTGGCGCGCCCGCGCCAGTGGGGCGCGTGCTGGCTGGCGCTGGATCTGTGGCAGCAGCTCGAACTCGACAGTTTCTGGCGAGCGCGCTTGCGCCCCTCACGCGAAGGCACGCCGTGGCTGAAGGTGCTCAAGACGCTGGTGACGTATCGGCTCATCGACCCGGGTTCGGAGTGGCGGCTGCATCGCCAGTGGTTCGACGCCAGCGCGATGGCGGACCTGTTGGATTCGGACTTCGCGCTGGCGGAGAAGAACACGCTGTACCGCTGCCTGGACCGGCTGGTCGAGCACAAGGACGAGTTGTTCAAGTTCTTGAAGCGCCGCTGGGGCGAACTGTTCGGCGCCCAGTTCGATGTGCTGCTGTACGACCTGAGCAGCACCTACTTCGAGAGCGATGTCGAGCGTGGGCCCGAGGATCTGCGGCAGTTCGGCTACAGCCGCGACAAGCGAGGAGATTGCCGCCAAGTCGTCATCGCGCTGATCGTCACGCCCGAGGGCTTCCCGCTGAGCTACGAGGTGCTCGCGGGCAACACCGCGGACTCGACGACCTTGAGCGACTTCCTCGATCGCATCGAGCGGCGCTACGGACGCGCCAACCGCATCTGGGTGATGGACCGCGGCATCCCCACCGAAGAGAGCTTGGCCAAGATGCGAGCCATCGGGGCGTCGTACCTGGTGGGCACACCCAAGGGGCGCCTGACCAAGCTCGAACAGGCCTTCCTCGGCCAGCCCTGGGCGCGGGTGCGCGAGGGCGTGCAGGTCAAGCGGCTGGCCACCGAGGAGGACGTGTACGTGCTCGCGCAAAGCGACGCGCGCATCGACAAGGAGCGCGGCATGCGACGCAAGCGGCTGCGCCGCTACGTCGATCGGCTCCAAGCACTGCAAGGCCAGGCACTCACGCGCGATCAGTTGCTGATGAAGCTCGGGGCGGCCAGGCATGAGGCCGGGCGCGCCGCGAACTTGGTGCAGGTGACGATCCCCAAGGCCAATGCCAAGACGGCGAGCTTGGAGTTCGAGCTCGATCGCGCCAAGCTGCGCCAAGTGCGCCGGCGCGAAGGGCGCTACCTGCTGCGCACGAACCTCGGCGCGCAAGAGCCCGAGCGGTTGTGGACGTTCTACATTCAGCTCACCGAGGTCGAGCAGGCCTTCAAGGAGCTCAAGCACGACTTGGCGGTGCGGCCGATCTTCCACCACAGCGAGGACCGCATCGAGGCGCATATCTTCGTGGCCTTCCTCGCGTACTGCCTGCAGGTCACGCTCAAGGCCAACCTCAGGCCCTTGGCCGGCGGCATCACGCCGCGCGAGGTCATTGCCAAGTTCAAGACGATGCAGATGGTGGACGTGTGCGTGCCCACCACGGACGGGCGAGAACTCATGCTGTCGCGCTACACGCAGCCCGAGCCCGAGCATCGCGTGCTGCTGCAGCGCTTGCAGCTACGGCTGCCCGAACAGCCGCCCCCGAAGATCATGGCCTCACAAGCCCGACAGCAGACCCCGGCAGCAACGGCCGTGTAGTGAAGACCTTCGGCATCGTGCCGAATCAAATCAAGCACTTAGCAGCAGTGTCGAGCCCCGGTTGAGAAAGACGGGCTAACCGCGCCAACTGGTGAGCTCGGCAACCGTATACGGGCTCCGGGGGGTAAGCCAGAGATAGTGAGGATCGGGCCCGACGTACACCGTTACCGGTCGGCCCAAGACGCCGGCGGGGGCCAACTTGCTCAAGTCGCCCACAGCGTCGCGACGCGCGTCGAAATGCCACGTGAATGACTTGTCCGTGCCGTCCGGTTGTTGAACGACGAACTTGACCACTTCCCCGTTATCGACGTTCACGAATCTCGTGTTCGCGCGGACCAAGACCTTCCGGTCATAGTGACCTTCTGCCGCGGCTCCAAGGTCCGCGCTGGCGAAGTCGGCGGATGCACAGCCAGCGAGCAGCGAGAGGGCGACCGTCGCTGCGAATATGGCCGACGGACCGTGTTGCTTGTCTTTGAACATGAGGATCTCCTTGCAGTGATTGAGCGGAACGGCGCTGTTTGCGCGACGCCCCTACCCTGCAATACCTCGCAGTGCTGTTCGATATTCCGAAGAGCAAACAATCGTTGGATCGCAGGAACGAAGTGACTCCCGCCCGGAGTGAACGTCGGACGACGCGATCATGGTGGACAAGGCGCGCCGCCGCTCGACACGCCGAGACGTTACCGTCGCGCTTAGCGATCGATATCGGCGGTCGCAATCGCATCGACGACGGTACGAAACTCCTCGCGGTTCACATCCGAGATCACCCAATGGTTCATGCCGTTGTGCGACCAGTGTGCGGTGAGGTATCCACGCTCGGTCGAGAAGCTTGGCTTGCTTTCGGATACCGTGCTCGGCCACACGAACGAGTTGACGACGTGCTCGCCTTGCTTGTAGACCAACGCCGCCACCGGGCGCCCGTCGAGATAGTCGACGCGTCCGCCGAGGAAAACCGAGCCCGGTATCTGCAGTTCGCTCACCGGCGGCGAGAAGCCCAGCTTCGACGACAGAAACGGCTTGACGGTGTGATGGTCGGACGAGGACACGTCGACCAGATGCTGCCCAAGTGTCGCGCGGACATGGCTCGCCACGACGTCGTCCGTCAGTCGATCGTCCCTCGACGATTGAAGCCACACCAGGTTCACTGCCACCGACAGCACGGCGGCGAAGCTCAGCGATGCGGCCAGAGGGCGCCAGCCGAGCCAGCGCTGCACGGCTTCACCGATCGCGCCCGCGCGAGCCGGTGAGGGCGCTGCAGGCGTTGCCTGAGACGCTGCGATCAGCGTCGCCATGCGGCGCCGCAATGCGTCGGGTGCCGAATGGTAGTCGGCGTGTTCACGCACGGCCTCGCGCAGCTGGCGCATCTCGTCGACTTGCCTGCGAAAAGTGGCGTTGCTTTCCAGCTGCCGTTCGATGTCGAGCTGGCTCTTCAGGTCCAGCTCGCCGTCGACATATGCGTTGAGCTGCTGACGTTCGTTCGGCGTGATCATGACTTGCCTCCACCCTGCGTAGTGTGCGGCACCGTGCGAAGTTGTGGCCGCGTGATCGGCGTCAGCGCGGCCCTCATCAAGCCGCGCGCGCGGGACAGGCGCGACATCACGGTCCCGACGGGAATCTCGGCGATGCGCGCTATGTCTGCGTATGAGAGATCCTCCAGTTCACGCAGGACAAGGACCTCTCGATAGGGCACCGGAAGGCCGGCGATGGCCGCGTTGATCTGCTCCTTGTCCGCTTTGCGTATCGCGATGGCCGGTGGCTCGTCCGTCGACGGCGCGGCCATGTCTTGCCACGCGTCATCGAAATCATCGAGTACCACCTTCTCCACGGGACGATTCTCCTTCAGCCACGAATAACACGTGTGTCGGACGATCTGCAACAGCCAGGCGCGCGCGCCCTCGCCGCGCAGCCCATGGATGTAGCGCATCGCACGCAGGAGTGCGTCCTGCACCACGTCCTGGGCGTCGTGGTCGTTGTGGGTCAGCCAGCGCGCCAGGTTGTAGGCGGCGTCCAGATGAGGCATCGCCAGTTGCTCGAAGCGCCGCCAGTTCTCGTCATCGCTCATTGCCGATCCTCTCTGGGTACCAGACCGGATTTGCAGGCGTTCTATTCCAGATACCCGACTCAGGCGCGGGGGTGTTCAGCGGCGTTGGGAATATTTGCCAGCGGGCCCGGGTCTGTCAAGCAAGGGGCCGCCTGGCTGATGGAGGCGGTGCCCGCCGTGCCACCCAACCAGGAGAGAGAGTATGAGCGCATTCGATCGAAGGCAGTTCTTGCATTTGGCTGGCGTCGGAGGCGCCGTGTTCATGTCCGGCCTTTCGGGCACTGCGCGCGGAGCCGACAGCATGGGCGCAGCGAAGGACGAAGACTTCTACTTCGTTCAGCTGTCCGACTGCCACTGGGGTTTCGAAGGCCCTCCCAACCCCGACGCCCGGGGTACGTTGCCTAAGGCCGTGGCGTCTGTGAACGCGCTGGCTCAAATGCCGGACTTCATCATCTTCACCGGTGACCTGACGCACACCACCGACGACCCGAAAGAGCGCCGCAAGCGAATGGCCGAGTTTCGGGGCATCGTGTCCGAGCTCCAGGTGAAGAACGTTCGCTTCATTCCCGGCGAGCACGATGCGTCGCTGGACAACGGCAAGGCCTTCAAGGAATTCTTCGGTGCAACGAACTACACGTTCGAGCACAAGGGGGTGCACTTCATCGTGCTCGACAACGTCAGCGATCCCGGTGCCAAGCTGGGTGACGAGCAATTGACATGGTTGGCCGACGATCTGAAGAAGCAGGCCAAGGATGCACGCATCGTCGTCTTCGCACACCGACCGCTGTTCGACCTGTATCCGCAGTGGGACTGGGCCACGCGCGACGGCGCGAAAGCCGTCGACTTGCTGATGCCCTACGACAACGTGACCGTGTTCTACGGCCACATCCATCAGGAACACCACCACATGACGGTGCACATCGCCCACCACTCTGCCAAGTCGCTGATCTTCCCGTTGCCGGTCGCGGGGTCACAGCCCAAGCGCACGCCGCTGGCCTGGGACCCGGCGCAGCCGTATCGCGGATTGGGCTTCCGCGAAGTCGAGGCGGAGCCGAAGACGGCCGAGTACGCCATCACCGAAATGCCGGTGCAGAAGGCCTGAGCCATGGGTACCGATTCACGCAGGCGAGCACTGATATGTGCAGCTGGAGCGATTGCGCTGAGCACGGTGGCGGTCCTTGCATCGGCCAAGCCGAAGGCGCGGGTGATCAAGGTCGTCGCGAAGAAGTTCGAGTTCGTGCCGGGCGAGATCCACGTCAAGCAGGGCGAGACCGTGACCTTGCAATTCACCGCGCCGGAGGTGCTGATGGGATTCAACCTGGCCGACTTCAATCTGCGCACCGACATCATGCCGGGCAAGGTGGCGTCGCTGAGCCTCACACCCGACAAGACGGGCAAGTTCACGTTCCTCTGCGATGTCTTCTGTGGCTCCGGCCATGAAGACATGATCGGGACGCTGATCGTGACCTGAGACGAGGTACCCACACATGGATCAAGACAAGACGGCATGCGCCTCCCGACGCGATGCGCTCAGATTCGGACTCAATGCCGGCGCCGGCATCGCCATCGTGGTGATGGCGGGCAGCGCACTCTCGCAATCGACCAAGTTGTCGAAGGAGTCCGTGAAGTACACCGACGCCGGCAAGGTGGAGGGAAAGGACTGCGACGACTGCAGTCAATACGTGCCGGGCAAGTCAGCCAATGACCCCGGAACCTGCAAGATCGTCGAGGGAGCCATCAACCCGCACGGTCACTGCATCGCCTTCTCGCCCAAGCCGAAGCGCTAAGACCGGCATGCGGCCAGAGGCCACATGCCGATGCCACGCGTTGCGTACGCGTGATCGCGGCCGAACAAGGCCATCCCTTCAGGGCTCCTCGCTGCCTCGTTCGAGGCCCACGGCAAAGCTCACGAGTTGGCTGCGGGGCAGGTCCGACACAACGCAGTAGCGCAAGCCGGCGTGCGACCAATGGCTGACATTGAATCCGCGAAGCGAGGCGGTGCTGATCGCGGTGTCGCCATCGGAGGTAGGCCAGATGAAGGTGTCGACAAGGTGCTCGCGCAAGCGGTACACAAGCGCAGCGACCGAGCGGCCCTCCAGGTTGTCTACCCGTCCACCGACAAGCGCGACTTCCGCGCGGTTGGGCACCGCAACCGGCGCCGCAAAGGAAAGCCTTGCCGCCAGCCACGGCTCGAGTTCGCGTCGATCCGAAGACGCGAAATCGACGAGACGTTGACCGGATGTCGCTTGCAGGTGCGTGCTGATCGCGGCCTGCATCAGGTGCTCCGTGTGTTGGGGCTGCCACAGAAGTAAGTTCAGCCCTGAGGCGGCTACGGCCGCGATGCTCAGCCCCATCGCCAGCGGCCGCCACTCGAACCATCGATGCCATTCGATGGCGGCAACCAGAGCGCGCTTGGGCGTGCGAGGCGTTCCCACTTCCCGGGTGCGCATGGTCAGACGTGCAGGCGCCGTGTATCGCTCGGCATGAACGCGAATGGTCGAACGCAAAGCCCTGAGACCCTGCACTTGCGCGCGAAGCCCAGGGTCTGTGTTGATGCGTTGAGCGACGAGCAATCGACGTGGCAGGTCCAGCGCTTCGTCCACGAAGGCACTCAAGACCTCCACCTCAAACCTTGATTCCATCGATCCGTCCCTGGTCGGCATTGATGACGACTTCGTTCTGAATAGACCAAGGACGTCGCCGCGTTATTCCCGAATGCGAATGAAGCCACTGGACTCGCGCTGGCATTCAGTGACGCGGGAATTTTGTGATCGCAGCGTCGGTATTCATAACGGGCCCATGGGCCCGAAGCAAGGCAAACGGATCACTCAAATCAACCTTTCAAAAGGAAGTGCATGAAGAAGTTCGCAACATTGGCGGGGCTCGCTGTCATCTCTGCATCGGCCGCAGCCCAGTCAACGGTCACGCTGTACGGCCTCCTGGATGTCGGCGTGCGTGACGTGAAGAACGGCGACCTGAGCGTCAAATCGCTCAGCTCCAACGGCAACAACACCAGCCGCCTCGGCGTCAAGGGAACGGAGGAGTTGGGCGACGGGCTGAAGGCTGGCTTTCAGCTCGAGACGGGGTTCACCCCCGACACAGGAGTTCAGTCAGATGCCACTCGCTTGTGGAATCGGCGCGCGACGGTGAGCCTGTTTCAGAAGCTCGGGGAAGTGCGCTTGGGGCGTGACTACACGGTGACCTACCTCGGCTACTACGCCTACGACGTCTGGTCCGACATCGGCCTTTCGGGCGTCGCCAAGTTCGACTCGTCTCTTGGCACGACACGCGACACGGGCGTGCGCGCCGACAACCAGATCGTCTATTTCACGCCCGAGGGTCTTGGCGGGTTCTACGGCCAGGCGGGAGTGGCAGCCGGCGAGGGGATCAGCGGCAGGAAGTACTCGGCTGGGCGTGCCGGCTATGCAGCCGGGCGCGTCGACGTTTCGGTGACCGTCGGTCAGACGACGGTGACGCCGGTGGCGGGCGATGACAAGTTCAAGACCATTGAGACGGGTGCCTCGTACGACTTCGGCCCTGTCAAAGTCTCTGGCTACTACCAACAGTTGAAGTTCGCCGCTCTGAAGGCCACGAACATCTACATCGGCGCCCAGGTTCCGGTGGGTCGCGGTCTCGTGCGTGCCTCCTACGTGAACTCCAACTTGTCAGGCAAGAGCGCTGCGGGGATCAACACGGATCCCAACGACGCCAGGCAAGTGGCCTTGGGCTATCTGCACAACCTTTCCAAACGCACGGCCATCTACACCAACGTGGTTCAGGTGACCAACAAGGGTGCTTCCGCGATTGCAGTCGACAAGAATCCCACCCCGCTTGCGGGCAAGAATTCGGCCGGCGTGGAAGTCGGAGTGCGCCACTCGTTCTAACGTGGCAAGGTGGCAGCGCCGCATTCTCGAGGATGCGGCGCTGTTCCATCTCATGCCGCCAGTGCCATCTGCAACGCCTCCTTCGCCCTGAAGGCCCACTTGGGCCCGAGGCGAAGAGACTCGAGCGTTGTCGACGTGGCGTTCGCAAAGAACATGGCTTCTTTCAGGCCGTGGCGCTCGAACAATCGAAGCTGGCGCAGTGAGCGGCGACGCATGTCACCTTCGAACGTCACTTGGAGGGGGCTCTCTCGGCCAAAGAACGATGCGGCTTGTTTCGCAACTTCCGTGGCGGTGGGGGAGGTTGCAGGAATCGCGCGCGCGGCCGACAAGCGAGTCTGCGTGGTGAACGGGTTCATCCCGACCACCAGTCCCCAGGGCCTCAGGCCCTGCGCCGGATCGACACACAAGGCCTCCAGCTTGGTCAGTCCGAAGTGTCGTGACAGCCGCAGGCGGAGAGCGAGCCAGGGGTCCTCCCGTTCCACCAATCCTGCCGCCCACGATGCGTCGTCGTCGCAGCCCTCCAGTGGAAGAACCAGTGAGCTCAGCAAGGTCCGGGCATGCACGTCGTTCGCATTGGCCGCGCGATGCAGCCATTGAATCGCTTGCTCCGTGTCGGCCAGGCAATCAGAGGCCCGAAGCATCAGCGCGCCCAACCGACGCTGTGCCTCGGGTTGGCCCGCGAGCGCGGCCTTCTCCAGACAGAAGCGAGCCATCTGCGGGTTGGCCACCGACAAGCGGTGATCACCGTGGAGGCGGTACAGATGAAGCCAGGCGTCGTCACAACCGGCATCCGCCGCGCGCAGCAGCAAGGCCACGCCTTTGCGCAGATTCGGACTCGCCGTCAACGCGCTCGGGCTCAGTGTTCCGCATGGAATTCCGCAGAGCGCTCGACCCAATGTGTAGGACGCATCGCGATCGCCCTGGCTGATGCTCCGGTCCAGCGTTTGCTCGATCACGTCTGGATCGATCGCGCCGAGCGGGCGTGACTTCCGCTCTGCAAGCTTGATCGCGTCGGCGACCAACGTGACAAGCTCCGCCGACAGATTCGTTGTCAAGGCCAGGGCCGTTTGCAAGCCAGCAGCGACCTGCTCGCTGTCGCCTTGGGCCAGCGCGTCGCGAGTCGCGATCACTGCGACGGCCAGTCCGTCGAGATCGCCGGATGCGCCCAGAATTCGAAGCACTTTCGGCAGTCGATCAAGCGCTGGAGCATCCCGCAGCACAGCGAGCGCATCTCGAGCCGCCTGCGAGTCACCCGCTGATTCAAGCCAGCGCGTGCCTTCTTCGACGCGGCCATATCGCACCAGCAGCCATGCCGCCAGCTTGACTCGCGCAGCGGAACTTCCCGAGAGTGCCGCGCGACCCAGCGCGCCTTGCTGTTGCTGGAGAACGATGTCCTCGAGCGCCAGACCCTCGGCGATGATCCGCGCCGCCGCGGGCAGATCAACCACGCTGGGATCGGTCAGATAGCTGATCCCGGTTTTGATGTGACGCGGGAAGCCGTCAACGCCGGCCAAGTAGCGACGGCCCGCTTCGAGACGCGACGCCGAGTCGCCTTGTCTTGCCATGGCGAGAAGTCGAATGTCCTGACGTCGCATTCCACGCTCCAAGAAAGTGTTGCGTGTCTCTCTAGACCCGCAAGCGCCCGTCGTTATTCCCGAATCGGTTCGAAACCACTTGCTGCCGCGCTGGCATTGGCGCACCACGGAATTTGTCGATCGACGCGGCGGTATCGCTCATGAGGCCCGACAAGCCCACGCCAACGGCACACGTCGTGGCGTCTTACTTCCCTGCTGAACCCTGAAGGAACCGAAATGAACTTTGCCCGCACTACCGTTGCACTCTTGCTGCTCACGACGATCGCAGTCCACGGAGCGAACGCCCAAACCACGATGACGCGAGAACAAGTCAAGGCCGAATTGGCCGAGGCGATTCGAACCGGGAACATTCCCGCCAACGGCGACTCCGGCTTGATGCTCAACGAGCTGTTCTCGCAACGTTACCCCAAGCCCGATGCGCAGGCCGGCCGCACGCGTGAGCAAGTCAAGGCCGAGCTGGCCGAAGCCGTGCGAACCGGCAACGTGATCGCCATCGGCGAGCTCGGGATGAAGGCCAATGAAGCGTTTCCGAACCGCTACCCGCCCGTCGCCGTGGTCGCCGGAAAGTCTCGGGAGCAGGTCAAGGCCGAAACCGCGGAGGGCATCCGCACCGGCGACATCATTGCCGGCGGCGAGCTCGGGCTGAAGTTGAACGAGCTGTATCCGCAGCGCTATGCGAAAGCGCGCGGCATGGACGCCACACAAGCGCGGTCGCCCTCGTCCGAACCCAATGCGGTGATGCGCTGACGCGTTCCGTCGGCCCGCACCGATCTTCGTTCTCGTCCGGCCAGGCGCGCGGCGGTTCGCGGACCGCCGCTTCGCCGGTTTTATTCCCGATCTCCCGGCACGTTCCAAGGTCAAAGCCGGCGCCGGAATTTCGTGCGATCGCATTCGGTACTGCAAAGAAGGCCCGCGTGTCCCTGACACCGCGAGTCCTGCCTTTCCGACAGACCACAACCGATCCAACGAGGAACGCGAATGACGAAGACCTGGAGACTCAACGCACTGCATGCTGCCGTCGCGGCTGCATCGATCGGGCTGACCACCGCTGCGCACGCAGATCCGATGCAGGATCTGAAAGCCCAGATCGATTCGCTCTCGAAGAAGGTCGCTGAGCTCGAGCAGAAGAAAGCCGCCGACGCAGCACAGCCCGCCGCCACTCCCTCGAACGTCGTGACGGGTGGTGCCACCAAGGGCTCGTTCAAGCTGCCGGGTTCGGACACGTCAGTCACGCTGGGTGGCTACGTCAAGCTGGACGCCATCGCCAGCAGCCGAAGTGCGGGCGTGGGCAGCACCGCCGACCAGGAATACGAGGCCGGCAATGTCCCGGTCGGCCCCACGGCGGGGGCCAACGAGCGCTACCAGATCGTCATGCATGCGCGGCAGTCGCGCTTCAACCTCAAGACCAGCACACCCACGGGTCTGGGTGAGCTGACGACCTTCATGGAATTCGACCTGTTCGGCGGCGCCCTCAGCGGGAACGAAAGCGTCAGCAACTCGCATGGCTTGCGCGTCCGACACGCCTACGGAACGCTCGGCAACTTGCTGGTCGGCCAAACGTGGACCACGCTCTTCGACGTTGCGGCCTACCCGGAAACCGTGGACTTCGGCGGTGAAGCGGGAGTGATCTTCGTGCGCCAGGCCCAGGCCCGGTGGACTCAGCCGTTCTCCGGCGGGCAATGGGCCGTGGCGCTGGAGAACCCGGAGACCGTTGCTTCGTTGACCACGGGTGCGTCATTTCGAGCCGATGACGACCGGTATCCCGACATCGTTGGAAACATCAAGTTCAACACGTCGTTGGGCAGCTATTCGCTCGGTGCGATGGCGCGACAGCTTCGCGTCGACTCCGCAACGGCTCCTGCCAGCGTGGACCAGAAGTGGGGCGGGGTCATCGGCGTGACCGGTGTCGTCCCCGTCTTGAGCAAGGATGACGTTCGCTTCGCGGCCTACTACGGCAACGCGATCGGCCGCTACTCCGTTGGCTTCTTCACGGACGCGATCCTCGACAGCAGCTCACACATCGTGCTGCCGAACCAATGGCTTGCGATGGCTGCCTACCGCCATGCCTGGAACGCGAATCTGCGCTCCACGATCTCCATGTCCGGTCTTCGTTCCGCCAATCCAATCGGCACCGCAGGCAGTGTCAACCGGGCCGCCCATTCGGCCCACGTCAATCTGATCTGGAGCCCTGTTGCGCAGGCCAACATGGGCCTCGAATACATCCGCGCCACGCGCGAGATCCAGAACGGTCAGAAGGGCAGCCTCAATCGCCTCCAGGCCTCTGCGCAGTACTCGTTCTGATCCGCGCGCCACAGGAGTCACCTCATGAACGTGACACTGAAACTGTCCGTCGTTGCTCTGGCGTGGACGGCCCCTTCACCGGCGGCTCATCCTCGATGGGCGTGAGCATGCGCGACGGCGTCCGCCTGGCTGCCGACGAGATCAACAAGACCGGGGGTGTGCTCGGCCGCCAGATCATGTTGGTCGAGCGCGACGACGAGGCGAAGAACGAGCGCGGCGTGCAGATCGCCCAGGAACTGATCAACAAGGAGAAGGTGGCGGCCACCGTCGGCTACATCAACACCGGTGTGGCCCTCGCGTCGCAACGCTTCTACCAGGAAGCAAAGATGCCGGTGATGAACAACGTGGCCACGGGCTCGCTCGTCACCTACCAGTTTGACGACCAGCCGGAGAACTACATCTTCCGCAACGCGGCGCACGACAGCATCCAGGCACCCATGGTCGTTGAGGAGGCGATCACCCGCCGCGGCTTCAGGAAGGTCGCGATCCTCGCCGACTCGACCAACTACGGCCAGCTCGGCCGCGAAGACCTGGAGAAGGCGCTGGCGCTCAAGGGCGTCAAGCCGGTGGCGGTCGAGAAGTTCAACATCAAGGATGTGGACATGACGGCGCAGCTGCTGAAGGCCAAGTAGGCGGGCGCAGAGGCGGTGCTGACCTACGGCATCGGCCCCGAGCTCGCGCAGATCGCCAACGGCATGACCAAGCTGGGCTGGAAGGTGCCGATGATCGGCAGCTGGACGCTGTCGATGGCGAACTACATCGACAACGCCGGTGCCGGCGGCGAAGGCGCGCGCATGCCGCAGACCTTCATCCAGGAGCCGACGACGCCGAAGCGGCAGTCCTTCATCATCAACTACCTGCGCACCTTCAAGCCGAAGAACAACCGCATCGATTCACCCGTGTCCGCGGCGCAGGGCTACGACTCGGTCTACCTGCTCGCCGCCGCAATCAAGCAGGCCGGCACGACGGACGGCCCCAAGGTCAAGGCTGCCCTGGAAGACCTGAAGACGCCGGTGGATGTAGTGGTGACGACCTACAGCAAGCCGTTCTCCAAGGGCGACCACGAGGCGATCACCGCCAACATCCCGGTGTTCGGCGAAGTCAAGGCGCGGCGGGTGGTCTATGCCTACCCCGAGGACATGCAGAAGGCGTCCGAGGTGCGAATCAAGGATCCCAATGCCAAGGGAGCGCTGACCACGATGAAGAAATAGAGAGCACCCGACATGACGCCGCCGCGGGAATGCCGCGGCGGCGTCTTCTTGGGCCGCGCAGATACGGCAAATCGTGGGAAGGGCTTCGGCCATGCAGATCCTGACTCAACTCCTGTTCAGCGGCATCGCACTGGGCATGATCTACGCCGTCATCGCGTTCGGCTACCAGCTCACCTTTGCCACCTCCGACACCCTGAACTTCGGCCAGGGCGACGCGTTGATGCTCGGTGCCCTGGTCGGGCTGACGCTGGTCGGCCTGGGCATCAACTACTGGCTGATGGTTCGGCTGGTGTGCCTGTTCGGCGCCGCACAGGGCGCGCTCGTCGAACGCATCGGCGTGCGGCCGGCCATCAAGATCAAGAGCGAGTTCGGCTGGATCATGTCGACCATCGCGCTGGGCATCATCGCCAAGAACGTGGCGGAAAACATCTGGGGCCGCGACGACCTGAGGTTCCCGTCGCCACTGCCGGAGTCGCCGATCCATTTCCTCGGCGCCAACGTGCTGCCGATGGAGATCCTGGTCGTTGTCGGCGCGGTGGCGATGATGACTGCCGTCGAGGTGTTCAACCGCCGGTCGATCTACGGCAAGGCGGTGGTCGCCACTTTCAACGACCGCGACGCCGCCAAGCTGATGGGCATCGACACCGGCATGGTCATCACGTTCTCCTATGCGCTGTCGTCGATGAGCGCCGCCTTTGCGGGCGTGCTGATCGCACCGCTCACGCTGACCGGCGCGACGATGGGCGCCGTGCTGGGCCTGAAGGCCTTCGCGGTGGCGATCATCGGCGGCTTGACCAGCGGCATGGGCATCATCCTCGGTGGCGTCATCCTCGGCGTGGCCGAGACGACCACCGGCTTCTACCTCGCCACCGGCTACAAGGACGTGCCGGGGCTGGTGCTGCTGCTGATCGTGCTGGCGCTGAAGCCGGCCGGCCTGTTCGGCAAGCCCGCGATGAAGAAAGTCTGAGCATGAAGCGATCGCACGTTGCCATCGCCGTCGTCGGCCTTGCCATGCTGGTGGCATTTCCGCTGGTCGCCGACAACCCGTACTACATCCACTTGCTCGAGACGATCATGATCTACGCGATCCTGCTCTTCGGGATGGACATCGTCGTCGGCTACACGGGCCAGGTGTCGCTGGGCCACGCCGGCCTGTTCGGCATCGGCGCCTACACCGCCGGCGTGCTGTTCGCCCAGATGGGCGCGCCGTTCGCCGTCACGGCGGTCTTCGGCGCCCTGCTGGCGTTGCCGGCGCTGCGAGTCACCGGGCCCTACCTGGCGATGGTGACGCTCGCGTTCGGCACCATCATCCAGATCCTCATCAACGAGATGAGCTTCCTGACCAGCGGGCCGATGGGCATCAAGCTCGCGAAGCCGGTCCTGTTCGGCCACCGGTTCGACGAACGCGAGTTCTTCTGGCTCGTCGCGCTGCTGCTGGTCGCGTCGCTGATCGTCGTGGATCGCATCCTGCGCTCGCACCTGGGCCGGGCCTTCGAGGCGCTGCGCGGGAGCCCGGTGGCCTCGGACTGCATGGGCGTGTCGGTGTACCGCTCCAAGGTCTACGCGTTCGTCATCAGCGCCGGCATGGCCGGTCTCGCCGGCTCGCTGTATGCGTATTCCGAGCAGTACATCTCGCCCAACACCTACAACTTCGAGCTCACGGTGCTGTTCCTGCTTGCCATCATCATGGGCGGGCGCAAGACCCGCAGCGGCGCGTTGCTGGGCGCGGCCATCATCGTGATGCTGCCCAAGCTGCTCGACGACATCGAGCTGTTCCGCCACGTGTCGCTGGGCATCTCGGTCTTGGCGACGGTCGGCGGCGTGGCCTTTGTGGCGTGGGGCAAGGCCACGCCGCGCAAGGTCGCGTTGCCGGTGGCGGGCAGCATCGGCTTGGCCGTGCTGTCCTTCGCGTTGACGACGATGACCGACTGGCGCTTGTCGATCTTCGGCCTGATCACGCTGTTCGTCGTGTACTACCTGCAGGACGGCATCGTCGGCTTCGTGCGCAACACGCTGAATATGCAGGGGCATGACCGTGCCGACGCCGAGGCGGCGGGCAGGCTGCCGCGCGTGGACAACGCGCTCTCCACCGGCCGCCAGGCCGCGCCGCAGGAGATGCTGGTCGCCAAGGGCGTGCTGATGCAGTTCGGCGGGCTCAAGGCGCTCAGCGACGTCGACCTGAAGATCCAGCGCGGCACGATCCACGGACTGATCGGGCCCAACGGCTCCGGCAAGAGCACGATGATGAACGTGCTGACCGGCATCTACGTCCCGACTGACGGCAGCATCGCGTTCAAGGGCGCATCGATCGTCGGCCGCACCGCGTCGGACATCGCGCTCTCGGGCATCGCGCGCACGTTCCAGAACGTGCAGCTCTTCGGTGAGATGACGGCGCTGCAGAACGTGCTGGTCGGCCTGCACCACAGCTTCGAGAGCAACCTGGTCGACGTGGCGCTGCATACGCTGGGCTACCGGCGCGAGAACTTGCAGGCGGCGACACGCGCCCACGCCTTGCTGCGCTTCGTCGGCCTCGACGCGCTGGCTGGCGACGAGGCGCGCAACCTGCCCTACGGCAAGCAGCGCCTGCTGGAGATTGCCCGCGCGCTGGCGCTGAACCCGCAGCTGCTGCTGCTCGACGAGCCGGCTGCCGGCCTCACGGTGCCCGACATCAAGGAACTGATCGCGATCATCCAGAAGATTCGCGAGCACGGCATCACGGTCATGCTGATCGAGCACCACATGGACGTTGTGATGTCGATCTGCGACGTCGTGACGGTGCTCGACTTCGGCCAGAAGATCGCCGAAGGCCGGCCGGCGGCCGTGCAGGCGGATCCGAAGGTCATCGAGGCTTATCTCGGCGGCGACGCGATCGCGCGGGCAGCCGCTTGACGACACGAAGCGAGACCAGGCCATGCTGTCGATCACCAACCTGCACGCCGGCTACAACAAGGTGGAAGTGCTGCACGGGATCTCGCTCGAGGTGCCCAAGGGCAAGGTCGTCACGCTGATCGGCAGCAACGGCGCCGGCAAGACCACGACGATGCGCGCCATCTCGGGCATGATCGCCCCGCGTGAAGGCAAGGTCATGCTGGCCGGGCAGGACGTGACCGGCCGCGAGTCGCACCACATCGCCAAGCTCGGCCTCGCGCACTCACCCGAGGGCCGGCGTGTGTTCGCGACGATGAGCGTCGCCGACAACCTGCTGCTCGGCGCGTTTCCGCGCTTCACCGGGTCCCGCCCCAAGGGCGACATCGCGGCCGACCTCGACCGCGCGATGGAGTATTTCCCGCGCCTCAAGGAGCGGCGCCTGCAGCTCGCAGGCACCTTGTCGGGTGGCGAGCAGCAGATGCTCGCGATGGCGCGCGCGATGATGCTGAATCCCGAGGTCGTGCTGCTCGACGAGCCGTCAATGGGGCTCGCGCCCATCCTCGTCGACGAGGTGTTTCGAATCATCTGCCGGTGGCGCGCCGAAGGCGTCACGATGCTGCTGGTCGAGCAGTTCGCCGCCGCGGCGCTGAACGTCGCCGACTACGGTTATGTGCTGGAGAACGGCCGCATCGCGGTGCACGGTCCGGCCGAGAGGCTGAAGAACGATCCGGCGGTGAAGGCCGCCTACCTCGGCGGCGGGCACTGAGGCCGCCGCTTATCCCTTGATCCTGTCGAAGCCATGGTTTGTTGCGGTGGCACTGGCACAGGTCGGAATTTTCCGGTCGGCGCGGGGGTATTACACATGAGGCCAGAGAGACCTCCACCCGCCGCACGGTGTCGTGCCGACCGCAGGAGACGAGCATGTTGCAGACTTCTTCGACGCAAACAGCGACCGGATTCGAGATCCGGTTCCAATCGCTGTTTCAGGAGGGACGCGCGCTCGCCTTCCCGTGCGACCGCGAAGGTCACGTCGACCTTGACGCCATCAGCGAACGAGCCAGGAACAACTACTTCTTCGCTCGCGCGACGATTGGCCTCGAGTACGCGATGCCCGTGGTCAGGGCGAACGAGCTGCATTGAGTCACGCCGGGCGGGAGTGACACGCGCAGGTCGCGCCATTTGGCATGCGGTTCGGTGAAGCCCCCCCGACCCGGTCGACCCTGAATGGCACGGCGGCGACGCCGCAGGCGGCGCCGCAAGGCACGCCCGACGCTTTGCGAGACGAGATCGACAAGCGGGTCCGATCCGAATTGAGGTCGCAAATGCAAGAGCTCTACGACAGCGAGCGGGAGCGCGCGCGGGCCGATGGTCATGCGGCCGGAATGGCCGAGGCGAGGGCTGCTGCGGCCGAGGAACTTGCGCGGGCCAATGAGAAGTTCAAGTCGATGGTGGACCGCGCGATGTCCGCGATGGAGCTGGCTCACCAAGGCGCTTTGTCGAAGCTGGAGTCCAGCGTGGGCGAGGTGGCATTCGCAGCAGTGTGCCGCTTTGTGGGCCGCAATCGCCCATCGCCGGAATTCTTGATGGGCTTGGTGGAGCACATGTGCGCCCAGTTGCGTGCAGACGTGATTGCGACTGCTCGGCTGCACTCGCGAGACGTGAAAACGCTTCGCCAACTCATGCCAGACCAGGACCTCCGAATCCGGTGGCTTGGTTTGAAACTCGTCCCCGATGATTCGCTCGAGTTGGGCGGTTGTGTGATCGAAGCGGCCTCGGGGCGCTACGACGGCAGCCTCGAAGGCCAATTGCGTCGATTGCACGCCGTGCTGGCCGCCCCAGACAGCCGCGCCGGACGCGCACAAGACGCTGAAGGCCCATAGCGCTCGGGTCGAAACACTTGCCGGCCCGTTGGTATCGGCGCGGGACGGAATTTTTCAATCGAATCGACGGTAACGCTAATAGGGCGACAAGCCCTGCCACCGGCACTGCTGTGCCACCACCTCTCTCATGCTGTCTGAAGGAATTGAAATGAAACTTGCCCGCGCTACCGTTGCACTGCTGCTGCTCGCAACGATCGGAATTCAGGGAGCCCGCGCCGGAGGGATTCCCACCCCCAACGTACCATTCAACATTAAGGTGCCGGCGGGGAACAATGTGTTCTTCGTGGGCCACGCTGTCGGCACTCAGAACTACGTCTGCCTGCCCTCAGGCGATAGCGTCAAGTTCGTGCTTTTCACGCCGCAGGCCACCCTGTTCAGCGACGACGAAAAGCAAGTCACGACGCACTTCTTCAGCCCCAACCCGTTCGAGAATGGAACGATTCGCCCCACGTGGCGGCACTCGCGGGACTCGAGCGCCGTCTGGGCCCATGTCAACGATGGTGATTCGTCCACCGACGCCAGTTTCGTCGCACTCGGTGCCGTTCCCTGGGTCAAGTTGACGGTCACGAAACCGGGAACCGAAAACGGGCCCACCGGCGGCGACACGCTCACCAAGACCACCTTCATCCAGCGGATAAACACCGCTGGAGGGGTCGCGCCGGCGACGGGCTGCACTGCTGCAGCAGACGTCGGTCATGAGGCGTTTGTGCACTACACAGCCGACTACTTCTTCTACACGGACCGTTGAAGGCGAAGCGAAGAACGATCGAGCATGGCACGGTGCCAACACATCAGGACCTGCGGCGCTAGGTGGTCGACCGGCCACGGAGCGGTGCAGGTCGGTCTGATCTTGACGGCGGTGATGGCGCTGTCGGCCTGCGGCGGCGCGCCGGACATCGGTGAGACACCGATGGCTGCCGCGGCCGCCGACTCCCAAGAGCGCGTGACGGCGTTCGCAGCATCGGCCGCCGATGCGTCACCCGTCGGTGCCTCGGGCGCTGCCATCGAGGGTGTGGCACTGCCGCGCGGGACGGCCCATCTGCCGGCGCCTGCCGTCTATGACATCCGTTTGGTCGACCACAACGGCTGGCACAGGGAAGCCTTCGAACTCGTTCCAGTCCGCGGCGCCGGCTACCAGACATTGCACGCCATCGTGGTACTGCGTGGGCCGAGCGCACTGTCACCGGTGGCCGGCGTGGAGCCGTATTGCGCCACTGCGTTGCGGTGCGAATACGTGCCACCGCGCAATGGCAATTACGCCGAGCGGTACACCGTCTCGCTGAGCGACGACTCGGTCGCGCAGTTGAGCACCACGAATGGCATGATTGCCATCAGCGCCCGACACCTCGAGGTGGAGCAGCCGTCGATCGTCAGCGTGACGTTGACCGTCGATGGACAGCCGCCAGTCACGAAGCGGATCACCTACGCGAAGTCGCCCTGACGCAGGCTGCGTCATTCGTCAGCCATCATTTCCATTCGGGAGACCCACATGCCCGAGCACACCTACCCGACAGCGATCAATGCTTCTGATTCACCGGCGCGAGTCAAGCAAACGAACTATCCGGAACCGTTTGCGTCCCGAATGGCAGGGAGACTGAAGCACCCGCTTGGCGATCTATTCGGTCTCACCAACTTCGGAGTCAATCTGACCCGCTTGGCCCCGAACGCCGTCTCGGCGCTACGACACGCCCATACGAAACAAGATGAGTTCGTCTACATCCTGCAGGGTCACCCGACACTGCACACCGATGAAGGTCGAACTCAGTTGTCTCCGGGCATGTGCGCGGGGTTCAAGGCGGGCACGGGCAACAGCCACCGCCTTATCAACGAGACGACGGAAGAGGTTGCCTATCTCGAAATCGGCGATAGAACGCCCGGGGACGAAGGGAGCTACCCAGATGACGATATCAAGGCATTGCTGGTCGGCGGAGAGTGGACCTTCGTGCACAAGGATGGCTCGCCATACTTGCGATGAGTTTGCGATGAGGGCTCACATCAATGAATGATGGCTAACCCGCGTGTGAGCATGTCGCAAAACTACCTCACCGTCTGGACTGTCGCATCGAACAAGTACCTGGCGCCGCGCTGGGTGACGATGAAGCGCGGCCGGGACGGATCGGCCTCGACCTTTCGGCGGATGTGGAAACGGAGCCATGGTCTGGCTCATAGCGCACCGCCAACCGAAAGGGGCGGCAACAGCGATGCTCAGACCACCGTCACCGCGGTCGGGTAAGAGGGCAGCATCTCTGCTGCCCTCTCCCCTAAGAACCGTACGTGCGACTTTCACCGCATACGGCTCAAGCACGTCATGAAGCATCTTTATGAAATGCCGGTCTCGCCATACAGCACGAGCCCTTCGCACACGTCGTATCGTCGGTTCCTCTCACGGATGAGGTGAGGGCGCTGAACTGCACAAGGCAGCTTCTGCCAAGCTTCCCTACATCGAACCTCAAATATTGGTCTGCGACAGACGCACCCCGCGGAAGTCTGCACCCTTTCAGGTCGGGGCAAATCTTGAACCCCTATGCGATCGATTACGGACCGCCATTCGCTTACTCCGCGATCCCATACCCGCTTCTTCAACAGCCTCCCTCACGGTTAGCCTGCCTTGATTCCGATGTGCTGGAATCAAGGCGAAGAATCGGGCTTACCACGTTCCCATCCTTGCCGACCCGAATACGCCCGGGCCTACCGTTTAGCGCCTGTCTCTTCCCCGGTAGCGCTTGCGACGACGTGCCCCCAATGTGGAGAGGAACAACCGGCTACGTACCTTTTGGTTAGGGCCTGACAGCAGCTTTGGCCCAATAGTCGTGACGAGGATTAAATGACAGTTCACTTATATTGCGCATGCGGAATTTGCCTCGTCCCCACACCGCGCGGCTGCTGGCAGTGTTGATCCCATCCTTGTCGCCAAGGTGGACCATCCTTCGGAAGGGTACTTCGTCCCCAGAGCTTCACACCCGACAGTCACCCATCGCGCATGTCCAGGTAGGCAGCTGCTGGTCGTTCAGCAGGTCACAGCTTCAACCTCCAATATTCTGATTGTTGAATGTGACAAGGCAAGAAAGAGCTTGACCGTCTACGACCTGCCGCATAACGCGCGGCTGACGGCGACACGTGTCGCACCCACATCTC
>JBGQEX010000031.1:0-35506 GCA_041496605.1 Piscinibacter sp.
CAGCGTTCGGGCCTAACTTCCCGGTTCAGCGGACTCAACTCGACCCCTTGCAGCCGTTCACGGCTTCCAGCTGAGCGGCAGCTGTGCAGCGGGAGCTTCCGTTCGAGAGCGATCCGCGAAGTGGCGGTCGCGGCCACAACCAGTCATAGCGCCTCGTCCTCTAAAGCAGTCTCTCACGGGCAATGGCGGGCCATGGGCTGAATCCAAACAGGACCGCCCATACGATGTCCAATGTTCTACTAGGATTGCCGCCGGTCTCGTCTTCGGTTTTGCATCGGTCGCGATGATGTTGCCGATGTCGTTCCCGGACAAGTCAGTCGCGCTGAGCGCGGCGTTTGTGGATCGCTTCGCCATCGGTGTTGTCATCGGCTGCGTCCAACTTCCATGGCCGGGCTGGGCCACAGGCCTGACTTTTGGCCTGCTGCTCAGCCTCCCCAGCGCAATCATCACTAAAGCGTACGCGCCTGTACTTGTTGTCGGCGCCATCGGCGGTCCAATCATCGGCGGAGTCATCCATGGCTGGCTTCCGCGCGCCTAACCCGTCGCTTAACGCGGACGTCCCGCATGCGGGCTGCGCCCGGCAGCGGGCCGCCGGTTAGCTTGTTTCGTTAGACCGTGATGGCGGCGTGTATTCATATGGGACCCGACATGCAAGCTGGCCGAGAATCACTGGTCGCAGCGCCTGTATGGGCATATCCTTGGGTGCATCGAGCGACTCGCGTGGCACTTGACCTCATTGAGGGACGAAGCGTCGCGGGCGAGTCGTCGCGTGGCCCCCGGAGCAACTTGAGAGGAGCGAGCACATGCGTCAAATCGGAAATCCAAGTTCATAGCAGAAATCTCGGTCTCATCTTTTCGTTCTGCTCTCGGGGGTGCGTTATGACAGTAGCAGTCTGGTCCTGTTTCGCGGCCCTGCTGCTTGTTACAGGTTGCACCGCCCCCCTCCCGGCAGACTCACGTAGCGTTGGGCAGCCCTCTGGGCTCGAGAAGATCCGGCACGTCATCGTGATCTATCAGGAGAATTGGAGCTTCGACGGTCTGTACGGCAAGTTTCCCGGCGCGGATGGCATCGCCAACGCGGGTGAGCGCATCAGGCAGATGAAGAAGGACGGAACGCCGTACACAACACTTCCGCAGCCGCTCGATACGTCGAAGAATCCGCCGGTCCCCGACCCTCGATTCCCAGCGGCTTTACCCGTAGCTCCGTACGACGCGTCGCGATACGCTCCGCCTGACCAGAAAATCGGCGACATTGTGAATCGTGCCCTTCAGCAGGAGCGTCAAATCAACGGCGGCCGAATGGACGGGTTCGTAGCCTGGAGCGAGAACGGCGGGTTGGCGATGAGCTACTATGACGCGACCGACTTGCCCGTTGGCCGCCTGGCTCAGCAATACGTTTTGGCTGATCATTTCTTCCACTCGGCGTTTGACGGCTCGCTGTTCAACCATTTTTGGTTGGTCTGCGCCTGCACCCCGGTCTGGCCGAACGCACCGGCGAATTTGGTGATCCAACTCGACGCGCAGGGCGTCGTGGTGAAGAATGGGTCCGTCACTCCGGACGGCTACGTGGTCCATACCGTTTATTCATCGAACCGACCGTATCCCGCGAGCATCAAGGATCCCGCCCAGCTGATGCCGCTGCTGACGCTGCCGACGATCGGTGACCGACTGAGCGAAAAGGGCATTTCCTGGGCCTGGTACTCAGGCGGTTGGAATGACGCCGTTGCGGGTCGTCCTGAAGCACTGTTCCAATTTCATCATCAACCCTTCAACTACTTCGCGCCCTTCGCCGAAGGGAAAGCCGCCCGGACCGAGCACCTGAAAGATATTGAGGACTTCCTTGCCGCCCTGCGGACCGGCAACCTGCCGGCCGTGGCCTTCGTCAAGCCAACCGGTGCTTACAACGAACACATGGGTTACGCGGACTTGCTGCGAGGTCAGCAGTACGTGGCAAATCTGGTCAAGGCGGTGCAGGACAGTGCCGTTTGGAAGGACAGCGTGATCATCATCACGTACGACGAAGCCGGCGGGCGCTGGGATCACGTGCCGCCACCGCGGGGCGATCGCTGGGGTCCAGGGGTTCGCGTTCCGGCTATCATTATTTCGCCCTATGCCAAACGCCACTTCGTCGATCACACGACCTATGAGACCACTTCGATCTTGAAGTTCATCGAAACCCGCTGGAACTTGGCGCCCCTCGGGACCCGAGACGCTGCGGCCAACAACCTGTTTAACGCCTTTGACTTCTCGCAGACCCCATGACATCGGGGTAGGGTGGCGGGTGCTGCGGGAGGAGTGGGCAGATGACGAAAGCCGGACCAGCCCGGGCTGCGCGAAGCCAGCGACCCGATGGGCCGGTATGCGGGTTCTCATTGGTCAGCATCGGCGCGGCCCGCCGGTTAGCTTGATCGTTAGGCGGCCCACTCAACTCAACTGTTGGGCGTCTGCTTTCTAAAGACCGCTACGACCGCTCAGGGTCGGAACCGCCAGATCACTCGGGGCGATTGAACGTCAGCAGTCAGTCTAAGCAGTCGCTCGACTTTGGACGTTCGACCGGCCGGTCCTGGCCGGGACCGACGATCTCGTGCGGCCGCTGTCGCGCTCACGAAATCAGGTGACAGCTTTCGGCTGCCTAACTTCCAGGTTCAGCGGACTCAACTCGACCCCAACCGGGAGTTCAACGCGCTCAATTCGTTGCCGCAAAGCAGGCGTCCACGTTGAAGGCGCAGCAGGTTCGTAGGCATAAGTGAGGCCCGCATCGCAGGCAGTACCAGCCCGGCCTGGCTGACCTGCGTGATGCCGCGGCTTTGCCCTGTGGTGGCCGAGCTGATTTCGCCGATGAGATCGGAGACGCCATTCACCTGCGACACGATGTCGTCCATCGTCTTGCCGGCGCCGTCCACGAGCTTGGGCCCACCTCCACCTTCTCGACGGTGGCGCCAATCAGGTTCCTGATTTCCTTTGCAGCGTCGGCGCTGCGCTGGGCCAGTGCCGGCACTTCCAACGCCGCGACAGCGAAGCCGCGACTCGGCGCGCTCGGCCCCGCCCGCGGCGTTGAGCGCCAGGATGAATGGAGGTGGCCTTGGGGTGGCGTGCATCGTAGGACCTGGCCTGCCTCCCCTTGGTCGATGCAGCCAGCACGCGTGGGGCGCATGCCACGCGCCTCGACCTCAAACAAGCTCATGTCACTCGCGCCGCGGGGACCGTTCGGCTAGCCTTGCCGTTGAGCAACGCGTGGCTGCCGGTGCCAACTCACTGGATCAGGATGTTGTCGCCGGGGCCGCCGTCGAGCAGGTCCTGTCCCAATCCGCCGATCAGCACATCGTCGCCCAAGCCGCCGAGCAGCAGGTCGTCGCCGTCGCCGCCGATGAGCACATCGGCGCCGTCACCACCGTCCAAGACCAGCGAAGCGCCGCCGCCCGGCACGCCGGTGGCATCGATGACGTCGTCGCCGCCGAGCCCCAGCAGATGGATCTGGTCGCCGGTATCGAAGCCCTGGATGACGATCTGCGCCGCCAGCCCGTCGACCACCAGCGCGCCGTTCTGCATCGACAGTGTGATCACGTCATCGCCGGCGGTGCCGTCGATGTTGACGACATCGTTGACGCCGTCGCCGACGCCGCTGCCCGGGGTGCCGGCGAGATCGATGTTCACCTGCGTCGCGTCGGTGCCGCTCAGGTCGTGCACGTTGATCGTGTCGCTGCCGCCTCGCGCGTTGAAGTCGATCTGCTCGACCTTGTCGAGGTCCATCGTCACGGCGCCCACATCGCGGAAGAAACGGATCCGATCTCCGTTGGCCGAGAGGTCGATGTTCTCGCCGGCGTTCGAGCCGTTGAACAGCAGCGTGTCGTTGCCATCCTGGCCTTCGACGATGTCGCTGCCGTCGCCCGGGTTCCAGACGAAGGTGTCGTCGCCCGCGCCCATGAAGGCCAGGTCGTTTCCGGCGCCGCCGATGATCAGGTCGCCGCCTGCGCTGCCGACGATCACGTCGTCGCCCGCCCCGGCATTCACCGAGAGGGTCATGCCCCCGGCGTCCAGCCCGGAGGCGTCGATCGTGTCGTTCTGCGCCAGGCCGTTGATCTGCAGCTGGTCGAGCCCGGCGTCGGCGCCGCTCACGTGCACCTCGGCCGCCAGGCCGGAGACGATGGTCTCGGCGCCGACGGTGGTCGCCACGATGGTGTCGGCCGCCGCGGTCCCGGTTACGGCGAGCGTGTCGAACTGGCCGTCGCCGGCACCGTTGACGCCGAGGTTCACGTCCACCGTCTTCACGTCGGTGCCGCTCAGGTCCTCGACGCTGACGTGGTCGCTGCTGCCCAGGGTGTTGAGCTCGATGGTCTCGATGCCGTTGAGGTCCATCGTGACGGTGCCCACGTCGCGGAAGATGCCGGCGTGCCCGTTGTTGGCAAAGACGTCGATGTTCTCGCTCGCGTTCGAACCGTTGAACAGCAGCGTGTCGCTGCCGGCCTGGCCTTCGACCGTGTCGCTGCCGTCGCCCGGGTTCCAGATGAACGTGTCGTTGCCATCGCCGAGCAGGGCCAGATCGTTGCCGCGCCCGCCGTCGACCAGGTCGTTGTCGGTCCCGCCGAGCAGTGTGTCGTTGCCGTTGCCGCCGAAGATCGTGTCGTCGCCGGCTCCCCCGTCGAGCGTCAGGTGCACGTCGGTCGCCAGGGTCGACGCGCTGATCACGTCGTCGCCGTCGTGGCCGCTGACGGTCAGCGTGTCGCCGCTCTCGACGCCGGTCAGCGTGACGCCCGCAGACGTGCCGGCCACCGTGATCGTGCCGGCGCTTCCCAGCACCTGGATCGTGTCGGCGGCGTTGCTGCCGTGCACGTCGACGACGTCGGCCAGGCTGTCGCCGGTGCCCGTGCCCGCCGTGGCGGAGAGGTCGATGTTCACCTGGCCCACGCCGGTGCCGCTGAGGTCGTTGACGACGACGTGGTCGCTGCCGCCCAGCGCCACGACGTTGACGGTCTCGATGCCGTTGAGGTCCATCGTGATGGCTCCCACGTCGCGCGTCAGCAGAACCCGCCCGCCGTTGGCCGAGATGGCGATGTTCTCGCTGGCGTTCGAGCCGTTGAACTGCAGCCTGTCGTTGCCGGCCTGGCCCTCGACCGCATCGCTGCCGTCGCCCGGATTCCAGACGAACACGTCGTCGCCGTCGCCGAGCAGGGCGATGTCGCTGCCACGTCCGCCGTTGATCAGGTCGTTGCCGGTGCCGCCGAGCAGCGTGTCGTTGCCGTCGCCGCCGGTGATCGTGTCGTTGCCCGCGCCACCGTCGATCGTCAGCTGCACCAGCGCCCCCAGGCCGTTGCCGGCGACGATCGTGTCGTCGCCGCCGTTGGCGTTGAGCACGATGTTCTCGGTCGTGCCGGCGTCGATGCTGAACGGCGCGGGCGTGACGCGATCGAAGCGCACCCGAGTGCCGTTGGCCGTGATCGTGAAGGTTTCCGCCCCGTTGCCGCCGTTGACCTCGAGGGTGTCGATGCCGGCGCCTCCTTCGACCAGGTCGCTGCCATCGCCCGGATTCCAGATGAAGCGGTCGTTGCCGCCCTCGCCGAACATCTGATCGTCGCCGGCGCCGCCGGTCAGCACGTCGTTGCCGTCGCCGCCGAACAGCAGGTCGTTGCCGCCCTTGCCAAAGAGGGTGTCGTTGCCGCTCTGGCCGAACAGCTGGTCAGCGGCCGAGCCGCCGGTCAGCGTGTCGTTGCCGGCACCGCCGAACAGCAGGGCGGAGGGCAGTGCGCCGTTGGCTTCGTTGAGGGTGATGACATCGTCGCCGCCCAGTCCGAAGGCCTGGATCGCGCGGGTGTTGCCCACCGTCGGCGTGCCGCCAACGACGTGCACGGCCCCGCCGTTGACCAGGATCGTCCCTGCAGCGTCGCGGCTGATGATCACGGAGTTGTCCGTGTTGTCGCCGGTGACCGTCAGCACGCCCGAGCCCGGAACGAAGGTCCCGCGGATGGCCTGGCTGGTGACGAGCGTGGAGGTGAACATGTTGTCGTCAGTGGGGATCGTGATGGTTTTCATGAATGGTCCTGATGAAGTGAGAGGGACAAGAAGATGAAGACGAGCCGGGACCCTCAACCCGGCTCGCGCAGCGCGCGTTGCGAGAACGAGCGCAGCGGTTTCATGAGGTACTCGAACAGCGTGCGTTCGCCGGTGGTGACGTACAGCTCGGCCGGCATGCCGGCCTGCAGGTGCAGCGACGGCAGCTGCTTGAGCGCCTGCGCTTCCACCTCGACCGTCACGTCGAACCACGCCTTGCCGGTCTCGCCCTGGGTCACGCGGTCGGCCGAGACGAAAGTCACCTTGGCGGGCAGCAGCGGCGTGCGCCGGGTGTCGGCCGAGATCAGCCGCACCTCGGCCGCGCCGCCGACATGCACATGCTCGATGTCCTGCGGCTCGATGCGCGCGTCGACCACCAGCTTCTCGCGGCGCGGCACCACGTCGAGCAGCGGCTCGCGCGGCGCGATCACCGCGCCGGGGCCGGCCACGTGCAGTGACATCACGTCGCCGTCGACCGGGGAGCGCACCACCTGGCGCTCGACCTGGTCCTGCGATGGCCGCAGCCGCTCTTCGAGTTCGCGCACGCGGCTGGCCGCGTCCTTCAATTCGTCGGTTGCCTGGGTCTGGTAGCTCAGCCGCAGCTGCGCACCGCGTGCACGCAGCTCGGCCACGCGTTGGCGCGCCAACGCCAGCTCGCTGCCCACTTCGCCGAGGCGGCCCTTGTAGTCGGCGGCGGTGCGCTGCAGGCCGATCAGGCGCGCGCGATGGACGAAGCCCTGCCGTGCGAGGTTCTCGTTGATCGCGAGCTCTTCTTCCGACAGCTTGCCCGACACGACGGTCGCGTCGATCTGCGACTCGAGCGCGGCTGCCTGGGCCTGCGCCTGCTGGATCTGCAACTGCAGCAACGCGCCTTGTTCGTCCAGCGCTTGCCGGTGCGCCGTGAACACGGCGCGTTCGCGGGCGATGTGCTCGGTGGCTGCGCTGTCGCGTTGCAAGGGCTCGGGCGGATCGAAGCGCGCGGCGAGCCGGCTTTCGGCGTCGGCCCGCGCCACACGTGCGCGAGCCGCGCGCCACTGATCTCGCAGCAGGTTCAGGTCGGCTTCCTGGCGCAGGTCGCCGATCACCAGCAGCGGGTCGCCGGCGCGCACCGTCTGGCCATCGTGCACCAGGATCTCGCGCACGATGCCGCCTTCCTGATGCTGCACCGTCTTGCGCTTGTATTCCACCTTCAGCTGGGCCGGGGCCACCACCGCACCGGCCAGCGGCGCCGCCGCTGACCAGGCCGCGAGCGCGCTCGCCACCACCGCCACCGTCAGCAACAGGCTGCGCGCCTGGCGCCGCCACTCGCGCTGGCGTTCGCTGTCGGCGCCCGCTTGCAGCAACAGGTCTGCCAGCGCACTCGTGCGCGCGATCGTCGATGTGCTCATGCTGCGGCCTCCTGCGTGGCGGCTTTCGCTGCCGGCAGGGTGTGCACGTTGCGCGCGTGCAGTCGGGCCAGCACGGTGGCCGCGGGCCCGAAGGCCTGCAACGTGCCTTCCTTCATGACAGCGATCTTGTCGAGCTGCGCCATCAGCCCGGCGCGGTGGCCGACCAGCACCACCGTCGTGCCGCAGCCCTTCAGCGCGCGAAGCGCCGCCCGCAACGCATCTTCGCCGTCGGCGTCGAGGTGCGCGTCGGGCTCGTCGAGCACCACGAGTTTCGGCTCGCCATACAGCGCGCGGGCCAGCGCAATGCGCTGGCGCTGCCCGCCCGACAGCGCGGTGCCGGCCTCGCCCACCTGCGTGTCGTAGCCATTGGGCAGGCGCAGGATCATGTCGTGCGCCTGCGCCAGCTGCGCGGCCCGGATCACCTTGGCGTCGTCGACCGCACCGAGGCGCGCGATGTTCTGCGCCACCGTTCCACCCAACAGCGACACGTCTTGCGGCATATACCCCAGGTGCGCGCCGAGGTCGGTGCGATCCAAGTGAGCGATGTTGGCGTGGTCCAGGCGCACGGCACCGCTGTGCGGCTGCCACACGCCGAGCAGCAATCGCGCGAGCGTGGTCTTGCCGGAACCGCTGGCGCCGATCAGGCCCACGCTCTCGCCGGCCTCGACGGTGAACGAGACGCCCTTGATCAACGCCGGGCGCGCCGTGTCGTGCGTGAACACGACGCGCTCCAGTTCGAGCCGGCCGGCGGGCGCCGGCAGCCGCAGTCGTGCCTCATGGCCAGCCAGCGCATGGGGTTCGCACAGGCGCCGCCACGCGCCGCGCGCGTCGACGAGCTGCTTCCAGCCGCTGATCAGGTGCTCCACCGGTTGCAACGCGCGGCCGAGCAGGATGGTCGCTGCGACCATGATGCCGGGCGAGGCGTCGGAGCCCACCACCAGCCAGGCGCCGATGCCGAGCACCGCCATCTGCACGCCCTGGCGCGCGACACGGGCGAGTGCCGACAGGCGCGACGACACCGCGCCGAGTTGGCTCTGCCCATCGAGCAGTTGCTCATGCCTGTGGCGCCATGCGCTCACGGCGCTTGCGGCCATGCCCATGCCGACGATCACCTCGGCGTGCCGCGTCAACGACTCGGCGTGCCGACCCACGCTGCGCGAATGGCGCAGCGCAGTCTCGGTGGCGTCACGCGTCATGCGTTCCGTGGCGACGGCAAGCAGCGCCAGCGCTGCCGCGCCGATGCCCGCCGCGAGACCGAGCAGCGGGTGCATCAGGCCGATCACGAACAGATAGACCGGCAGCCACGGCGCGTCGAATAGCGCCCGCACGCCGCCGCTGGCGAGAAAATTCCGCAGCTGGGTCACGTCGCGCAGCCGCTCCGCGCTGGCGGGCCCGCGGCCTGCCGCCGCTTGCCGCAACGCCTGTTCGAGTGCAGCCGGCGACAGCAGGCGATGCAGCGTGCGGCCGGCCGCGGCCAGTGCACGCGAGCGCGCCACGTCCATGCAATACGCGAAGCCGAGCGCCAGCAGCGTCAATGCGCTGAGCATCACGAGCGTCTCGACGCTGCGGCTCGCGAAGACGCGGTCGAACACCTGCAGCGTGTACAGCGACGGCACCAGCATCGCCAGGTTGAGCAGCAGGCTTGCGCCAGCCGCGAGCAACACGAAGTGCCTGAGGGGAGGAACGAACAGCCAGCGCATGGGGTTGGTCGATGAAGGGTTCGGAAGCGGCGAATGTTCCGCAACCCCAGCGCCGGCTGATTGTCACTTTGCGACATCCCCCCCTGTTCTTGGGACAGGCGCCGACGACTTTCAACTTGTTGCATCGAGCGATGCGTCTGCCGACGCGGCTGCGTCGTACGTGGCGTCATGATCGAGAACCCATCCTGCGAATGCGCCGCTCGCACCGGCGCGCGAGACATGGCCGTGATCGACGGCGCGTTTCGGCCCGTCGTCATGCCGGTCTCCGCTGCGCTGGCACCGTATGTCTCGGGGTTGATGGCGGTCGAGGTCGACCGCGTGCCGCCGATCGAGCAGCGCGTGGCGCCGCACGAGTCGGTGGTGCTCAGCGTGCAGTTGGGTCGAGGCGCGCACTGCGTCGAGCAGAAGGGCGCGCTCGGCGAGAACACACGCGTCACCGGCATCCGTCGCCGCGTCGGCTCCTTCGTGCCGGCCGGCGATTGCGTCACGCTGTTCGCGCTGTTGACGCCGTTGGGCGCAGTCACGCTGCTCGACAGCCAGCCGCTGTCAGGCGCGCCGCGCATTCGCGCGCGCGTCGACGAGCTGCTCGATCGTCGGCTCACGCGAGCGCTCGAGTCGCAGATCGCGCTCGCGGATTCGCTGCCGGAAAAGCTGCGCGCGTTGGGCGCGTGGCTGGAGCAGCGCGCGAGCACGCCGCGCGAGGTGTCTGCGGTCGCCATGCGCACCGCGCGTGCCGCGATGCGCATGCTGGCCGAGCCGCTGAGCCCGATCGACGAACTGGCCGACGATGAACTGCTGTCGCGCCGGCAGCTGGAGCGCGACTTCGCTCACTGGCTTGGCACCTCGCCGCACCATCTCGCGAACGTGGCGCGGGTGCAGGCGGTGTCGCGACTCGCCTGCAGCGGCGAATCGATGGCAAGCGCCGCATCGGGTGCGGGCTTCGCCGACCAATCGCACATGTCTCGTGTCGTGCGCGAACTCACCGGCCTCACGCCGAAACGCTTCGTGCGCGCGCGCACGACGCCGATGTCGACCGCATTCCGCGAGGCGACGCGCGGCGGGACGGTCTACCTGTGATCGCTGGTACGACCGCCCCGAGCGACTGCACAGTGTGGCTGAGCCGTCGATCGGCCCGGCGCGGCTCAGCGCAGCGGTGCGACGCCTCAACGACTACGGATCGCGCGAATCATGAGCAGTTCGTCGGCGGCAACGTCCTCGTGGGCGATCCCCTCGGCGGTGGCGACGTGAAAGCCGAGGCCGTCGAGCAGCCGTCTCGAGCGGTGATTTGCCGCCTTCAGGATCGCGAGCAGTCGCCGGATCCGGTGATGGTCGACCAGTTCCGATATGACGCTGTCGACGGCTTCGTGCGCGAGTCCGCGGCCCCAGAATTTGCTCGACAGCTCGTAGGCGATGAATGCCTGTCCGTCGACGAGGACGCTCGCCTGAACATAGCCGATCGGCTCGCCGGCGTGCAGGCGCAAGACCCAGTTGAGCCACCGCTGGCTGCCATCCGCAGAGCAGCGCGTCTCCAGTCGCGCATAGCGCTCGCGCAACCAGGCAAGCGACGCTGGCGGTTGGTTCTCGAATTCGTAGATCGCCGGATCGCTCAGCACGCGAAACATCTCCTCGGCGTGTTCGGCGACGAGGGGCTCGAGACGCAGGCGCGACGTTGTCAGAAGATGCATCGGCGATTTCAGGCCGCTGATCGCGGCGAAAGGAGAAGCGATGCATCGGAGTATGCTGATCCGCTGCCCGAGCTTGTTGTCTTCGACGCCGCGATGGCTACCTGATCCCCCATGGATACCTTGTCAGGCGTTCTCAAGTCGGTTCGGCTCGAAGGCGCCGTCTTCCTCGACGCCGAGTTCACGGCACCTTGGTCCATGCGCGGAAAGTACGGCATGACCAGCGTGAAGCAGCAACTCGCCGGGGCTGAGCATGTCGTGTTGTTCCACTTCCTCACGCAGGGCGCCTGCCGCGTGCGGCTCGCCGAGGGCGGCGACGTGATCGAGGTGGTGGCAGGCGACCTGATCCTGTTTCCGCAGGACGATCGGCACCTGATGGGCAGCGACCTGCATCTCGCCCCCCTCGAGGCCGACAGCCTGATCGACGCGGCCACGGCCGTCGCGGCCGATCCGGAGTTCGTTCGGATACGTCACGGTGGCGGTGGCGCCGCAACGCGCTTCGTGTGCGGCTATCTCGCCTGCAGCCGCAGCTTGTGCCGCCCGTTGCTCGAAGCCCTGCCGCGCGTGCTGCGCATTCCGATCGGCGACGGCCAGGCCTCGACGCTGCTGCGCGAACTGCTGCGCGTCGGCGTGCGCGAGTCCTCGGCATCGCGGCCGGGCGCGCAGTCGACACTGGCCAAGCTGGCGGAGCTGATGTTCGTCGAGGCACTGCGCCGCTACGTCGAGACTTTGCCGCCTGAAGTTCATGGTTGGCTGGCGGCCCTGCGCGACGTTCAGATCGGGCGTGCGCTGGCTTTGCTGCACGAGGCACCCGAGCGCGGATGGACGGTGGACGACCTGGCCCGCGAAGTCGCCCTGTCCCGTTCCTTGCTGGCGACGCGCTTTGCGTCGCTGGTCGGCGAGTCGCCCATGCAGTACCTCATGCGCTGGCGCCTCGCCTTGGCCGCACGCGCGCTGCGCTCGGGCGGGGACGCCATATCGCGCGTCGCCGAGCGCAGCGGCTACGAGACCGAGGCTGCGTTCAGCCGGGCTTTCAAGCGCGAATTCGGCCTGCCGCCCTCTGCTTGGCGCAAAGCGCCCGCGTAGGTGATGCGTGCGCCGCGCGCACCCATCATCTGCGCCGATCACACCGGGCTCATCACGTGCTGCACGGCCCAGTTGCCGACTTGGCGGCCTTGCTTCAAGCCCTGGCTCACGGCGCGGCGAAAGTGGAAGCCCAGGTAGATACGCGACGCTCCGATCTCTTGCTCGGCCTGGCCGATGCTGACGAAGCTGCGCGTCACGCCCGACAGGGTCGCACTCTGGTGCGTGAAGGCCACCGGTCCCGTGAACACGGAGTCCAGCACCGCGGCACCTGCACCAGCGGCCGCAGCGTGGCCCGAGGCATGGTCGGGAATCGGGGGCGCAGGTTCCAGTGAAGTCCATGCGGCATCGGCCGTGGTGTCCGGATTGCCATCGGTCGCTGCGGCGCGGATGGCCGTGATCGGGCGCCAGAAGCTGTAGAAGTACTTGCTGTCGAACGACGCCACGTAGGCATCGGCCTCGGCCATTTGCAAGAGCGCATAGAGGCGCATCTGGTCCCACCCGTTGAGCCGCCTCTCGGTAGCCAGCTTCACGGCGACGCGTTGCCAGGACATCGGCGTGTTCTCCAGCCAGAAGCGTGCGATCTGCGTCTGGTCGGCCGTGCGGGTGGCGCTGCCGGCTTCGCCGAGTGACTTCACTTCGTTGAAGTCGGCGGTGTAGCCCGGGTCGGTCAAGGCAAAGGGTGCCGCGGTGCGAAACTGGTTGCCCGAAGCCATCGCGAACGGCGTGACCGCGCCCCAGTTGACGAAGGCCGCAAAGTCGAAGGGAGGGGTGAACTGATAGGCCCCCGGTGCTTGCGCGGGAGCATACGGACCTTGCGCGTTGGCACTGCCGTCGCTCGCGCGGGCGGCGAGGATCGCCAGCGCCGTCTGCTGGCCCAGCGTCACGCCCGCCGTCTTGGCATCACCGTCGGGCAGCTTGGTCAGCGCTGCCGCGTAGGCCGTGTTCAGCGCAGCGGCCTGGCTGGGCAGTGCCGTTTTGAGCACGGTCGAAACCGCGCTCGCCACCGCCGCGTCGGCGTTGGCCCCCGGCGCGTGCAGGTCGCTCAGGTAGGGCTTGTAGCGGCGGTCGATGGCATTGAGCGCATCGTGCGCCGCTGTGAAAGCCATTGCATAGGCACGAGACTCCTCCATCGGGGACATGCCTCCCGGCGTGACGGCCGAGGCATCGAGCACCGCCTTGACGGCGATGGCGCTCCATTCTGCCGGCGCGTTGGTGTCTGCGGCCGCATACGCAGGCCCGTCATAGCGGCCCCCGCAGGATGTTTGACTCAAGGCGAGAGACAAGGCCAGTGAGCCGGCGGCAAGAAGGCCACCCAGTTTGCGCAGGGATTTCATCGTGAGTTCTCGTGATCGGTGGTGTCGAGCCAAACGTGTTCGCGTCGAAGGCGTCGTTGTCGCAACGGCCGATCGATGGCCGCTGCAATCCAATGCCACATGGTTCTGACTGCCACGCCCGGCGCTACTTCACCACCGACGCGAGGTTGTCGAGTCCGGCGCGATAGACGCCCGAGATCAGCTTCTTCGCGTCGGCTTCGGAGGTGCCAGCCTTGACGTTGAAGCTGGAACTCCACACCACGGTCGAGCCGGCTTGGGTCTCCTTGACCTCGATCGTGGAGACATAGTCCGCCACCGGTGCCGGCGAGTCGATGATTCGATACTGATAGCTGCGCGAGGCGGCGTTGTAGGAGACCAGCTCTTCGGTGAACTTGCCACCGTCTTTGGTAATCAGCACGCGCACGCTGCCTTGGGTGTGGCCGTCACCCCGAACCAGGTCGGTGGTGGCGAATGCCGGATGCCATGCTTGCCACGTCGTGAAGTCCTTGATGGCTGCCCAGGTCTTGGTGGGTGCGGCGGCGAGTTGGACCGTCTCGACGACCGATACGGCGCGCTCCGTAGCCGACGCCGCGACGGTGGATGCCATCAGGAGGCCGAGGCCCACGGCTTGAACGACGCGTTTCCCGTCGCCTGCTTGTCCGATGGAGTGATGTTGGTTGACGAGCTTCATCTTGCTGTTCCTGTTTGATTGACGTCCATGGCGGCGCGGAGCCGCCGTGGCCGTGGATGCTGGAGTTCGTTTCGGTGCGATTTGGTTTGCCCCGCAACGGTCACCAATGTCTGCGCCCAGCGGTTGCGCGTCATGTCCGAGGCGCCGCGGTTCTTGCCTGAAACCCCGAGTGCGTTACTGGAAAGCCCCGGTCGGGCGTGTCGAAGGCGCGTGCTGTCGCGCTTCGTCGAAGCCCTGCGACTTGATCGCTCCAACATCCACTTCGAGCGGACCTCTTGGCGGCTGGCCCGGGTGGCGCGGCGTGGAAGTGACGCCCGCGCAGTACTGCCAGCGCTTCTCATCTCACGACAAGCAGCTCTCAGGTGAAGCCCTGTCGGAATGACTCACGCACTGAAGGGATCGCGCGCCCCAAAGGCGGCATCGCTGCTTCGCCCGTGCGCGCAAGGACGCATGGATACGCGCCGGTCTGAGGGCAGGTGTCCGACAAGCCTCAACACAAGCAGGTGAGGCACCGCTCGCTATGTCCTCGCGTGCTCGCCTGCACTCGCGCAGTCGTACTCGGAAGACAACACGCCGACCTCGATCGGCAGCGGGCGCAGGTCGTAGGTGGCGACGCGCGTGATGCCGCGGGCCCGGAAGATTGCCTCAGCGCCGCCACGGTCTTGGTCCAACCCGGTCGTGATCGCCTCAAGGCGTTCGCACAGCACGGTCTCGATGCGTCCGATTCCCTCTCAGACGTTTTCCGGATGCGGGCCCAGCCGTCTCGATCGCGGCAGTCAGCCGCCGTGGGCGTTCAACATCGCAATGCTTCAGACGGGAGACGGACGGCGCGAGTGGTTTAGACATCCTATGGCCGGGACCGACGATCTCGTGCGGCCGCCGTCGCGCTCACAAAATCAGGTGACAGCTTTCGGCTGCCTAACTTCCCGATTCAGCGGACTCAATTCGACCGATCAGCGACATTCGAACCAAGGATTTGAGCGGCGGCAATGCAGCGTGTCCGGTCGGTGGTGGCCACACCCTGAACTCACGGTCTCGGCCGCATTCCGATCGTTCCGGCGCCGACGAGATCGCGGCGCCAGCGGCCGGTATCGAGGTACTGCTGACATAGGCCGGCGCTGGCGAGCCGCGAAGTCATCTCTTGAGCGACTGCGCCATCGCTGCCGCCGTCAGCGGCGCTCCAGGGCAAAGCGAATGTCTGCTGCCCACAGCGCTGGACTCACGCATCCGACCCGTTGCTGCCGGTCAACGGATCGAAATGCTGGCGGCAAAGCCGACATCGCCAATCTGGCCTCACGGCCTTTCGGTTCAGAGGCTTGGTTGGCTCCTGCGCAGAGGGAGCTGCCATTCGCCGGCGGTCATGCGGCACGGCTGCTGCGCGCGACCTTCAGGACCGAGCCGAGTACGCCACGCGGGGTTTACGCCGACCTTGGGGTGAGCCGCGCACCGACCCTGCGACGAGCCGATTTCTCTGACCGCCGCGGCTCAAGCAAGGGCCAGCGTCAACGTGAGGGCCGCAGGCGGGCGCCGGGCTTCTCAATGCAGGTCAACGCCCCCAAATGACCAAAGCGCCTACCGCCGTCGTTCGAGGAACCTGACTTCAATCCGCATATCCAGCGTCGAGGGCGTCCGGCCTTCGCAACAAGGCGGGCCAAACCGGGCCGCCACCGGCCCCGCGGGTGACCTCCGTCTTGCAAGGGCGCTGTCCATTCCTTCTCGGGCCGCAGCTGTCGGCGTCGCCGACAGACTCGATCGCCGAATCAACGCATGCAATCTGCAGGGCTGAGCTAACTCGTGCTATCGCCTGACCGACGTCTGACCCACCGACCCCCGTCGGCGCGACACGGAAACCGGGTCGGTCTCGGCTTCAGCGACGTCGGCGGGCGCGCAACCCAGTGGCGCAAGCAGCGCGTCGAGCACGTCGTAGGCCTGTTGCAAGGTCTCGACCCCCACCTTCTTCTCGATGCTTGCATAACGCTCTTCGATCACCGGAATCATGCGACGCCCGAGCTGGCGACTGCGCGCGGTGACGGAGACGCGGACGCGGCGCTGGTCGTCGGCCATCCGCTCGCGATCGACAAGGCCGGCATCTTCCATTCGCAGCAGCACGCCGACGATGCTGGGGCTGGATATCTGGCACAAGTCGCACAACTGGCGTGGTTCCAGCGGCCCGTGCGTCAGCAGCGCTCGGATGATTCGCCATTGCTGTTCCGTCACGCCGTTCTCGTTCAGGATGGGCCGGAACTGCGCCATCAGCGCTTCGCGCGCCTGCAGCATCAGCTGGGGCAGATTGCGGTGACGCAATGCGGTCGACATGCTCATTCCTTGCTGGGTTCTGGCCGGGAGTCCGTTGACGGGCGCCAGTGACGCCTTGGCTCACATCATAGTGAACCTGCGTCGCGCAGCAATTCAATGAGCCGAGGCCGCACAGCAGCGGCGGTGTCGGGAAGCGGTCGCGATGGCGAGGCGTCGAGGCAGATATCGCGCTCGACGCCTGGCGGCGCCAGCGGCCGCATCACGTGCGGCCAGGCGCGCGCCACCGCAAGGGCGAACTCTGGGCCAAGCACCGCACCGTACTCAAGCGCGTCAGAGGATGCCCAGCAGCGCATCGGCGACCCGGCGACTGACGAACAAGACCTGACGCCCGACACCTTGGACCGCAGGCGGGTCAGGCCCGATCGCCAGATCGCCCCCCCTTCGGCAACAACCTCGATGGGTGGATCCACCGTCGCATCGACGATGCGCACTACGGCGTGCGCAGAGGGCAAGAGTTCGCGCCCCGCAGGCGTCAGCCGCACGCGCCGCGTGGTGCGCTCGAGCAGTCGGATGTTGAGAGTGACCTCGCTTTCGCGGACCGGCGGCAACGGCCACTGGGCACAAGACTGCGCCCTGCCGCCCGGCGGGTGGAGCGCCCTCCAACCCTAGGGTAATTCCCGAGTTCGTGGCCACTGCAAACGCTTGACTCACTAATATATTAGCAAAATAATCACACATATGTTAGCAAGCTGGCAGCTGGAGATGACAAGCCGGTCGCCAACCCCGATCCACGAACGGAGACAAACCCCATGTCTACTTCCCGCACCCATGTCACCCACCTCGTCTGTGCAGCCCTCACCCTGGCCTCGTCCGCCCTGTACGCGCAAGAGGTGACGCTCAAGGTGTCGCACTTCCTGCCGCCGAACTCCAACTACCAGAAGGCCGTGCTCGAGCCGTGGTGCGACAAGCTCGCCAAGGATTCAGGAGGCAAGTTGAAGTGCCAGATCTACCCCGCGATGCAACTCGGCGGCACGCCCCCCCAGTTGGCTGACCAGGTGAAGAACGCCGTGGCCGACATCGTGATGACGTCGCCCAGCTACTCCTCCGGACGTTTCCCGTACACCGAGGCGCTGGAGCAGCCGTTCACGTTGCCGCCAGGGGGCCTGGCCGGCAGCAAGTCGATGTGGGAGTACAGCCAGAAGTACGCCACGAAGGACTACGCCGACTTCAAACTGCTCGCGATGTTCACCGGCAGCGGAGTCATCATGAGCACGTCCAGCAAGCCGATCCTGACCATCGACGGCTTCAAGGGTGTGAAGCTGCGCAGCCCCTCGCGCAGCGCCGCCAAGTTGCTGACGGCGCTCGGCGGTGCGCCGGTCAACATGCCGCCGGCACAGATCACCGAAGCGGTCTCCAAAGGTGTGGTCGACGGCGCGATGGCCACCTGGGAACTGGTGCCCGCGGTCAAGCTGCAGGAGGTGACGAAGTACCACATGCAGGCCCCGGCCAACCAGGCCGCGTTCACCCAGAACCCGCTGGTGATGCTGATGAACAAGGCGAAGTACGACGGTCTGCCGCCAGCCCTGCGTGCCGTTCTCGACAAGGCAAGCGGCCCGGCTCTGGTGAATCTGGCCGGCTCAGCCTGGGACAAGGCCATCGACGATGGACGCAGGATCGCCAACGAAGCTGGCAACAAGACGCTCACCGTGAAGCCCGAGGACTACGAGGCGATGCGCAAGGCCGCCGCCTCGGTCGAAGTGGAGTGGGCCAAGGACGTGGCGCCCAAGGGGCTGGACGGCGCGATGCTCGTCAAGGAAGTCCGCGCCATCGGTGCCAAGTACATGAAGTGATCCTCACCCGTCACCTCGGAGATTCACACCATGGCTGAAATGATCGAACACGCCGGCGCCGAAGAGATGGCGATCCGGCAGGGCATCGGGCGGCTGCTCGACCGCCTGGCAACGCAGTTCACGATGCTCGGCGGGCTGACCTTCTGTGCCCTGATCGCGATGTCGATCGTCTCCATCGTCGGCCGCAAGCTGTTCGCGACCCCGGTGCAGGGCGACGTCGAGCTGATGCAGATGGGGGCGGCGGTGGGTGCCGCCGCGTTCCTGCCGCTGTGCGAGCTGTGGGACCACAACGTGAAGGTCGATGCGCTGACGGGCTGGATGAGCGAGCGCGCGCGGGCCGGGCTCGACACGGCGGCGCACCTGATGCTCAGCGTCGCCGCCGTGCTCATCACCTGGCGCACCTCGCTGGCCGTGGTCGACGGTTACTCGTCGGGCGAGGTGTCGACACTGCTCACGATTCCGATGTGGCAGCCGGTGGCGCTGCTGGTGCCGAGCTTCGCACTGCTGGCGCTTTGCGGGCTCTACCGCAGCGTCGTGTCGCTGGGCGTTGCGACGGGGAGAACGGCATGAGCGGCATGGCAATCGGTCTGACCATCTTCGCCTGCCTGATGTTCCTGCTGGTGTTCCGCATCCACGTCGGCATCGGCATGTTCTTCGCCGGTTCGGCAGCGTTCCTGGCGATGAACCACGGCGACTTCAACGCGCTGCTGTTCACGCTCAACAATGTCGCCTACGCCCGCCTGTCCAACTACGACCTGGCGGTCATACCCCTGTTCATGCTGATGGGCCAGTTCGCCACGAATGGCGGGCTGTCGAAGTCCTTGTTCCGCTGCGCCGCGGCCTTCATCGGCCACTTCCGCGGTGGCCTGGCGATGGCCGCCACCGGCGCGTGCGCGGGCTTTGGCGCCATCTGCGGCTCGTCGCTCGCCACGGCGGCGACGATGGGACAGGTCGCGCTGCCCGAACTGCGCGCGCATGGCTACTCGGGTCGGCTCGCCACCGGCACGCTGGCGGCTGCCGGCACGCTGGGCATCCTGATCCCGCCCTCGGTGCCATTGGTCATCTACGCGGTGTTGACGCAGGAGTCGATCGGCAAGCTGTTCGTCGCCGCGGTGATCCCCGGCCTGATCGCGACGCTCGGCTACATGGTCGTGATCCGCCTGTTCGTCACCCTCAACCCCGGATCCGGCCCCGCCGGCGAACGGGCAAACTGGTCGCAGCGCCTCGCCTCGGTGGTCGAGGTGCTGCCGGTGGTGGGCGTGTTCCTGGTCGTGATCGTCGGCATCTATGGCGGCTGGGCCAATCCGACCGAGGCGGCGTCGATTGGCGCTGCAGCCTGCGGCGTGCTCGCAGTGCTGCGTGGCGGTATGCGCTGGCCGGGGCTGCGTGCCAGCATCATCGGCACCGCCCATGCCACGGCCATGATCTACATGGTCCTGCTCGGTGCCGACGTCCTCAACGCCGGTCTCGCGATCACGCAGTTGCCGGGCGAACTGGCCAACTGGGTCAAGGGCAGCGGGCTGGCGCCGCTGGTGGTGATGGCGACCATCCTCGTCATCTACATTCTGCTCGGCTGCGTGATGGATTCGCTGGCGATGATCCTGCTCACGATCCCGATCTTCTACCCGGTCGTGATGGGGCTCGACTTCTTCGGCATGCCGCCGGTGGACAAGTCGATCTGGTTCGGCATCCTGGCGCTGATGGTGGTCGAGATCGGCCTCGTGCACCCCCCGCTGGGCATGAACCTCTTCATCATTCAGAAGCTCGCCAAGGACACCCCGTACATCGAGACCGCCAAGGGCGTCATGCCTTTCCTCGCGTCGGACCTGATGCGCATCGTGCTGCTGTTGCTGGTGCCCGGCATCTCGCTGTGGCTGGTGCACCTCAACGCCTGAGAGCGGGATAGGAGAACCCTCGATGATCTTCATGCTGGAACAATCGCTGGCCCACCCGCAGGGTGAGCCGCTGGCCACCGAGGCGTCTGTCGCGCACTGGCAGGCGCTGGCTTCGACCGGTCAGCACGGACCGGCCTTCGTGCCGCCGACCCGCGGCACGGTGTACGGCACGCTGCTGAACCACCGCGACGCGCTCGCCGCGCTGGGAGACCAGGTCCATGCCGCACCGTACAAGGCGCCGCCCAAGGCGCCGATCCTCTACATCAAGCCACGCAACACGGTGATCGGCCACCGCGTCCCGGTGGTCGTACCTGCCGACGTCACCGAACTCGAGATCGGCGCCACGCTGGGCATCGTGATCGGACGCACGGCCTCGCGCGTCGCCGAAGCCGAGGCGCTGGCCTTTGTAGCCGGTTACACCGTCGTCAACGACATCAGCGTGCCGCATGCGTCGGTGTACCGGCCATCGATGCGCTTCAAGTGCCGTGACGGCTTCTGCCCGATGGGCCCGGCCATCGTCGCGCGCGCCCTGGTGCCCACGCCCGACGCCTTGGGCATCGCCGTCGCGATCGACGGCGAGACCGTGCAGCGCAGCAGCACCGCGGGGCTCGTGCGGCCGGTGGCACGACTGATCGCCGACGTGACCGAGTTCATGACGCTGTTCCCCGGCGACGTGCTGACGGTCGGCGTGGCGGCGGGTGCGCCGCGCGCACGAGCCGGCCAGACGGTGACGATCACGATCCACGGCGTGGGCCAGCTCGAGAACACGCTGGTCGCGGGAGGTCAGTCATGAAGCGCGCAAGAGTCGCCTACGGTGGCGCGATCCACGAGGGCACCGAACATCCGGCCGGTCTTCGGCTGGCCGACGGCCGCGTGCTGGCCGAAGACGCGGTGGTCTGGCTGCCGCCGTTCGAGGCGGGCACGGTCATCGCACTCGGTCTGAACTACGCCGACCACGTGAAGGAGCTGTCCAAGGAGCTGACGGTCACGGCCAAGGACGAGCCGCTCGCGTTCCTGAAGAGCCCCGGGGCGCTGATCGGCCACCGCGGGCAGACGCGTCGCCCTGCGGACGTGAAGTTCATGCACTACGAGTGCGAACTCGCGGTCGTCATCGGGCGCAGCGCGAAGAACGTCAGACGCCAGGACGCAATGGCCTGCGTCGCCGGTTACTGCGTTGCGAACGACTATGCGATCCGCGACTACCTGGAGAACTACTACCGCCCGAACCTGCGCGTGAAGAATCGCGACACCTGCACCGTGCTCGGCCCGTGGTTCGTCGATGCAGCCGACGTACCCGACCCGCACGACCTTGCCCTGCGCACGCTCGTCAACGGCACGCTCACACAGCAGGGCACTACGAGCAACATGATCTCGGACATCCCGGCGCTGATCGAATACCTCAGTTCATTCATGACGCTCGGTGCCGGCGACGTGATCCTCACCGGCACGCCCGATGGCGTGGTCAACGTGAACGTCGGTGACGAGGTCGTCACCGAGATCGACGGCATCGGCCGGCTGGTCAACACCATCGTCGGCGACGCCGATTTCGGTCGATGACCTTCGGGCGCTGACACAAGGAGAAAACCATGCGAATTCAACACCTCATCGACGGCAAGGCGGTCCAGAGCCGCGACTATTTCGAGACCACCAACCCGGCCACGCAAGAAGTGCTGGCCGAGGTGGCTTCGGGCGGCGCGGACGAGATCAATGCGGCCGTCGCTGCAGCCAAGCAAGCCTTCCCGAAGTGGGCTGCGCTGCCGGCCACCGAGCGCGCGAAGATGATGGTCAAGCTGGGCGATCTGATCGCCAGGCACGTACCCGAGATCTCCGAGCTCGAGACACGCGACGCCGGCCAGGTGATCGCGCAGACGCGCAAGAACCTGGTGCCGCGCGCGGCCGACAACTTCTACTACTTCGCCGAAATGTGCACCCGTGTCGACGGCCACACCTACCCGACGCCCACGCACCTGAACTACACGCTGTTCCACCCCGTTGGCGTGTGCGCGCTGATCAGCCCGTGGAACGTGCCGTTCATGACCGGCACGTGGAAGATCGCGCCCTGCCTGGCCTTCGGCAACACCGCGGTGCTGAAGATGAGCGAGTTGTCGCCGCTGTCGATCTCGCGCTTCGGCGAGCTGGCCACGGAGGCGGGCCTGCCGCCGGGCGTGCTCAACATCGTGCACGGCTACGGCCGCGAGACCGGCGAGCCGCTGTGCGGCCACCCCGACGTGCGCGCGATCTCGTTCACCGGATCCACCGCCACCGGCCAGCGCATCGTGCAGAACGCCGGCCTGAAGAAGTTCAGCATGGAGCTCGGCGGCAAGAGCCCGTTCGTGATCTTCGACGACGCCGACATGGCGCGTGCGCTGGATGCCGCGATCTTCATGATCTTCTCGAACAACGGCGAACGCTGCACGGCCGGCTCGCGCATCCTGGTGCAGAAGTCGATCTACGCCGAGTTCGCGCAGAAGTTCGCCGCGCGCGCCCAGCGCATCGCCGTCGGCGACCCGATGGACGAAAACACCATCGTCGGGCCGATGATCAGCCAGGCCCACCTGGCCAAGGTGCGCAGCTACATCGAGCTGGGCCCGAAGGAAGGCGCCACGCTGCTGTGCGGCGGCCTGGCCGCGCCCGAGCTGCCGGCTGCGATGCAGCGCGGCAACTTCGTGAGGCCGACGGTGTTTGCCGACGTCGACAACCGCATGCGCATCGCCCAGGAAGAGATCTTCGGCCCGGTGGCCTGCTTGATCCCCTTCGAGGACGAGGCCGACGCCATCCGTCTGGCCAACGACATCCAGTACGGTCTGAGCAGCTACGTGTGGACCGAGAACCTCGGCCGCGCCCACCGCGTGGCCGCCGCCATCGAGGCCGGCATGTGCTTCGTCAACAGCCAGAACGTAAGAGACCTACGCCAGCCCTTCGGCGGCACCAAGGCCAGCGGCACCGGACGCGAAGGCGGCACCTGGAGCTACGAAGTCTTCCTCGAAGCGAAGAACGTCTGCGTATCGCTGGGCTCGCACCACATTCCTCATTGGGGCGCGTGAGCAGCGCCGATTCACACTCAAGGAGACAGTCATGGGCAAAGTTGCTCTCGCCGCCAAAATCACCCACGTCCCGTCGATGTACCTCAGCGAGCTCGACGGCCCGCGCAAGGGCAGCCGCCAGGACGCCATCGACGGCCATGTCGAGATCGGCCGCCGCTGCCGCGAGCTGGGCGTCGACACGATCGTCGTGTTCGACACCCATTGGCTGGTCAACGCGAGCTACCACGTCAATTGCGCGCCCCAGTTCGAGGGCACCTACACCAGCAACGAGCTGCCGCACTTCATCAGCAACCTGGCGTACGCGTTCCCGGGCAACCCGGCGCTCGGGCAGTTGCTGGCCCGTGTCTGCAACGAGCATGGCGTCGAGGCGCTGGCGCACCCTGCCACCACGCTCGGCCCCGAATACGGCACGCTGGTGCCGATGCGCTACATGAACAGCGACCAGCATTTCAAGGTGGTGTCGGTGTCGGCGCTGTGCACGGTGCACTACCTGAACGACAGCGCGCGCCTGGGCTGGGCGATGCGCAAGGCGGTGGAGGAGCACTACGACGGCACGGTGGCCTTCCTCGCGAGCGGCTCCCTGAGCCACCGCTTCGCACAGAACGGGCTGGCACCGGAATATGCGTTCAAGATCTGGAGCCCCTTCCTCCAAACGCTGGATCACGAGGTGGTCGAGATCTGGAAGCGCGGCGACTGGAAGACCTTCTGCGAGATGCTGCCCGAGTACGCGAGCAAGGGCCACGGCGAAGGCTTCATGCACGACACCGCGATGCTGCTGGGTGTGCTCGGCTGGTCGGCGTACGACGGCAAGGCCGAGGTGGTGACGCCGTACTTCGGCGCTTCGGGCACCGGGCAGATCAACGCCATCTTTCCGGTCACGCCGCAGGACGGCCATGCGGTGCCCAAGGCCGTGGCCTCCATGGCCGACGGCTATTCAACGGTCGCGACGCGACTCTAGGCAGATAGGCGATGCCCCACCTCGTCATCCTCTACAGCGGCAACCTCGACGCGCGCACCGACATGTCGGTGCTCTGCCGCCGCCTGGCCGACACGATGCTCGCGCAGCGCGACGAAGCCGGCCAACCGGTCTTCCCTCCCGGTGGCACACGCGTGTTCGCCTACCCGGCTGCGCACTTCGCCGTCAGCGATGGCGGTGCCGCCGGACGCGCCGCGGGGAGCAACGCCGAATACGGCTTTGCGTACTTGAACCTGCGCATGGGCCGCGGCCGCAGCGAGGCCGTTCAACAAGGCGTCGGCCGCGCGCTGATGGCCGAGGCGAAGGCGCACTTCGAACCCTTGATGGTCGCGATGCACCTGGGCGTGACCCTGCAGATCGACGTCGGCGCCGAAGTGTTCGATGCCAAACACAGCACCTTGCACCCCCTCTTCAACAAGCCGGACTGATCCCATGCTGCCGCAAGACACCATCGCCGAACTCGCCCGAGAGCTCTATGACGCGCGCAAGAGCCGCACCCAGGTGCGTCACTTCTCGAAGCGCTTCCCGGAGATGACCATCGAGGACGGTTACGCGATCCAGCGCGCATGGGTCCGGCTCGAGCTGGCCGTCGGCCGCACCATCAAGGGCCGCAAGATCGGCCTGACCTCGCGCGCCATGCAGCAGGCCAGCCAGATCACCGAACCCGACTTCGCGCCGCTGATGGACGACATGTTCTTCGCCCAGGGCAGCGACATCGAAGCCAGCCGCTTCATTGCCCCGCGCATCGAGGTCGAGCTGGCGTTCATCCTGGGCAAGCCGCTGAAGGGCCCGGGCGTGACGCTGTTCGACGTGCTCTCGGCCACCGAGTACGTGACGCCGGCCATCGAGATCATCGACTCGCGCATCGAGCAGTTCGACCGTGACACGAAGGTCATGCGCAAGGTCTTCGACACCATCAGCGACTTCGCTGCCAACGCCGGCATCGTGCTCGGGGGCCGGCCGGTGCGACCCAACGAGGTCGACCTGCGCTGGGTGGGTGCGCTGCTCTACAAGAACGGCGTCATCGAGGAGACCGGCCTGGCCGCCGGCGTGCTCAACCACCCGGCGACCGGTGTCGCCTGGCTGGCCAACAAGATCGCGCCCTACGACGAACAGCTCAACGTCGGCGACGTGGTGCTGGCGGGTTCCTTCACCCGCCCGACCACGGCAAAGGCCGGCGACAACTTTCACGTCGACTATGGCCCGCTGGGCTCGGTCGCGTTCCGCTTCGTCTGAGGGCATGCCATGCAAACGCCCATCAATCTCTTCAAGCAGGCACTGCGCGAAGGCCGGGTCCAGATCGGCCTGTGGGTCGGCCTGGCCGATGCCTACGCCATCGAAGCCATGGCCGGCGCCGGCTTTGACTGGCTGCTGATCGACGGCGAGCACGCGCCGAACGACCTGCGGACCGTGCTCGGCCAGTTGCAGGCCGTGGCGCCTTACCCGACACACGCGATCGTGCGGCCGGTGATCGGCGACGTGCCGCTGATCAAGCAACTGCTCGATGTCGGCACGCAGACCCTGTTGATCCCGGTCGTCGAAACCGCCGAGCAGGCGGCCACCCTGGTGGCAGCGACGCGCTACCCGCCACGCGGCATCCGCGGCGTGGGGTCGGCGCTGGCGCGTTCGTCGCGCTGGAACCAGATCAGCGACTACCTGCACACGGCCGACGATCAGATGTGCGTGCTGCTGCAGGTCGAGACGCAGAAGGGGGTCGACAACCTGGCTGCCATCGCCGCCACCGAAGGAGTCGACGGCGTCTTCTTCGGTCCGGCCGACCTGTCTGCGTCGATGGGGCTGCTCGGCCAGCCCGGCCACCCGGCCGTGCAGCGCGCCATCCTCGACGGCATCGCCGTGGTGCGCGCCGCCGGCAAGGCGCCGGGCGTCCTGGCACCCGACCCCAAGCTCGGACGCCTGTACCTCGATGCCGGCGCGCTGTTCGTCGCCGTCGGGGTCGATACCACGTTGCTCACCCGCGCCTGCCGCGAGCTCGCGGCGGCCTACAAGAAACCCGCAGACAAGCCCGCCGCGGCGGCGCCCGCGCCCGGCGCGTACTAGCGCGCCGGAGTGCCCGAAAGCGCCACCGCAAACCTCCTGCCTCGTCTCGAACTGACTCCCATGCTCAAACTGAATGACCCCTCCTTGCTACGCTCTTGCTGCCTCATCGACGGCCACTGGGTCGGCGCCGACGATGGCCGCACGCTGGATGTGACCAACCCCGCCACCGGCGAGACGATTGCCTCGGTGCCTTATGCGGGCGCCACCGAAACCCGGCGGGCCATTGCCGCGGCCGAGCGGGCCATGGTCGACTGGAAGGCGCAGACCGCCGAGGCCCGCGCGCGCGTCCTGCGCCGCTGGTTCGACCTGATGATGGCGAACCAGGAAGACCTGGCCCTCATCATGACCAGCGAGCAGGGCAAGCCTCTGTCCGAATCGCGTGGCGAGATCGCCTACGCCGCCGCCTATGTCGAGTGGTTTGCCGAAGAGGCGCGGCGCATCTATGGCGACCTGGTGCCCTCGCCGTGGGGCGACAAGCGCATCGTCGTCACCAAGGAACCGGTGGGCGTGTGCGCGGCGATCACGCCATGGAACTTCCCGGCCGCGATGATCACGCGCAAGGTGGCGCCGGCGCTGGCCGCCGGTTGCACCATCGTCGTCAAGCCGGCCTCACAAACGCCGCTGTCGGCGCTGGCCCTGGCCGAGCTGGCCTTGCGTGCCGGGGTGCCGCCGGGCGCCTTCAGTGTGGTGACGGGCAGCGCCACGGCCATCGGCGGCGCACTCACTGCCAGCCCGGTGGTGCGCAAGCTCACCTTCACCGGCTCGACGGAGATCGGCCGCCTGCTCGCCGCACAATGCGCGCCGACCCTCAAGCGCCTGTCGCTCGAGCTCGGCGGCAACGCGCCGTTCATCGTGTTCGACGACGCCGACCTGGACGCCGCCGTGGCGGGCGCCATCGCGTCGAAGTTCCGCAACACCGGCCAGACTTGTGTCTGCGCCAACCGCCTGCTGGTGCAGGACGGCGTTTACGACCTGTTCGCAGAAAAGCTCGGCCGGGCGGTCGCACAGCTCGAGGTGGGCGACGGCACGCAGCCGGAGGTGTCGCAGGGCCCCTTGATCGATGCGCCGTCGCTGGCCAAGGTCGAGGAACTGGTGGCGGACGCATTGGCCCAGGGTGCGCGATGCATCACGGGTGGCCAGCGCCATGCGCTCGGTGGCACCTTCTACCAGCCGACCATCCTGGCCGACGTGACGCCGGCGATGAAGCTTGCCAGCGAAGAGATCTTCGGCCCGGTGGCGCCGCTGTTCCGCTTCAAGACCGAGGCCGACGCAATCGCCCTGGCCAACGACACCGAATTCGGGCTGGCGTCGTACTTCTTCTCGCGTGACCTCGCCCGCGTCTGGCGCGTCGCCGGCGCGCTCGACGTCGGCATGGTGGGCATCAACACCGGCGTCATCAGCACGGCGGTCGCGCCGTTCGGCGGCGTCAAGCAATCGGGCATGGGGCGCGAAGGTTCGCGCTACGGCATCGAGGGCTACGTCGACACCAAGTACCTTTGCATGGGCGGCCTCTGAACGCCCCCTGCGCACTCCCCAAGCGAAGCATTTCCCTCAAACATGCAACAAGGAGATCACCATGTCTACCATGTCTGACAAGTCACTTCCCGCAGCGGCCGCGCCACGCCCCAGCCGGTACACACCCGAGGAGTGGGACGCGCGCGTCCGCCTCGCCGCCGCCTACCGCATCTTCAATTATCTTGGCTGGGGCGAGCTGATCTACAACCACATCTCGCTGCGCGTGCCGGGTACCGAGCCGCACTTCCTGATCAACCCCTTCGGCCTGCACTACGCCGAGGTGCGCGCGTCGAACCTGGTGAAGGTGGACGTGAAGGGCGACATCATCGGCCACAGCGACTGGCCGATCAACCCGGCAGGCTTCACCTTCCACGGCAAGATCCACGAGCAGGTGCCCGATGCGCACTGCGTGATGCACGTGCACACCACGCCGACGATGGCGGTGTGCTGCCTCGAGGAAGGCCTGTCCTACACCAACTTCTACGCCGCGCAGCTGTTCGGCAAGGTCGCGTACCACGAATTCGAGGGCATCACGGTGCACGCCGACGAGGGCGCACGCATCCTCGACAGCGCCGGCAGCAAGCCGGTGCTGCTGCTGCGCAACCACGGGCCGGTGACGATGGGCCACACGCTGGCGCAGTGCCTGAGCCTGATGTGGCTGATCAACCGCGCCTGCGAGGTGCAGATGGCCACGCTGAGCATGGGCAAGCCGCGCGCGATCGCGCAGCCGGTGCTCGAGAGCTGCGTGCGCGACTCGCTGAACTTCGACCCGAAGTACGGCGCCGGCCAGGACGCGTTCGATGCGCTGCAACGCATCGTCGACCGCATCGACCCCACCTACCGCAGCTGAGGGCACGGCGCGCCGCGGCGAGGGCGGCATCGCTGTCAGGTGCTGCGGCGATGGCCGTTTGGGTCGACGGGTCCATGGTGTCAAACAAGGCCGGGGCAGTGGCCTCGGCTTGCACGGCAACGCAGCACGCGTTGTCTGTGTGCGCCACCCGCCATTCAACGAGCCTCACCGCATCGCCTGCGCCACCAGCAGCGTGTCGGTGAACTGCTCGAAGTGCCGCACCATGCCGCCTTCGACCCGCCACACGTGGACAACGCGCGCGTCCATCGCCTTGCCAGTATTGCGGTAGGTGCCGCGGTAGTCGCCGATGCCGACGATGCGGTCGCCACCGTCGACCAGGGTTTCGAGCTTGAAACCGTAGCCTTCCCATTCGCTGCCGAGCACCTTGAAGACCTTCTCGATCACCTGCGCCGGGCCGACGTGCATGCCGGCGCAGGGAAAGCCGGCCATCTCCGTCCACTGCACATCGGGTGCCACTTCGGCCGTCATGCCGGCAAGGTCGCCACGGGCGGAGGCGGCATAGTGGTCGGAGACGATCTGGTAGGCGCTGCGCATCGTGATGTCCTGGATGAGTTGAAAAAGTCGGGATTGGACCGGACCGAAGTCGGGCGGGCCAGAGGTCATCGACGCCTTGTGCATCGGCACCAGGTCATTCAGTCAAGCATCGCGGCCTCGAAGCGTTCCAACTCCTCAGCCAGCGTCCCGCGGCTGCGGAAATGCCGGTTGGCCTTCCCGTACCAGTACTCGGCGTCTTCCAGATCGCCCTCTTGAATGTGCAGGATGCCGTGCAGCCAAGCCGCCAAAGGCGAGTCATCCTGCTGCACCAGGTTGTGCGCCTCAGTCCATTGCCCGGCGCGGAGATGGACCAGGACTTGACGAAGATGGATCGCCACGAAGAGGCTCCTGTCGATGGGTGGGAGCAGCCAGCAACTGAAGCCACCGGCAAGCCAGTGGCCCGCGGGTCCTATCACGACCCGAGTGGGCTGTGGGGGGGCATGACTCCACGGCAGGCGTCGATACCTTTCATGGTGCACAGCCATCAAGGCCGCAGGACAGAGGCGTGTCACCCGTCGCCGCCCCGGTGGCGCCGCCCACCTGCTGCGTCAGCCAGGTGCGCCAAGCATCAGGCTGGCCGAGGTAGGGGCTGATGTCCACGGTCGTGAACTGCCCGTCGAGCTCCAGCGCGAAGGTAGGGAAGCCGTGGCCACAGATGCGTGCCAGCAGCGCCCGGCTCTGTTCGATGTGAGCCTGCGTCGCTGCGCCTTGGAGTCTTTCGTATGCGCTGCCGAAGTCGTCGACGCCCAACCCGACCTCCGCGGCCAGTTCCCGGAGCACGGCGACCTCGGCGATGCGACGGCCCTCGACGTAGTGCGCATGCTGCAGGCGCGCCAACATGTCCAGTCCGGCGCCGGCCAGCTCGTCGGCGGCCAGTACGGCGGTGATGGGTGGCGCCGAGTCCAGCACCGCGCCATGGTCACGCAGCAGGCCTTCGAAATAGCCCTGCCCGAAGGGCTGCCCGCTGGCCTGCGCAATGCGACGGTCGTGCGTCATCACGAACTGGCGCAGCTCGGGGGTGACGGTGCGGCGTGCGGCGCCCGCCATCATGCCGCCGCCGTGGGCCTGCACGCGAACCGTGTCGCGGGCCGCCCGGACCAGCGGCGAGGCACCGTAGCACCAGCCACAAAGCGGGTCGTAGTTGTAGTGGAGAGTCAGAGTCGGAGTCGACATGGTCTTCTTTCGATGGGGTTCAGTCATGCGTGCGGGACCGCAGGTGCCCCAATGATTGACGCCGGTCGCGACGATGCGGTCAAGGCTTCACGCCTGTGGACTTTCACCAGGGCGCAACCGGGTGGCCACTCACCACTTCATCTCGCCCTTGTTGACCTTGGCGCCGACCTCCAGCGCGATGCCCAGGCCCGCATCGGGATAGGCCTTCTTCATCGCCTCGATCAGCGCGCCGCTGTTGGCCGCCTTGGGCAGTTCCTGCTCATAGCGCGCCAGGTAGGCCTGACTCCAGGCGAGCTGCGAGGCGTCCTGCTTCTGGCCCGGCAGGCTGTGGCCCGGAATCACGGTCACGGGTTGCAGCGCAGCCATCGTGCCGAGCTTCCTGGCCCATTCGGTGCGCTCCTGCACGCTCTGCGCATCGGCCGTCCACAGGTGCAGCCCGGCGTACACGTTCACGCCGCCGGCGATCGTCTTGATCGACGGGATCCACACGTAGCTGCGGTGCGGCAGGCTGTCGTCCAGCCCACGGATCTCGAGGGTCTGGTCTTCCAGCGCGATCGTGTTGCCAGGCAGCACCTCGGGCAGCGGCACGCTCTTCGGTGCGTTGGCGCCCATGCGCGGGCCCCAGACCTGCAGCTTGGTCGACAGCGTCGCTTCGATCTTCTTCAGCGTGGGGGCCGTGGTCACGACCTTGGCTTCTGGGAAGTACTGCTTGATCACCTCGATGCCGAAGTAGTAGTCGGGGTCGGCCTGGCTGATGTAGACGGTCTTCAGCGTCTTCTTGCTGTCCAGCACCATCGCGGCAATGCGCAGCGCATCGGCACGCGTGAATCCGGTGTCCAGCAGAACCGCATCCGTCTTGCCGGCCACCAGCACGGCGTTGACGTGGAAGCTCGCGCCGTCCGCGTTGTAGACCTGCACGGTCAGCGGCGCAGCCGGTTGCGCCGCGGCATCGGTTGCGACGACGCCCAGCGTCATCGCTGCGGGCAGCAGGGCCAGGGACAAGTTCTTGAACGTCTTCATCATGTGCTCCATCGAGGGGGTTGGTTGTCGATGGCGTCACTGTATTGATTCGGTATCTGAAGATAAACTTCAGATCGATCAAATGATTGTCAACTCTTTCGAGTCATTCAATGGACCAGCTGAGCGCCATCCGATCGTTCATCGAGATCGCCGACCGAGGCAGCCTGACCCGCGCCGCTGAAACGCTGGACCTGTCGCGCGCGATGATGAGCCGCCATCTCGAAGGGCTGGAGCGGTGGCTGGGTGCGCGGCTGCTGCACCGCACGACACGCCGCGTGAGCCTGAGCGAGGCCGGACTGGAGGCGCTGCCGCGCCTGCGCCAGATGCTCGAATTGGCTGCCGACCTGCAAGCCGTGGCCGGCGCGCACAGGACCGAGCCCACGGGCAAGCTGCGCATCACGACCAGCCTGTCGTTCGCGGTGTCGTGCCTCACGCAGGCGGTCGTGGATTTTCAGGGTCGGCACCCGCGCATCGAGGTTGAACTCGTGACCGTGGACCGGGCGGTGGACTTGGTTGGCGAACGCATCGACCTGGCCATTCGCATCACCAATCGCCTGGACGATGGCGTCGTGGCGCGTCGGCTCGCGAGCTGCCGTTCGGTGCTTTGTGCGTCACCGGCCTACCTGAAGCGACGCGGCCGGCCCGAGCGCCCGGAAGACCTCAAGACGCACGAATGCATCACGCACGCGTTTGGCGCCCGCGCCGAATACCGGCTTCGCCGGGCCGGCCGGTTGACGACCCTGGACGTGAAGGGTGCGCTGTCGGGCAACGAGACTGCGGTGCTTCGGCAGGCGGCGCTGGCTGGCGCCGGCATCGCGATGCTGCCCACCTACTTCGTCGGCGACGATCTCATGCGGGGTGCGCTGGTGCGTCTGTTGCCCGACCACGAGCCCGAATCGCTGGGCATCCACGCCGTGTACCTGTCTCGCCAGCACCAGCCCCAGCCGCTCAAGCTGCTGATCGACTTCCTTGCCGAGCGTTTCGGCGGCGACATCGCGCCTTGGGACCTGCAGCCGACAGCGCCGGCAACACTGCGCAGCGCTGGCCGGAGCGCCCGACGCTGACCCATGGCATTCTGAAGGTCATGCGCGCGGGCCCTGCAGGACTCCGGGCCGAGACCGACCCAGGCGACCACTTACCAGAACGACGTCAGGCTGGTTCACCATTACGCTGTACCGGGTAACGTGTACCGCCTAAGCACGTACCGCACGGCGGACGCTCAGGCGTAGTTGCATGGCATGTGGCGGCGTGGTCAGCGCAGACAGATGCCCTGGTCAAGGTTCCGGCCATTGGAAAATCGCCACCTTTCGCGAGTACGGGCTTTGCATCCGTACCCGCTTCAAGGCTTCGCTTCAGTATGCGTTCGGCAAGGGTTTGAGCATCTTGAAGAGTCTGGGAATGCAGCGGGGATAGTTGCGCCGTCCGTTTCCATTCTCGAACTGCCCTTTAGAGGACTCTTACTGATTGCGCCCGCGGAGTCCGTTCGTGCGCAATTCGAGCTTCTGAGGAGCCGCCCTTCAGCAGCGCCCGCTTGTGGCCGGGTCTTGCCGAAGGAAGCCTTCGGCCCACGGTCTGCTCAGTGTCGCGTCGCCGACATTGGCCGACGCAGAGTCGCACTCACCCACCCGGTCGCAGGCATGGGCGACCGAGCCCATTCGTCAGCTATCGGCTCAGGACGAACGACTCTCCATCGTCCTCGGGTGCACTCTTATGCCTGTACTTCTTGATCAGCGTTTCGTAGCGTCGATACGATACTCTCCAGTCCGGCGTAAATGCCGCCCGTGCCTCGGTGAGTGTGATCTCGCCTTTGCACGCTGCCTTGTACAGCGCGAACTCGAGGCGGTCCTTCTTGTGTGCCCCCCACTCGCCATGCCAGGGTTGAGGCCACAGATTTTTGGGGCTGCGCGGGTGCCCGCCGAGGGACAGGGGAATCAAATGATCCTCCTCGTACTCGGAAGGATCTTGCTCACGGCAATTGAAGTCTCGCAGCTGCTTCTTCTTCAGCCCTGTCGTGTAGCTGGCTGATGGTCGGTACTGAGCAGCACCCTCAACGCAGATGCGTTGATGAAAGGTCTCCAGGGTGATGTCCGGATTGAACGCACCGGGGGTCCTGGAAGGGTCAGGGACATAGATGGGGTCAGCTGCGACGGCAGCGGTCGTGCATGCCAACAGGACGAGGAAGAGGGTGTGCTTCATTGGGGGGCAATCGATGGGGCGAGCGGCCCGGTGATCCCCAGGCGGGGCGTGCGCCGACGTGAAGGCCGACGCACCTACCAACCGCGGGGAGAGGCTTCCTAATTGTTAGAAAAGCCCCGGAAGTCGTGATGGATCGGGTAGACGCTGATCGTGCGCACGTCGACGCCAGCGTTCACGAGTGCGGACAGCGCCGCCCGCGACTTCCCGCTGCGGTCCTCGGAGACATTGTTCTTCTGGTCGGCGACGAGCCGCACATCGACACCGCGCTTCTTCGCGCGCAGCAGCGCGGAGGTGACCGGCGCGCTCGTGAAGCTGTACGAAAGCACGCGCAACTCGCTCTTGGCAGAGTCGATGACCTTGACGAACAGGGCCTCGCTGCCCTCGTTCGGCGAGAACGCGACTTCGATCGTGCCGGCCGCCGGCATCATGAACGAGTGGTTGGCCTCGTACGCATCGACGACGGCATCGACAAGGGATTCGGATTTCTTCCTGGCGTCGGCAGCGGTGGTGAATGCCAGTGCGAGAAGCGCGAGCGAAAGGAACGTGACGCGGAGGTTTTTCATGGGCCGCGATGGTACGCAACTTCCAGCTGAATCGACGACGAAGTCGATGCCCGCCATCGCGACGGCGTCATCGGATCACGCCGACATCAGGAGTTGTCGCCGGATCACCCGAGTCCCCAACGTCACCGCATACGACAGCGCCTCTGACCCCGATGGCCAACCATGGCCGCACGCAATGTCGTCCTCCCGGAAGACGTCGTCGCAGCTTGCGTTCGGACCCCGCACCCGCTTCACGACAACACTGGTCGTGTAGCCGTCACCGAGCTTCGAATCTTGGGCTTCGGCATAGATGCGGAAGTCGCCATCGTCGACCTCATCGAAATGCATCTGGATGTCCTCGCGTGCCGGCGATACAGGCCAGCGTGAGCGCACTGTCGACGACCGCGGAAACGAAGGGAATCTGCCTGAGGTGTGCACCCGAAAGGGGCTCCAACGCCGGTGGTCGCGCACTGGCGGCAGGGCCCATCGCCCTCTCACTCCCAGTCGACGGCGTGCCCCACCGAAGGCGAACTAGCCACTCCTGGACCATTGCGCCCACCTCACCACGTCCAAGCGTGACCTGCTCGATTCCGCGGAAACGGAGATACGGATCCGTCACCTCGACCAACGATGCCTGATACAGCTCGAACAGCAGCCCCTTGTCCGGGTTCGCGCGGGCGTCGCGCAATACCAACCGGCGAACGGTTGGCGGTCCACCGAAGCCGTTGACACTGGTCTCGAAGATGCCGCTGGCCCACTGCTGTTCCGGCGGCCCAACACCTTTGATGATGACGCGCATCTCGCGCAATCGAATGGGTTGCCCTGTGCTCGAAGCGCCTGCAGCAGCATTGGCGCACGGGCGAGCCGCATGAGCTCGACGAAGTCGCCATCGATCGCTGGACGGACCGCCGCTGGGGCGTGATGGCCCCCGAGATCGCAGCAGACGAGTGGCTTCGCTTGGGCGTGCTGGCCGCGGCCTAAATGCGGCGCCGGGAGGGGACGGCGCGCGATGCACCAATCACCCCTGAGTGGGATGGTGGACCGCCGTGCAGGCCGGAAGAATTCCTCCATCCAATGACGACGGAGGAAACGATGGAGACGGAGAACAGCGAATGGATTCAGCGGTGTGTTCGGGCAGCCATGGCGCACGCGCCACGGCTTCATCCCGAGGATGCTCTCAAGAGCGCGCGCGACATGCACAGCGCCTGGCCGCACCTCACGCCGGAAAAGGCGGCGGAGTGCTACTTCTCGCCGGCGTTGGCGGTGGCAAGCTGGGGAGCGGTAGAACTGTCGTAGCCACGTCGCCAACACGGTTCAGGCCAGCCTCCGTCGGCACCACCCCCGTCAGAAGGATGGTCAGACGCTCGCCCATCGCCGATCCTTATGCCCACACCGGCCAGTCAATGCTGCGTGTCGACGGAGTGAGAGGATGAGCAAGGTACTGCAATGGTTCGCCGGAATCGGCCTGCGGTTCCGTAGGGTCGAACGCCCCGCGGAGCCAGACGGCTATTCGGCCTTCGAGCATATCGATGGAGGGTTTCTTGGGACGACCGATTTCCGTTTGTCTTCCTCGATGCGTATCGACGACGCTCCACTCCGCGATTTCGCCGAGACCATGCCCGCCTGCACCTACGGGCCCGCCCCGGTCCGGTCGCCGAAGCAACTGCGCCA
>JBGQEX010000032.1:0-35143 GCA_041496605.1 Piscinibacter sp.
TTCGACCCGCTGACGGGTCGCATCCGCCAGAAGATTGCGCGCTTCACGGTGTATCCGTCGAGCCACTACGTGAGGCCGCGCGACCGCGTCGTGGCCGCCATCGAGACCATCAAGGTAGAGTTGCGCGAGCGGCTGGACGAGTTGGTGAAGATGGGCAAGCTGGTCGAGGCGCAGCGGCTGGAGCAGCGCACGCGCTTCGACCTCGAGATGCTGCAGGAGATCGGCCACTGCAAGGGCATCGAGAACTACACGCGCCACCTGTCCGGCGCGGCGCCGGGCGAGCCGCCGTCGACGCTGGTGGACTACCTGCCGCGCGACGCGCTGATGTTCCTCGACGAGAGCCATGTGCTGATCGGCCAGCTGAGCGGCATGTACAACGGCGACCGTGCGCGCAAGACCACGCTCGTGGAGTACGGTTTTCGGCTGCCCTCGGCGCTCGACAACCGGCCGCTCAAGTTCGAGGAGTTCGAAACCAAGATGCGCCAGGTGATGTTCGTTTCGGCCACGCCGGCGGCCTACGAGCAGCGCACGGCCGGGCAGGTGGTCGAACAGCTTGTGCGCCCCACCGGCCTGGTCGACCCGACCGTCGAGGTGCGCCCCGCGACCCACCAGGTCGACGACGTGCTGCAGGAGATCCGCGACCGCGTCGAGGTCAACGAGCGCGTGCTGATCACGACACTGACCAAGCGCATGGCCGAGCAGCTCACCGACTACCTGGCCGACAACGGCGTAAAGGTGCGCTACCTGCACAGCGACATCGACACCGTGGAGCGGGTGGAAATCCTGCGCGACCTGCGCCTGGGAACCTTCGATGTGCTGGTCGGCATCAACCTGTTGCGCGAGGGGCTGGACATTCCCGAGGTGTCGCTGGTGGCGATCCTCGACGCCGACAAGGAAGGTTTTCTGCGCGCCGAGCGCTCGCTGATCCAGACCATCGGCCGCGCGGCGCGCAACATCAACGGCAAGGCGATTCTCTATGCCGACCGAATCACCGAGTCGATGCGACGTGCCATCGACGAAACGGAGCGCCGGCGCGCCCGCCAGGTCACGCACAACGAAGCGATGGGCATCACGCCGCGCAGCGTGACGAAGCACATCAAGGAGCTGATCGACGGCGTCTACTCGGACAAGTCGGGCAAGGACGACCTCCAGCGCGCGCACGACACGGCCGAGGTCGAGGCGATGTCGGAGAAAGACCTCGGCAAGCGCATCAAGACGCTGGAGCGGCAGATGCTGGAGCATGCGCGCAACCTCGAGTTCGAAAAGGCGGCACGTGTCCGCGACCAGCTTGCGCTGCTGCGCGAGCAGGCGTTCGGCGCCGCGGGCACCGACAACATCGTCCCGATTCAGCCAGGGGCGGCGAAGGTGTGAGCCTGTGCAGCCATGGGTGCGTTGGGGGGCAGAATGAACTGGTGTCGCTTTCTCGCCGGCGGCCTCGCACGCGTGGCGTTGCCGACGCTCATGTCGTTTGCGCCGGTGGCTTGGGCGCAGGTCGTCGTCGTCGGTGCAGAGGATGACGCGGCTCCGTGGTCCTATGCAGATGGCACCGGCTACGTGAATGACGTCGTCCGTGCGGCGTTCGAGAGCGTCGGCTGGACAGCGCAATTGAGGGTCATGCCTTACGCGCGCTGCAAGGCAATGGCACTGGCGGGCACACTGGCGGCGTGCTTTTCCACCAGCAAGACCGCAGACTTGGACGGCAAGCTCGTGTTCCCCAGGCAGGCGGTGTTCGACGCACGGAACCTGCTGCTGGCCAAGGCCGATTCGCCGCTTTCGGGCTGCGATTCGCGGCGTTGGCCGGGGCGACCCCGAATCGGCACGGTGCGCGGCTACGAGTACACGCCCGTCGTCGACGAGCTGTTCAACAGCGGCCGTGCCCAAGGCGACGAAGCCGACTCGGAAGTGAGCAACTTGCGCAAGATCAACGCAGGCCATGTGGATGCCGCACTGGTCACGCTCGATGCCGTGAAGCGCATCGAGTTCCTGGCCGCCCTCGCCAAGGTCCGCAACGAGTTCAAGACGGTCTGCGACTTCGGCAGCCAGCCCGCCTACGTGGCGTTCAGCCCGTTGCATCCTCAAGGCCGAAGCGCCGCGACGGCTTTCGAGCAAGGCGTCGCCAAGCTGCAGCGCAACGGAACCATCGAGGCAATGCAGCAGCGCTGGCGTACACGCTTGCTGGACAGCGTGCACGCCAAGAAACACTGAGGCGATGGTGAAGATGCGCAAGCTGTCGATCGCAGCCGTACTCATCACCGCGCTGGTGGCCATCGTGACGCTGCTGCTGGGCGCGTTCGCCGCAGTCGTCTACCACTCCGAGAGGGACCAGCGGGTGGCGCAATTGCGCGACACGCTCACGGTCAGCCTGGACCAGCAGGCGGCCGGGCTTGCGCTTCCGATGTGGAACCTGGACGAAACGCACGTCGTCGCCATCATGCACAGCGGCATGAGCAACCGCGAAGTCTTCGCCATTGCCGCGTCGACGCCGGACAAGAAGTATGTTCTGGCTCGCGACGCCCGCTGGCAGGTCGACCGGGTCGACGCGGAGCCCACCGCCAAAGGGCTGATCGTGGAGGAGCGGACCGTTCGGCATTCGGGCGAGCCGGTGGGAAGCGTGCGCGTGTTCGCGTCACCGCGTTTTCTCGAAGAAGAGTTGAGCGATCGGCGTGCCGCCATCGTCGTCTTCATTCTGGTGCTGGACGTGACGCTGGTACTGAGCCTGACCCTGCTTCTGTGGCAGCTGATGCTCAAGCCGGTCAGTGCGATGGAGCATTTCGCCGCCTCGGTCAAGGCAGGCAGCAAACCGGGTGCTGGGCTTGGCAAGGCCTGGTTCTACGGCGAGCTGAAGACGCTCAACCAGTCGATACGCGACATGACTGCGATGTTGGACAGCCGCTACCGCGCGCTGTGCGACAGCGAGGAACGTCTGAAGCTGGCCACGCGCGCCGCGAACATCGGCATCTGGGACTGGGACGTGGTGAAGAACGAGCTGGTCTGGGACGAAGAGATGTACAGGCTGTACGGCATCCGAAGGGAAGACTTCGGCGGAACCTGCCAGTCGTGGGCCAATACGCGGGCCGCCGACGATTTCAAGCGATCCACCGAGGAAATCGAGGCTGTGCTTCGCAGAGAGCCGGAGCACGAGGCCGAGTTCACGATCCGCCGGCCGGACGGCGCCGTGCGCATCCTCAAGGGTGAAGCGACGACCATTCGTGACGAAACCGGCCGGGTGATTCGCAAGGTGGGCGTCAACTTCGACATCACCGAGGGCAAGCAAGCCGAAGCGCAGATCAAGAAGCTCAACGCCGAACTGGAGCACCGGGTGAGGGAGCGCACGGCCCAGCTCGAGGCCGCCGTCGCCGACCTGGCGCGAGCACGCGATGAGGCCGAATCGGCCACACGAGCCAAGAGTGAGTTCCTGGCCAACATGAGCCACGAGATCCGCACGCCGATGAATGCCATCCTCGGCATGGCCAACCTGGCGCTGCGCACCGAGATGACGGCCAAGCAGCGCGATTACCTCACGAAGGCCAAGGCGGCGGCGGGTTCGCTGCTGCTGATCATCGACGACATCCTCGATTTCTCGAAGATCGAGGCTGGCAAGCTGGACATGGAGTCGCGCGAGTTCACGCTGGCGGCGGTGCTCGACAAGGTGACCGCCGTGGTCGGCGTCAAGGCGCACGAAAAGGGTCTGGAGCTGCTGTTGAATACGGCTGCGGACGTGCCGCCCGCGCTCGTTGGCGATCCGCTTCGGCTGGAGCAGGTACTGATCAACCTGTGCAGCAATGCCGTCAAGTTCACCGCCAGCGGTGAGATCGTGGTCGTTACGATGAAGGGGCTGGTTGCGGCGGAGAACCGCGTGACCCTGCGCTTCGCGGTGCGCGACACCGGTGTGGGCATGACCGGGCAACAAATCAAAGGTCTGTTCCAGCCGTTCAGTCAGCTCGACGCGTCGACGACCCGCGTGCACGGCGGCACCGGCTTGGGCCTCGCGATCTGCAAGAAGCTGGTCACGCTGATGGGCGGTGAGATCGGGGTCACGAGCCAGCCGGGCAAGGGCAGCGACTTCCACTTCACTGCCAGCTTCGGGATCGGCAGGGCGGCATCCGAGGCCGCGCGGGGTGCCGAGGCCGGGTTGACGGGTTTGCGCATCCTGGTGGTCGACGACAGTGCGAATTCGCGCGACATCTTTGCCGGCCTGCTGACCGGACTGGGCTATGCACCAGTGATGGTGAGTTCCGCGGCAGACGGCCTGGTCGAATTGCAGCGCGCTCCGCATGACGCGCCCTACGACCTCGTGTTCCTGGACTGGAAGATGCCGCAAATGGACGGCTTTGCGGCCGCGGCCGCGATTCGACGAATGACAGACCTGCCCAGGGCGCCCAAGCTGATCATGATCACAGCCTACGGTGACGATGAGCTGATGCGTCGAGCGGTGGCGCAAGAGCTCGACGGCTGTTTGACCAGGCCGGTCAGCGCGTCGACATTGCTCGACGCGATCATGACCGCCTGCGCAGCCGATGCCGATTCCCGGGCGAGTGTTGAGGCCTTGTCGCAACCGACAGTCACCTCGCGGGCACCGGCCTGCCTGGAAGGGCGGCGTGTGCTGCTTGTTGAAGACAACGAGTCCAACCGCATCATCGCGACGGAACTGCTTGGCGACGTGGCCGGAGCCATCGTCACCGTCGCGGGCAACGGCGAGGAAGCCGTCGAGCGCGTTCGCGCGGAGGACTTCGATGCCGTGCTGATGGACGTGCAGATGCCGCTGATGGACGGCTACCAGGCCACCGCGCTGATCCGTCAGGACGCGGCGCATGCGTCATTGCCCATCATCGCGATGACGGCACACGCGATGGTTCGTGACCGGGAGAAATGCCTCGCCGTGGGCATGAACGACTACGTCACCAAGCCGTTCGAGCCGACAGAGCTTTTCGCGGTGCTGGCCAAGTGGGTCGGCCCGCACGGGCCCGACAGGGCGGGCGAACCGGCAGCACCCGGCATGTCGTTCGAGTTGGGCCTGCAGCGCTGCCTGGGGCGGGTGGATCTGTACGAGCGGATCCTCAGTCGCTATCTCGCGACCCGGCTTGATGCGCCGAGCCAGATCCGGGCGGCGCTGGAGGAGCGGGATCTTGACAAGGCGTCGGGATTCGCGCATTCGCTCATCTCGACGGCCGGGACGATAGGAGCGGAGGCGCTGTCGGAAGCCGCTCGCGCCGTGCAATTGGCCATCGACGCCGGCGAAGACCACCGCTGGCCGGCACTGATCGACGCGCTGGCGCAGCACCACGCCATCGTGGCGACGGCCCTGGAGAACTACTTTGCCGGCAAGTCCGAAGGCTTTCGTGCGGCAAACCCGGCCGGCCGATGAGCCCGACCTGCGGGCAGGGGCGACACACGACGAACCCGTGAAGATGTACCGCGCGTCGCGATGAAGCTTCGTTCAAATTGTTTAAACTGGTTTTGTGACAGAGCCGCTCGCGCCCGCTGCTTCCTATTCGACTGCTGAGGTCGCGCGTCGACTCGGTGTTTCGATCCCCACCGTGCAGCGCTGGGTGGACTCCGGTCACCTCAACGCCTGGAAGACGGTGGGTGGACATCGGCGGATCGACGCCGAGAGCGCCGAGGCTTTCTTCAAGTCCCACGCGCTGCAGTTGGCCGGACACGCCACCAGCGGGGTGCAAGCGCAGGAGACGCCCGTGTCGGTCATCGTCGTCGATGACAACCCCGACGATCGCGACCTGCTCGTGGCGCTGGTGGAGACGGCACTTCCGGGAGCGGCGATCACGGTGGCCGAAAATGGCTTCCAGGCTTTGGTGTCCATCGGGCAGAAGGTGCCCGACGTTCTGATCACCGACATCGTGATGCCCCACATGAATGGCGTCGAGATGTTGCGGCAACTATCCACCCAATGCGTCGTGCGGCCGCGGGCCATCGTGGCCGTGTCCAGCCGCACACCTGAACAGTTCGCGAAACTTGGCAGCCTGCCCACTGACGTGAAGTTCGTCGCCAAGCCGATTGATCAGCAGCAGTTCATCGAGACCTTGCAGTCCGCCGTTCTCGGCGCTCCCGCCTGAACTGACAGCGACACGCCCAGGGTTCGCGTCAGGTCGGGCGCGGCGCCCACTTCTGGTGCGGAACCGTCGCGTAGCGGCGCTCAAATCAAACTGGAATTGAGAGCAGTCCGGGCAATCGTCCGAACAGTGCGATTTATTCGTTATGTTTCTTTTGTTTATCCTGAAGTTGTTTGCGCAATAGTCCGATATCAGCGCAACGTCCCCCGGGCCGTCGCTGTCCCACCGGGCTCGTGGACTGCGCTCGGCGGGGCGTGAACCCAGATCAAACGAACGTTTCCGAAGGCAACACCATGACTGCACTGAAGAATCTGAAGATCGGCACGCGCCTGGCGCTGGTGCTGGTGGGCGTCTTGCTGGCGATGTGCGCTGTCGCGACGACCGGCATGTGGGGAATCAACTCGCTCTCGGCAATCTCGAACCGCGTGCTCACGCAGGACATCCGGCTCGCGCAGCAGGCCTCGGAGATCCAGAACCTGGTGCTGCAGGAACGCCGCTTCGAGAAGGACGCATACATCAACCTCGGCGATGCCGACAAGCTGGTGTCGTACACAAAGAAGTGGAAGGACGCCCAAGCCAAGCTGATGCAGACGATCGAACAATCGCGTCGGCTCGAGCTGAGCGCCGAAGACGCGCAGGCCCTGGATCAGATGGCCGAGCACCTGAAGACCTACGCGGGGGGCTTCGAAAGCACGCTGGCGAGGATCAAGGAAGGGAAGATCCAGACGACGCAAGAAGCGAACACCGAACTCTCGAAGGTCAAGACCGCAGTCCACGGCATGGAATCGACCAGCGATGCCCTCAACGAACGGGCGATGGCACGTGCCGCGTCGGCAGGTGCGCAAATCAGCGCGGTGCGGTCGCGCGCACAGACCTTGCAGATTGCGTTGGCCGCCTTGGGCCTCGTGCTGGCCGTCGTGCTGTGCATGGTGGTAACACGCTCCATCACGCGCCCGATCGCCGCCGCGGTGAAAGTGGCGGAGACGGTGGCGGCGGGCGATCTGAGCTCGCACATCGAGGTGGGTAGCCGCGACGAGACGGGCCAGTTGATGGCGGCGCTCAAGCGCATGAATGACAGCCTGGTGGGCATCGTCGGCCAGGTTCGAGGCGCGTCCGACTCGATCGCCACGGGGTCGTCGCAGATCGCCAACGGCAATGCGGACCTGTCGCAGCGCACCGAAGAGCAGGCGAGCAACCTGCAGCAGACGGCGGCGTCGATGGAGCAACTGACGGCCACCGTGAAACAGAACGCCGACACCGCACGACAGGCGACGCAACTGGCCACCAGCGCATCGGCCGTCGCGCAGGAAGGCGGCGATGTCGTGGGGCAAGTCATCACGACGATGGAAGCCATCAGCACGAGCTCGAAGAAGATCAGCGACATCATCGGCGTGATCGACAGCATAGCGTTCCAGACCAACATCCTGGCGCTGAACGCGGCGGTCGAAGCCGCACGCGCCGGCGAGCAGGGCCGCGGCTTTGCCGTCGTGGCCGGCGAGGTGCGCAACCTCGCGCAGCGCTCCGCGCAGGCCGCCAAGGAAATCAAGAGCCTGATCGGCGAGAGTGTCGAGAAGGTCGAGAACGGGTCGAAGCTGGTCACCAATGCCGGCAAGACGATGGAAGAAATCGTCAGTCAGGTCAGGCGCGTGAGCGACCTGATCGGCGAGATCAGTGCCGCGAGCGTCGAACAATCGAGTGGCATCGGCCAGATCGGCGACGCCGTGAACCAACTCGATCAGGTGACGCAGCAGAACGCCGCATTGGTCGAGGAGTCCGCCGCGGCCGCCGAGAGCCTCAAGCACCAGGCGGCGCAACTCGCGCAGACCGTGTCGGTGTTCAAGTTGCACATGGCCTGAAGGTCCGCGCAACCGCGCTGCGATCGCAACAGTGCGAGTTCGAGTACGCGCGGGCACATCGAGTTGCCCCGCGTGCGCGACGGTCATTGGGTGGCGACCATCTGGTCCGCTCGACCGCGTGAGCCGTTGACGCAGCGCGGCGACATGTGCATGTCCCGCCATCGTGGGGCGGGCATTTATTCCGAACCGGCGAGTCGGCGTTCTCTTGATCGGCACCGACAACCTTGGTCGCCCGCGTGAGCGCTGCTGCGCCGCACCAATTCAGCGGAACTTCCGGACGTATTGCCGACCAAATTAGTCGGCTTCAGATATACTTGACCTCAGCACTCGGAATAGAGCGAGGGTTTGCCAGAGAGGGTTATCCCGCAATTTTGGCGGGTTGTCACAACGAAGCTGAGTCGGTTGTTTTGTTCATTGCGCCATCAAAGGCTTCAGGAGAGTTTCAATGCGTCTGACCACCAAAGGCCGTTTCGCCGTCACGGCGATGATCGACTTGGCGCTGCGTGAGCATTCGGGGCCCGTGGCCCTGGCAGCGATCAGTGCGCGCCAACAGATTTCACTGTCATACCTGGAGCAGCTGTTCGGCAAGCTGCGCCGTCATGAATTGGTCGAGAGCACGCGCGGCCCTGGAGGCGGATATTCCTTGGGCCGCAAGTCCGAAGAGATCACCGTTGCAGACATCATCGTTGCGGTCGACGAGCCGATCGACGCCACCGGCTGCGGCGGCAAGGACAACTGCATGGGCGAGGACACCGGCCGCTGCATGACGCACGACCTGTGGACCAGTTTGAACACCAAGATGATCGAGTATCTCGACTCGATTTCGCTGAAGTCGTTGGTCGATGAGCAGGTGGCCAAGGGCGTGTCGATTGAAGAGCACCCGGTCAAGCGCGCCATCTCGACCCAGCCGGTGGTCAAGCCGATCAAGGTGACTGCGCCGAACTCCGTGTTTGCCCTGGGCAACGCGTTTTCGAAGTAAGACTCTTTGACCCTGTGGCGCTATGGAGGCGCCGCGTTGAGCAAACTCGCCCCATGGACATGACTCCGCACTTTCCGATCTACATGGACTACGGTGCCACCACGCCGGTGGACCAGCGCGTCGTCGACAAGATGATTCCCTGGCTGCGCGAGCATTTCGGCAATCCAGCATCGCGCAGCCATGCGTGGGGCTGGGAGGCCGAGGCTGTTGTCGAGAGGGCGCGCGAGCAGGTGGCCGCGCTGATCGGGGCCGATCCGCGCGAAATCATCTGGACGTCGGGCGCCACCGAGTCGGACAACCTGGCGCTGAAAGGCGCGGCGCAGTTCTACAAGACGCGCGGCAAGCACCTCATCACCGTGAAGACCGAGCACAAGGCGGTGCTCGATACGATGCGCGAGTTGGAACGCCAGGGCTTCGAGGTGACCTACCTCGAGGTCCAGGAAGACGGCCTGCTCGACCTGAACAAGCTGAAAGACGCAATGCGGCCGGACACCATCCTGGTGTCGGTGATGTTCGTCAACAACGAGATCGGTGTCATCCAGGACATTCCGGCCATCGGCGCCATGTGTCGCGAGCGCGGCATCATCTTCCATGTCGATGCGGCGCAAGCCACCGGCAAGGTGGCCATCGACCTGGCAACGCTGCCAGTCGATTTGATGAGCCTCGCATCGCACAAGACCTACGGCCCCAAGGGCATCGGCGCGTTGTATGTCCGCCGCAAGCCGCGTGTGCGCATCGAGGCGCAGATGCATGGCGGCGGCCATGAGCGCGGCATGCGTTCCGGAACGCTGCCCACACACCAGATCGTCGGCATGGGCGAAGCCTTCCGCATCGCCCACGAAGAGATGGGCGTCGAGAGCGAACGCATCCGCATGCTGCAGCAGCGCCTGTTGAACGGTCTGTCCGATATCGAACAGACCTTCCTCAACGGCCACCCTGAGAGGCGCGTGCCGCACAACGTGAACATATCGTTCAACTTCGTCGAGGGCGAGTCCTTGATCATGGGCATCAAGGGCGTCGCGGTATCGTCGGGCTCGGCCTGCACGTCGGCCAGCCTGGAGCCGAGTTACGTGCTGCGTGCGCTGGGCCGCAGCGACGAGCTGGCACACTCGTCCTTGCGCATGACCATCGGGCGCTTTACCACCGTCGAAGACATCGACTATGTGGTCGGCACCTTGAAGGACCGTGTGGCCAAACTGCGTGAGCTGTCTCCTCTGTGGGAGATGTACAAGGACGGCGTGGACATCAGCACGATCCAGTGGGCAGCCCACTGAAGTTGCAGGAGAACTGAGATGGCATACAGCGAAAAAGTCGTTGATCACTACGAAAACCCGCGCAACGTCGGTTCCTTCGACAAGGGCGACGACACGGTCGGAACCGGCATGGTCGGCGCGCCGGCGTGTGGTGACGTGATGAAGCTGCAGATCAAGGTCAATCCGCAAACCGGCCTGATCGAAGATGCGAAGTTCAAGACCTACGGTTGCGGTTCGGCGATTGCGTCGAGTTCGCTGGTGACCGAATGGGTCAAGGGCAAGTCGCTCGACGAGGCCTTGACGATCAAGAACACGCACATCGCCCAAGAGCTGGCGCTGCCACCGGTGAAGATCCACTGTTCGATCCTCGCTGAAGACGCGATCAAGGCTGCGGTGAGCGACTACAAAGCCAAGAAGACGCAGCCTGAGGTGCATTGATTCCATGGCTGTCACTCTCACCGAAGCGGCGGCCCGGCATGTTTCGCGCTACATCAGCAAGCGCGGCAAGGGCGTTGGCGTGCGCCTGGGCGTGAAGACGACCGGCTGCTCGGGCCTGGCGTACAAGCTCGAGTACGCCGACGACGTGGCGCCTGAAGACGTGGTGTTCGAGGGGCACGGCGTCAAGGTGCTGGTCGATCCGAAGAGCCTGCCCTACATCGACGGCACCGAACTCGACTTCGTGCGCGAGGGCCTGAACGAAGGCTTCAAGTTTCACAACCCGCGCGAGAAGGACCGTTGCGGCTGCGGCGAGTCGTTCCGCGTATAGCGTCTTCGCCAGGATGGATGAGCGGGCGCGGCGTTGCCGCGCCCTTTTCTTGCACCAATGAAACTCGACAGCGACGACTTCGAACTCTTCGACGTGCCGCGGCGTTACGAACAGGACCGCGCCGTGCTCGACGCGCGCTGGCGCGCGCTGCAGGCCGAAGTGCACCCGGATCGGTTCGCGGCCGAAGGCGCGGCGGCGCAGCGCGTGGCCATGCAGTGGGCCGTGCGCGTGAATGAGGCCTACGAGCGCCTCAAAGACCCGCTCAAGCGCGCCGCCTACCTGTGCGCGCTGAATGGCGCGCCGGTGGACATGCACAGCAACACTGCGATGCCCCAGGCCTTCTTGATGCACCAGATGGCGTGGCGCGAGGCGCTGGACCACGCCAGAACGGTCGGCGACGTGCAAGCGCTCGCAGATGAGGTGGCGGCACACCGCCGAAGCGCGCTCGCAGAGTTGCGCACGACCTTCGACGAACGGTGCGACGCCGCTGCGGCGGCCGACCAGGTCAGAGCCCTCATGTTCGTTGAGCGCTTTGCCGACGACGTCGATCAGCGCCTCGAGGCGCTGGGACAATAACCCCATGGCACTGCTTCAGATCTCCGAGCCCGGCGGCGCACCTGACCCGCATCAGCGGCGCATCGCGGTCGGCATCGACCTCGGCACCACACATTCGTTGGTCGCCGCGGTTCGCAATGGCGTGGCCGAATGCCTGCCCGACGCGGCCGGGCATGTGATCCTGCCGTCCGCCGTGCGCTACCTCGAGCACGGCCGACGCCAGATCGGCCACGAAGCGCTGGCCGAAGCGGCACACGACCCACGCAACACCGTGATCTCCGTCAAGCGCTTCATGGGTCGCGGGTTGGCCGACATTGCCCACCGCGAGAAGTTGCCCTACGACTTCATCGATGCGCCGGGCATGGTGCAACTGCGCACCGCCGACGGCGTGAAGTCACCCGTCGAGGTATCGGCTGAAATCTTGGCGGCGCTGCGCCGGCGCGCAGAAGACACGTTTGCCGATGATGTGTTCGGCGCCGTCATCACGGTGCCGGCCTACTTCGACGACGCGCAGCGGCAGGCGACGAAAGACGCGGCGCATCTGGCTGGCCTGAACGTGCTGCGCCTGATCAACGAGCCGACGGCAGCCGCCATCGCCTATGGGCTGGAGAACGGCTCGGAAGGCCTCTACGCCGTGTACGACCTCGGTGGCGGCACATTCGACATCTCGCTGCTGCAACTGAGCAAAGGCGTATTCGAAGTGGTTGCGACCGGCGGAGACTCCGCGCTGGGCGGCGACGATTTCGATCGTGCGCTGGCCGATGCGGTGCTGGCACAGGCGGACATGCAGGCCGAGACACCGCAGGACAAGCGCGCGCTGCTGGTGGCCGCACGCGCTGCAAAAGAGAAGCTGTCTGCAGCCGACCACGCGACGTTGGCCTGCCCGCTGTCGGCCGGTGAGCTGTCGGTGCGCGTGACCCGCGCGCAGTTCGAGACGCTGACCCGCGAGCTGTTGGCGCGAACCATCGCCGCCGTGCGCAAGGTGCTGCGTGATGCCCGCGCCGACACGTCGGACGTGCAGGGCGTGGTGATGGTCGGCGGCTCGACCCGCATGCCGATGGTGCAGGCGGCGGTCGGTGCGTTCTTCGGCCAGACGCCATTGACCAACCTGAACCCCGATGAAGTGGTTGCACTCGGCGCCGCCATCCAGGCCAACGCGCTGGCCGGCAATGCCGGCGCCGACGAGTTGCTGCTGCTCGATGTGATCCCGCTGTCGCTTGGGCTCGAAACCATGGGCGGCCTGGTCGAACGCATCATCCCGCGCAACAGCAGCATTCCCACCGCACGTGCCCAGGAGTTCACCACGTTCAAGGACGGCCAAACCGCAATGGCGATCCAGGTCGTGCAGGGCGAGCGCGAGCTGGTGAGCGACTGCCGCTCGCTGGCGCGCTTCGAGCTGCGCGGCATCCCGCCGATGGTGGCCGGCGCGGCGCGCATTCGAGTCAGCTTCCAGGTCGACGCCGACGGCCTATTGAGCGTGAGTGCGCGCGAGGAAACCTCGGGCGTCGAAGCTGCGATCACCGTCAAGCCGAGCTACGGCCTGTCGGACGACGAGGTGGCGCGCATGCTGAAGGAAGGCTTCAGCAGCGCCGAAGCCGACATGCGCTCGCGCAGCCTGCGCGAATCGCGCGTCGAGGCCGAGCGCATGTTGCTCGCGACGCGCGCCGCCCTGGCGGCCGACGCCGACTTGTTGGATGTGGCGCAGCGCGAGGCCATCGATCAACTGCTGGCGCAACTTGAAGCGCACCTTCACGACGCCGATCACCACGTCATCGATGCGGCCGTCGAGGCGCTCGCCAAGGGCACCGAGGCGTTCGCCGCCGAACGCATGAACCGCAGCATCCGCCAGGCACTGGCGGGGCGCCGCGTCGATGAAGTCTGATTCCCAATATGCCCATCATCAAGATCCTGCCGAACGCGGAGTACTGCCCGGGCGGTGCAGAAATCCAGGCCGAACCCGGAACGTCGATCTGCGAGGCCCTGCTCGAACAAGACATCGAGATCGAGCACGCCTGTGAGATGAGTTGCGCCTGCACAACCTGCCACGTGGTGGTGCGCGAAGGATTCAATTCGCTGGGCGAAATGGACGAAGCTGAAGAGGACCTGCTCGATCGCGCCTGGGGACTCGAGCCGACATCGCGCCTGTCGTGTCAGGCCATCCTGTCGCAGCAGGACGTGACGATCGAGATTCCAAAATACTCGATCAACCACGCGAAAGAGAAGCACTGATTGATGCGATGCTCAGCCTGACTTGCCTGCGGGTGCGCCTATCATGGTTGTCATGCCCGTGCGTTCAGCTGTCAAGCCCACACGACTGACCCGGCAAACACCGCTGGATCCCGAGTATGGCGAGCCCGTCGCGCATGTGCTTCGGCGCTTCCGGCTGGTGTTCAACGCCGTCAAGACCCACTTTCAACAGGTTGAAAGGAAAGCCGGCGTCGGCGGCTCGCAGCTGTGGGCGCTGAGTTTGATTCGGCAGCACCACGGGATCGGAGTGAATGGGCTTGCGCGTGCGATGGACGTGCACCAGTCGACGGCCAGCAACCTCGTGAAGACACTGGTCGAGCGCGAACTGGTCGAGGCGGTGAAGGAAGGCCTCGATCGGCGCGCGGTTCAACTGCGCCTGTTGCCGGCGGGCGCTACAGTGCTGCGTCGCGCGCCGGGCCCGTTCGCGGGCGTCTTGCCCGAGGCGCTTGCGAGCCTGGATACCAAGACGTTGGCACGCCTGGACCGGGACCTGGCCAAACTGATCGCCGCCCTCGACGCCGACGAGCGGGCGGCGGGCATTCCGCTGGCCGATCTGTAGCCGCTGCGGCGCAAGCGGCGTGAGGAACGCTCAGCCGCTTGCCGCCGTGCTCACTTCTTCGGGTAGTCGAGATCGGCGCGCCGGTTCTGCGCCCAGGCCGCCTCGTCGTGGCCCACGGCTTTCGGCCTCTCTTCGCCATAGCTCACGGGTTCCATTTGCGAGTCTTTGACGCCGTAGATCTTTAGGCTGCTCAATACCGCTTCGGCGCGCTTCTGACCGAGCGAGAGGTTGTACTCCGAGCTGCCGCGCTCATCGGCGTTACCCTCGATGCGAATGGCCAATGCGGGGCGCGTCGAAAGGTACTTGCCGTGCATTTCGATGAGGTCGACGTATTCCTTCTTGATGCTGAAATCGTCGAAGTCGAAGTAGACACTTTGCTGCTTGGAGATGGCGCTGTTCGGATCGAGGTGCAACATCACCGGCGTGACCGTCGAGGCGGGGGCTGCTTGTGGGGTTGCCGCGGGCGCTGGAGCCGCCGGCTGCGTTGGCGCAGTGGCCGGCTTGGGTGCCTCCGGCGGAGCCACCGGCGTGCTGCTGCATGCGGCAAGCAGCGCGGAAGTCGATATCAGGGTCAGCCAGGACGTCATGGATCTCATCGTCAATTCTCCAAACATGCGGTTCACGATTTCGGGGCATCGAGCAGCCATCGCCCGGCGCGGGGCCGAGTGTACGCGCACATTTGTCCAAATATAGGCAGGGACGTCCCTGCGGAATCGACCCTGCGCACGCCTGCCTGTTTGGAGAAGAAACGACGGGTCTGTGACGTACCTGGCGGTAACCATTCAGGCGGCGGCTTTCTCCACATGCCCGTGCCGCGTGTAGAGGAAGTCGAGCACTTCCTTGCGGTAGTGGACGTAGCGCGCGTCCTCAGCCAGTTGCACGCGGTCGCGCGGCCGCTCCAACTGCACTGTCAGGATTTCGCCGACGGTGGCGGCCGGGCCGTTGGTCATCATCACGATGCGGTCCGACAGCAGCACCGCTTCGTCGACATCGTGTGTCACCATCACCACGGTGCTCTTGGTGCGCGCGACGATCTTCAGCAGCTCGTCCTGCAAGTGGGCGCGGGTGAGGGCGTCGAGCGCACCGAAAGGCTCGTCCAGCAACAGCACCTTGGGCTCCATCGCCAGCGCGCGGGCAATGCCCACACGCTGCTTCATGCCGCCCGACACTTCGTGCGGCCGCTTGGCCATGGCGTGGCCCATGCCGACGAGTTCCAGTGCAGACTGCGTGCGCTTCTTCAGCTGTGCCTTCGATTCGGTCGAACCGAACACGCGTTCCACCGCAAGGTAGACGTTCTCGAAGCAGGTGAGCCACGGCAGCAGCGAGTGGTTCTGGAACACCACGGCCCGCTCCGGACCGGGCGCCGCGATCTCGCGGTTGTCGCACAGCAGCGTGCCCTGCGTGGGCGTGAGCAGCCCGGCGATCAGGTTCAGCAAGGTCGACTTGCCGCAGCCCGAATGGCCGATCAAGGTGACGAACTCGCCCTTGGTCACGGTGAGGTTGATGTCGCGCAGCGCGTGGAAGCGGCCCTTCCTGGTGCTGAACACCATTTCGGCGTTGTGCACATCGATGAAGTTCTTCATGGTGTTTCCTTGCTCAGGCGTTGTCGTAGCTGAATCGTTTGGCCACGCTGATCAACATCCATTCGAGCAACAGGCCCACGATGCCGATCACGAAGATCGCGATCAGGATGTGTGTGACGTTCAGGTTGTTCCACTCGTCCCACACCCAGAAGCCGATGCCCACGCCGCCGGTCAGCATCTCTGCCGCCACGATGACGAGCCATGCCGTGCCTACCGACAGGCGCACGCCGGTCAGCATGTAGGGCAGCACCGCCGGGAAGAGGATGCGCGTGATGATCTTCCACTCCGACAGGTTCAGCACCTTGGCGACGTTCATGTAGTCGTCGGGCACGCGCTGCACGCCGACCGCGGTGTTGATGATCATCGGCCAGATCGAGCAGATGAAGATGGTCCAGATCGCGGCCGGATTGGCGGCCTTGAACACCAGCAGGCCGATCGGCAGCCAGGCCAGCGGCGAGACCGGGCGCAGCAGGCTGATCAACGGCGACACCATGCGGTTGAGCACGTCGAAGCGGCCGATCATGAAGCCCATCGGAATGCCCACCGCCGCAGCCATGCCGAATCCGACGGCCACGCGCTGCAGCGAGAATAGGATGTTCCAACCGATGCCCTGGTCGTTCGGACCCTTGCTGTAGAAGGGATCCGAGAAAACCTTCAGCATTTCGGCGAAAGTCGCGGCCGGTGTTGGAAACGACGTGCTCTTCATCGTGAGCAGCGCCCACACACCGACCAGCAGGGCGATGCCGCCCAGCGGTGCGAAGACCTTGAGCGACAAGCCGCCCCAATCGATGGCGGCCCCGGCGGATGCCGGCGGGACGGGCACCGCAGCCGGTGGCGCAGCCAGGGCCGCGGCGGGTTTCGGCGGCTTGACCGGCGCGGCCGCCTTCGACTCTGCAGCCGCTTCCAGCGGAGAGTGAAACACTGCACTGACCATGACGTACTCCTTGGTGCTGAAAGATCAGGCGGCCGACGCCTTGATGGCAAAGCTGTCGGCGTATTTCTTCGGGTCCTTGCCGTCCCAGACCACGCCGTCGACCATCTTGCTGGTACGCAGCAGGTCCTTGGGCACGGCCGCCTTCGCGAGCGCGGCTCCCTCCTTGTAGAGCTCGATCTGGTTCACCTGCTTGGCGACGCCCAGGTAGTCGGGGTGGTCCTTCAACAGACCCCAGCGCTTATGCTGGGTCAGGAACCACATGCCGTCGGAGAGGTACGGGAAGGTGACCGCGCCGTCGTTGTAGAACTTCATGTGGTTGGGGTCGTCCCAGGTCTTGCCGAGGCCGTTCTGGTAGCGGCCCAGGATGCGTTGGTTGATCGCGTCGACGCCGGTGTTGACGTAGCTCTTGTCGGCCACCGTCTCGGCCATCTTCAGCTTGTTTTGCAGGCTGGCGTCGATCCACTTGCCGGCTTCGATGATCGCGGCGATCACCGCGCGGCAGGTGTTTGGGTACTTCTTCGCGAAGTCGCTGGTGGTACCCAGTGCCTTTTCCGGATGGTCCTTCCAGATGTCCTGCGTCGTCACGCCGGTAATGCCGATGCCGTCCATGATCGCGCGGTGGCCCCAGGGCTCGCCCACACAGTAGCCGTCCATGTTGCCCACGCGCATGTTGGCGACCATTTGCGGCGGTGGCACCGTGATGATCTTCGCGTCCTTCATCGGATTGATGCCATAGGTCGCGAGCCAGTAGTACAGCCACATCGCGTGGGTGCCGGTGGGGAAGGTCTGCGCGAAGGTGTATTCGCGCTTGTCGGTTTGCATCAGCTTCGCGAGGGACGGCCCGTCGACGGCCCCTTTGTCGGCCAGCTTCTTCGACAGCGTGATGGCCTGGCCGTTATGGTTCAGGTTCATCAGGATCGCCATGTCCTTCTTCGGGCCACTCACGCCGAGTTGCACGCCGTAGATCAGTCCCCAGAGCACGTGCGCCATGTCGAGCTCACCGTTGACGAGCTTGTCGCGCACGCCGGCCCACGAGGCTTCCTTGGTCGGGATGATCTTCACGCCGTACTTCTTGTCGAAGCCGAGCACCGAGGCCATCACGACTGAGGCGCAGTCGGTCAGCGGAATGAAGCCGATGCGCACCTCCTCCTTCTCCGGTTTGTCGGATCCTGCTGCATAGACGGCGCTTTGCAGCCCCGGAACGAGGCCCGCGGCACCGGTGGCGGCGGCGGCTTTGATGAGGTTGCGGCGGCTCATGTCGATCTTTCGAATCTGGGGTGTGTTCATGGCGGGTCTCGAAGCAAATGCAAAACGAAAAGACAAAACAAAAGGCGTCCGCACTGCCCGGGTGCTGATGCCCGAACCAGTGGGGACGCCGTCGTCCGATCGGCGCGGCACCGTCATTGGTGTGCGCCAAGGTCTCGAGAAGATCGCCGTTGACCTTCTGTCCATCACAACGCAAGCGGTGTGCCAACCCGGATCACCCGGCCTGCACTGCTGCGGTGCACCAAGAAGAAGCTTGCGAACCTGGCGCGCGCATTTGGCGCACAAGGCTTGTGCGCATGCATCCGGCGCCGCAGGCGTCTGAGGACTCGCCTCTCAGCCGAGCAGGTCGGCGACGTCGAGGATTCGCTGTGCCACGTCGGCGAGCTTCAGGCCCTTGTTCATTGCGGTCTTGCGCAAGCGCGCGTATGCCTCTTCCTCGCTCAAGGAGTGGCGCGTCATCAGCAGGCCTTTGGCGCGGTCGATGGTCTTGCGATCGGACAACTGGCTGCGCGCGTCGGCCAACTCGCGGCGCAGTTTCTCTTCGTGCTGGAAGCGCGCCATCGCCACCTCGAGCACCGGCTTCACGCGTTCGGCAGCCAGACCGGCCACGACATAGGCCGTGACGCCGGCGGCAATCGCATCGCGTACGTGGCTCGTGTCGTCATCGTTGGTGAACAGCACAATCGGGCGCCGTGCGTCGCGCGTGGCCACCACCACATGCTCGAGCGTGTCGCGGGCCTCGCTCTCGGCGTCGACGATGATCAGGTCGGGTGCGATCTGCGCCAGGCGGTCAGGCAGAAAGACGTCGATCGGCAACACCGCAACGATGTTGCAGCCGTTCTCGAGCAAGCCGATGCGCAGGCTGCGCGAGCGCTCCACCTCGACCCTTGCCTGCGGATCGGCGGGGTCGGGGTCAAGCGAGTCGGGTGCAACGATGACAATGCGCAGGGCCGTGGCCGGGTTCATGACGGCAGGTCGAGCAACATTCGCGCCATCGGGCGGTTACGTTGCCGATGGTCGAAAAAAAGCCCACTTGAAGCGGGCTTTTTTCACTGGGAGGGGAATCAGCGTCCGTCGGCTGCCGAAGAGATGGCGCGTCGCAGCCAACCGCCAAACGGGCGGAGAGAGCCGAACATCGACTCGGTGACGGCGGATTCGCGTTCGACGAGCATGCCGCGCGACTCCAGCATGTCCATGAAGTGGCGCACTTCCAGGCGACGCAAGCCACTGGTCTCGGCCAATTGCGGCAGCGTGACGAAGCGGTGCGACATGTCGCTCAGCATCCGGCGGTAAGCCGTGCGGTGATACGGAGGCGCCAGCTCCGGCCACGAGGCAAGACGGTATTCTTTCATGCTCCAACGACCCTCTTGTTTGTCGGTGGCAGTATCAAGGACTGCCACTCGCGGGACGGCCAGGGTAGTCGGTGTTTCAAGCGGCGTGAAGCGGATTCCTGCGTGCCTCAGGGTAAGTACTGAGTGAAAACATGTGTCGAGTTGTGATTGGCACGATCGTGCGGGCGCTCGCCGAGCTGACCTTTCGAGCTGTCATCAGGAGGCCACGTAAACTGGCGCGATGAATATTCTGGGTGTCGAGTCATCCTGCGACGAGACCGGGGTGGCGTTGGTGGAATGCCACGCCAGCGGCGTGCCGACACTGCGTTCGCAGGCCTTGCACAGCCAGATCGACATGCACCAGGCCTATGGCGGCGTGGTGCCGGAACTCGCCTCGCGCGACCACATTCGGCGCGTCTTGCCGCTTGCGCGCCAGGTGCTGGCCGAGGCCGGGGCAGCGCTGGATCAGGTGGACATGGTCGCGTTCACGCGTGGTCCCGGGCTGGCCGGCGCCCTGCTCGTCGGTGCCGGTGTGGCCTGCGCGCTTGGCGCGGCGCTTGGCGTTCCGGTGCTCGGCGTGCATCACCTCGAAGGCCACCTGCTGTCGCCGTTCCTGTCCGACGATCCGCCTGAATTTCCCTTCGTTGCCTTGCTGGTGTCAGGCGGCCACACGCAACTGATGCGGGTAGACGATGTCGGGCGCTACGAGTTGCTCGGCGAAACCATCGACGACGCCGCCGGCGAAGCCTTCGACAAGTCGGCCAAGCTGATGGGCCTGGGGTATCCGGGCGGGCCGGCGCTGGCGCGCTTGGCCGAATTCGGCGACCCGACGGTGTTCGAATTGCCGCGCCCGCTGCTGCACAGCGGCACGCTGGATTTTTCGTTCGCCGGCCTGAAGACCGCCGTGCGAACGCAGCTGCTCAAGCTCGGCAGCAACGTCTGCGAACAGGACCGGGCGCACCTGGCGGCAGCCACTCAGCAAGCCATCGTCGACGTGCTGGTCCGCAAGTCGGTTGCGGCGCTGAAGTCGACCGGCTTGAAACGCATCGTCGTGGCCGGCGGCGTTGGGGCGAATTCCCGCTTGCGCGAACAATTGAATGCCGAATGCGCGAAGCGCCAGGCGCGGGTTCATTACCCCGAGCTGGCGCTGTGCACCGACAACGGCGCCATGATTGCACTCGCCGCCGCGCTGCGCTGGCAGCGCGGCCGTGCCGTGGTGCAGAACGACTACGCGTTCAACGTGTTGCCGCGCTGGTCGCTCGCCGCCGCGTGAACGACGGGTTTCAGTTGACCTGCAATTGCGTGGCGCCGGCGAGCGCCTTCTTCACCAGCGTCAGCGTGAGCACGCCGTTCTCGAACTTGGCCTGCGACGCGTTGTGGTCCACCTCGGCGGGCAGGCTCAGGGTGCGCGCGTAACGCGCTGCGGGTCGTTCCCGATACAGCATGCGCTCACCGTCCGGGCGCTCTGCGCCCTGCGCGGTGGTTTCGACCGTCACGCGGCGCCCTTCGACCGACACCTTGAGTTGATCCTTGCTGGCGCCGGGCATGTCGAAGACGACGGCGTAGCCGGCATCGGTTTCGACCACGTCCATTGCCGGCGCGCGCGCCGATCCAGTTGCCGGTGTGCCGTGTGATTGGCGTTCAAGCGATTCGTCGAACAGGCGATCGAGCGTCCGGGTGAATATGGGCGTTGCGCGACGAATGCGTGCGGAATGGGCCAATGGCATGACGAACATTCGAGACTCCTACAATCGAATTGCGCTGCCGCACCTTGCAGCAAGCATGTCGCTGAAGTTGGAGCGGCTTCGTTCGTTTTCAAGGGGGCGCGAATGAGGTCGGTGATCAAGGACTTGCCCGGTTCGAAGATCCGCGAGGTCGCCAACAGCGGCATCGGCCGCGACGATGTGCTCGCGTTCTGGTTCGGCGAAAGCGACGAGCCGACGCCGGAGTTCATCGGCCAGGCGGCGATCGATTCGATCCGGCGTGGCGAGACCTTCTACGCCCACAACCTTGGCCTGCCCGAATTGCGAGAGGCACTGGCGCAGTACACGGCCGGATTGCACAGGAGCGTCGGCGCGCAGCGCATCGCGGTGACGTCCTCGGGTGTCAGTGCGTTGATGATCGCAACTCAGTTGCTCGCGGGCGCCGGAGACGAAGTCGTCGCGGTCGTGCCGGTCTGGCCGAACCTGACGGCACAACCGGCGATCCTCGGCGCAGCGGTGCGACGCGTGTCGCTAAACGTGCGCGACGGCGCATGGACGCTGGATCTCGACGCGCTGCTGAACACGGTGACGCAGCGTACGACGGTGCTGCTCGTCAACGCGCCGAACAACCCGACCGGTTGGACGCTCACGCGCGAAGAGCAGCGCGCCATCCTCGCGCACTGCCGCCGCACCGGAACCTGGATCGTCGCCGACGAGGTGTACGAGCGGATCTACTTCGATCCGCAGGCCACGACGGCGCCGAGCTTTCTGGACATCGCCGATGCAGAAGACAGGCTCGTCGTCACGCACAGCTTTTCCAAGAGTTTCCTGATGACCGGTTGGCGGCTCGGCTGGCTGGTGCTGCCGGAAACGCTGACGGCGACGGCGGGCAAGCTGATTGAGTTCAACACCTCGTGCGCGCCGGTGTTCGTGCAGCGTGCCGGGCTGGCGGCGCTGGCGCATGAAGCCGACGTCGTTCCTGCCCTCGTACAGCGATTGAAGCGCTGTCGCGACACGCTGATTCCACAGCTCGCAGCCGTGGCCGGTGTCGAGCTTGCCAACCCGCGCGGCGGCATGTACGCGTTCTTCCGTGTCCAGGGCCAAGACGATTCGCTCGCCTTCGCCAAGCGCCTCGTCGCGGAAGTCGGGCTGGGGCTCGCGCCCGGGGTCGCGTTCGGCGACGAGGCGGAAGGCTGGCTGCGCTGGTGTTTCGCGTCACGAGATCCAGCGCGGCTCTCGCTCGGCGTGCAGCGCCTGGACGCGGCCGTCAAGGCATTTGGCCTATAATCGACTGGCTTTGCCCCTTGGCGTAATTCGGGGCGGCATGGCAGGCACGGCGCTGGTCGGTTTCACCGGCGACCGCAAGTTCAACACCAGGAAACCGCAGCAGCTCCGCACAGGAGCGCTCGGCGTCCACTCCACAGGAAACACATCATGTCCGTCGCCGACATCAACAAGGCCGAGATCGTCAAGGCCAATGCGCGCAGTGCCAACGACACCGGCTCGCCCGAAGTGCAGGTCGCCATCCTGACCGCCCGCATCAACGACCTGACCCCGCACTTCAAGACCCACATGAAAGACCATCACGGTCGCCGGGGTCTGCTGAAGATGGTCAACACCCGCAAGAGCCTGCTGACCTACTTGAAGAACAAGGACGCGGATCGCTACACCGCGCTGATCCAGAAGCTGGGTCTGCGCAAGTAACGCGCCGATGAGAATGAAGAGCCTGTCTGGATTCGCCAGCACAGGCTCTTTGTGTTTGGAGCCGGGCACCCACCGATGACGATGTGTCATTCCACCGACGCTGCGAGGCGAACGTCGCTGGAATGGCATCGCGCCAGGGCGCCCCACGCTTCGGGTCGAAGAACGCCACCCGCAAGGCGTTTGCCATAACCGGAGAAGACAATGAGCATGTTCAACAAAGTCACCAAGACCTTCCAATGGGGTCAACAGACCGTGACGCTGGAAACGGGTGAAATCGCCCGCCAGGCAGGCGGCGCCGTGATCGTCAACATCGAAGACACGATGATCCTGGCCACCGTGGTCGGCGCCAAGAACGCCAAGCCCGGGCAGGACTTCTTCCCGCTGACCGTCGACTACATCGAGAAGACCTACGCCGCCGGCAAGATCCCCGGCAGCTTCTTCAAGCGCGAAGGCCGCCCGAGCGAACTGGAGACGCTGACCTCGCGGCTGATCGACCGCCCGCTGCGCCCGCTGTTCCCCGAAGGCTTCTACAACGAAGTGCAGGTGGTGATCCACGTGCTGTCGCTGAACCCTGAAGTGGCGGCCGACATCCCGGCGCTGATCGGTGCCAGCGCGGCGCTTGCCATCTCGGGCATCCCGTTCAACGGCCCGATCGGCGCAGCGCGCGTGGGCTACGTCAACGGCGAGTACGTGCTGAACCCGACCAAGGCCCAGCTGACCGAATCGAAGATGGACCTGGTGGTTGCCGGCACGCAGGCTGCGGTGCTGATGGTCGAGTCCGAAGCCCAGCAGCTGAGCGAAGAAGTCATGCTCGGCGGCGTGGTGTTCGGCCACGAGCAGGGCAACATCGCGATTGCCGCGATCAACGAGTTGGTGCGCGACGCCGGCAAGCCGGCCTGGGACTGGCAGCAGCCGGCCAAGGACGAAGCCTTCATCGGCAAGATCGCTGCGCTGGCCGAAGACAAGCTTCGCGCCGCCTACCAGATCCGCTCCAAGCAGGCGCGCACGCACGCCACCCGTGAAGTCACCGCCGCCACCGTGGCCGCGCTCGCTGCCGAAGGCGTCGAGTTCGACAAGGTCAAGGTCGACAACGTGCTGTTCGACATCGAAGCCAAGATCGTGCGCAGCCAGATCCTGTCGGGCGAGCCGCGCATCGACGGCCGCGACACCCGCACCGTGCGCCAGATCGAGATCCGCAACGGCGTGCTGCCGCGTGTCCACGGGTCGGCCCTGTTCACCCGCGGCGAAACGCAGGCGGTAGTCGCCGCCACGCTCGGCACCGACCGCGATTCGCAGAAGATTGACGCACTCGCCGGCGAGTACAGCGAGCACTTCATGCTCCACTACAACATGCCTCCGTTTGCCACCGGCGAAACCGGCCGGGTGGGCACGCCCAAGCGGCGCGAAATCGGCCATGGCCGCCTCGCCAAGCGTGCGCTGGTTGCCGTGCTGCCCGACCGCATCGACTTCCCTTACTCGATGCGCGTCGTCTCCGAAATCACCGAGTCCAACGGTTCGTCGTCGATGGCCTCGGTGTGCGGTGGCTGCCTCGCGCTGATGGATGCCGGCGTGCCGCTGAAGGCGCACGTCGCCGGCATCGCGATGGGCCTGATCAAGGAAGGCAACCGCTTCGCGGTGCTGACCGACATCCTCGGCGACGAGGATCACCTGGGCGACATGGACTTCAAGGTGGCCGGCACGACGGCTGGCGTGACCGCGCTGCAGATGGACATCAAGATCCAGGGCATCACCAAGGAAATCATGCAGGTCGCGCTGGCGCAAGCCAAGGAAGCCCGCCTGCACATCCTCGGCAAGATGGTCGAGGCGATGGGCGGCGCGAAGGCAGAGGTGTCGCAGTTCGCACCGCGCCTGTACACGATGAAGATCAACCCCGAGAAGATCCGCGACGTGATCGGCAAGGGCGGCTCCACCATTCGTGCGCTGACCGAAGAGACCGGTACGACGATCGACATCGGCGAAGACGGCACGATCACCATCGCGTCGACCGACGCCGACAAGGCGGCTCACGCCAAGAAGCGCATCGAGGAAATCACCGCCGAAGTCGAGGTGGGCAAGGTCTACGAAGGCCCGGTCACCAAGATCCTCGACTTCGGTGCGCTGGTGAACCTGCTGCCCGGCAAGGACGGCCTGCTGCACATCAGCCAGATCGCGCACCAGCGTGTCGAAAAGGTCACCGATTTCCTGAAGGAAGGGCAGATCGTCAGGGTCAAGGTGCTCGAGACCGACGAGAAGGGCCGCGTCAAGCTGTCGATGAAGGCGCTGCTCGATCGCGAACCGCAGCGCGAGCCGCAAGCGGCGTCGCACGAGTGATCAAGTGACGGACCGGCAGCGCGGCGTCGACGACATCGCACTGCCGGGCCGGCTTGGGCAGCCATGAAAGCCATAGAGATCACCTCCTACGGTGCACCCGAGGTTCTGCGCGTGGCCGAGCGGCCCGCGCCGGTCGCGGCCGCGGGTGAGGCATTGATTCGCGTCACTGCAGCGGGCGTGAACCGCCCCGACGTGTTGCAGCGCAAGGGTCTGTACCCGGTGCCGCCGGGCGCGTCGGATTTGCCGGGCCTGGAAGTGGCGGGCACGATCATCGAGGGCAGCGAGGCCGAATTGGCGGAGGCCGGCTTGAAGATCGGCGACCGCGTCTGTGCACTTGTGGCCGGTGGCGGTTATGCCGAACAGTGCGTCGCACCGATAGGCCAATGCCTGCCGGTGCCCGGGGCACTGACTGATGTGGAAGCCGCCAGTCTGCCCGAAACCTTCTTCACGGTCTGGTCCAACGTGTTCGACCGTGGCCACCTCAAGGCGGGCGAGACGCTGCTCGTGCAAGGCGGCAGCAGCGGCATCGGTGTGACAGCGATCCAGCTCGCGAAAGAGGCCGGTGCCCGGGTCATCGTGACGGTCGGCTCCGACGTCAAGGCGGCAGCGTGCCTGGCGCTCGGCGCGGATCACGCCATCAACTACGCGACCCATGATTTCGCCGCCGAGGTGCATCGCCTAACCGAGGGCCGCGGCGCCGACGTCATCCTCGACATGGTGGCGGGCCCCTATGTCGCGCGTGAACTGAGCTGTCTGGCCGATGACGGTCGGCTCGTGATCATTGCGGTGCAGGGCGGTGTGCAATCGCAAATCGACGCCGGCGCCGTGCTGCGCCGCCGCCTGACCATCACCGGTTCGACGCTGCGGCCCCGGTCAGTGCAGTTCAAGTCGGCCATCGCCAAGGCGTTGCGCGAAACCGTCTGGCCGTGGCTGGCTTCAGGCAAGGTCAGGCCGGTCATCCATCAGGTCTTCCCTGCAGAGCAGGCGGCGGCGGCCCATGCGCTGATGGAGTCGAACCAGCACATCGGCAAGTTGGTGCTGGCGTGGAACCATTGAATCAGGAGAAGTGCACGATGCGTCGCAAACTGGTGGTCGGCAATTGGAAGATGAACGGCAGTCGGCTGGCCAATGCCGAGTTGTTGGCGGCGTTGACGGCCGCGGGTCCGTGGAGCTGTGATGTCGCAGTCTGCGCACCGTTCCCCTATCTCGCCGATGTGGCCTTGTCGCTGCAGGGCGGCCGCATGACCTGGGGTGCCCAGGACTGCTCCAGCCACGAGGCCGGGGCCTACACCGGCGAGGTGGCTGCGGCCATGCTCGCCGAGTTCGGTTGCCGTTACGTGATCGTCGGGCATTCGGAGCGGCGCGCCTATCACGCGGAGTCCGATCAACTGGTGGCCGACAAGGCCAAGATCGCGCTTGCGCATGGCCTGACGCCGATCGTGTGCGTCGGCGAGACTCTCGCCGAACGCGAGGGCGGGCACACCGACATCGTCGTCAAGCGCCAGATGTCTGCGGTGATTCACACGCTCGGCCATTGCATCTCGCAGGTGGTCGTCGCCTATGAACCGGTGTGGGCCATCGGCACCGGCAAGACCGCGACGCCCGAGCAAGCGCAGGCGGTGCACGCGCTGTTGCGCACCCAACTGCATGCGGCCACACCCAAGGTCGAAGAAATGCAAATCCTCTATGGCGGCAGCGTCAAGGCCGACAACGCCGCCAGTCTCTTTTCACAGCCCGACATCGATGGCGGGCTGATCGGGGGCGCATCCCTCAAGGCGGCGGATTTCGCCGCCATCTGTCGCGCGGCGGCCTGAGGCCGTCGCCAACACGAATTCCCTGGAGCCGAGAACAAATGAACTGGATGTTGAATGTGGTCGTGATGCTGCAAATCCTTGCAGCGCTGGTGATGATCGGCTTGGTGCTGGTGCAGCACGGCAAGGGCGCTGACATGGGTGCGTCATTCGGCAGTGGTGCGTCGGGCAGCCTGTTCGGCGCCACCGGCAGCGCGAACTTCCTGTCGCGCTCGACCGCGGTGTGCGCCGCGGTGTTCTTCGTTTGCACCTTGGCGCTCGCGTCCTTGTCGAACGATCGCGCGCGCGCGTCCAGCGGCAGCGTGCTCGACCGTCCGACGGCTGTGGTTCCTGCGGCGAGCGTGCCCGCAACCGGCGCCGCGCAGATCCCCGGTGGTGCCACCCCGGCGCCGAGCGTTGCGCCTGCCGTACCCGCATCCGGCGCGGCGGCGATACCCAAGAGTTGACCTGCAACAACGTCGGCGCATGAGGCTGCGGCGACACTTCATGAGTGCTGCGGTGTCAGTCAGATGGCTAGGCTTTGAGGTTAGAATTCAAGGCTGTTTGGATAGCCACTCCTCATGCGATCCGAACCTTGTTGTCGAACGCGTTAACGTTGGCCGACGTGGTGAAATTGGTAGACACGCTATCTTGAGGGGGTAGTGGCGAAAGCTGTGCGAGTTCGAGTCTCGCCGTCGGCACCAGATTGACTTGTTCGAGGCTCCACCCGGGGCCCCGCGCAATTGCCCAAGCCCACGAAGCCACCATGAATCTGGAACCCTATCTGCCCGTCATCCTGTTCATTCTGGTCGGCGCGGCGGTGGGTGTGGCCCCACAGGCCATTGGCTTTCTGCTGGGCCCGCATCGCCCTGACGCGGCAAAGAACTCCCCCTACGAATGCGGCTTCGAGGCTTTCGAAGACGCTCGCATGAAATTCGATGTGCGCTACTACCTGGTCGCCATCCTGTTCATCCTGTTCGATCTGGAAATAGCCTTTCTCTTTCCGTGGGCAGTGTCACTGCGCGAAATCGGGCCCGTCGGCTTCTGGTCGATGATGGTGTTCCTCGGAATTCTGGTCGTGGGCTTTGCCTACGAGTGGAAAAAGGGCGCGCTGGATTGGGAATGACGACGGAGTAGCACCACATGGGCATCGAAGGCATTCTCAAAGAAGGTTTCGTCACCACCAGTCTCGACACGGTGATCAACTGGTCGAAGACCGGCTCGCTCTGGCCGATGACCTTTGGACTTGCGTGCTGCGCGGTGGAGATGATGCAGGCTGGCGCGGCGCGCTACGACATCGACCGCTTCGGCATGTTGTTTCGACCGAGCCCACGGCAGAGCGATCTGATGATCGTGGCCGGCACGCTGTGCAACAAGATGGCGCCGGCAATGCGCAAGGTCTACGACCAGATGGCCGAGCCGCGCTGGGTTCTGTCGATGGGTTCATGCGCGAACGGCGGCGGCTATTACCACTACAGCTACTCGGTGGTGCGTGGCTGCGACCGCATCGTGCCGGTCGATGTCTACGTGCCGGGCTGCCCCCCCACGGCGGAGGCGCTGCTCTACGGCATCTTGCAGCTGCAGGCGAAGATCCGCCGCGAAAACACCATCGCCCGCTGATGAGCACCCACCGATGAGCAAGCTCGACACCCTGCAAGCCGCGCTGGAGTCCGTACTCGGCGCCAGGATCAAGTCGCTGGTCCGTGACCGTGGCGAGATCGCCATCACCGTGGCCGCTGCCGACTACCTCGAAGCCGCGTTGGCCCTGCGCGACGACCCGGCGCTGAAGCTCGAACAACTGATCGACCTGTGCGGTGTCGACTACTCCAGCTACAAAGACCAGCCATGGGACGGTTTGCGCTTCTGCGTCGTGTCGCAGCTGCTGTCGGTGACGCACAACTGGCGCGTGCGCCTGAAGGTGTTCGCTCCCGACGATGAAGTGCCGGCTGTCGCATCGCTGACCGAAGTCTGGAGCTCGGCCAACTGGTTCGAGCGCGAGGCGTTCGACCTCTACGGTGTCATCTTCGAAGGCCACGTCGATCTGCGCCGCATCCTCACCGACTACGGTTTCATCGGCCACCCGTTCCGCAAGGACTTCCCGACGATGGGCTATGTCGAAATGCGTTACGACCCCGAGCAGAAGCGCGTGATCTACCAGCCGGTGACGATCGAGCCGCGCGAGATCACGCCGCGCATCATTCGCGAAGACAACTACGGCGGCCTTCACTGATGAACATGAGCCCCCACACTTGCGGCGTTGCCGCTGCGTTGCCCCCCGAGGGGGCGCAGGCCTCCCTTGGGGCGGCCCGGCGGGAGTCCTGATGGCTGATATCAAGAACTACACGCTGAACTTCGGCCCACAGCACCCCGCCGCGCACGGCGTGCTGCGTCTCGTGCTGGAGCTCGACGGCGAGGTCATCCAGCGCGCCGATCCGCACGTCGGGCTGTTGCACCGCGCGACCGAAAAGCTGGCCGAGAGCAAGACCTACATCCAGGCGTTGCCCTACATGGACCGTCTGGACTACATGTCGATGATGGCCAACGAGCATGCGTACTGTCTGGCGATCGAACGCCTGATGGGCGTCGAAGTGCCCGAGCGCGCGCAGTACATCCGCGTGATGTTCGCCGAGATCACACGTTTGCTGAATCACTTGCTGTGGTTGGGCGCGCACGGTCTGGACTGCGGTGCGATGAACATCTTCATCTACTGCTTCCGCGAGCGCGAAGACCTGTTCGACATGTACGAGGCCGCCTCGGGCGCCCGCATGCACGCAGCGTACTTGCGACCCGGCGGCGTGTACCGAGACCTGCCCGACGAGATGCCGCAGTACAAGGCGTCGAAGGTTCGCAACGCGAAAACGATGGCGCAGCTCAACGAAAACCGCCGCGGCTCGCTGCTCGACTTCATCGACGACTTCACGCGACGCTTTCCTAAGTACGTTGACGACTACGAAACGCTACTCACCGACAACCGCATTTGGAAGCAGCGCACCGTGGGCATCGGCGTCGTGAGCCCCGAGCGGGCGCTGAACCTCGGCTTCACCGGCGCCATGTTGCGCGGTTCGGGCATCGCCTGGGACTTGCGCAAGAAGCAGCCCTACGACGTCTATGACCGCATGGACTTCGACATCCCGATCGGCGTCAATGGCGACACCTACGACCGCTACCTGGTGCGCATCGAAGAGATGCGCCAGGCCAACCGCATCATCAAGCAGTGCGTGGATTGGCTGCGTGCCCACCCGGGGCTGCCGGTGATCACCGACAACCACAAGGTGGCTCCGCCGTCGCGCCTGGAAATGAAGTCCAGCATGGAAGAGCTGATCCACCATTTCAAGCTCTTCACCGAAGGCTTCCACGTGCCCGAAGGCGAAGCGTATGCGGCCGTGGAACACCCGAAGGGCGAGTTCGGCATCTACCTTGTGAGCGACGGTGCCAACAAGCCGTACCGACTGAAGATTCGCCCGCCCGGTTTCGCGCACCTGTCGGCGCTCGACGAGATGACGCGCGGCCACATGATTGCCGACGCGGTGGCGATCATCGGCACGATGGACATTGTGTTTGGAGAGATCGACCGATGATTTCCGAAGTGACGCAGCAGCGTTTCGCGCGCGAAGTGGCCAAGTACCCCGCCGACCAGAAGCAGTCGGCGGTGATGGCGTGCCTGGCCATCGTGCAGCATGAGCAGGGGCACGTCTCGGCCGACAGTGAGCGGGCGGTGGCCGAATACCTCGGCATGCCGGCCATCGCGGTGCACGAGGTGACGACCTTCTACAACATGTACAACCAGCAGCCGGTCGGGCGCTTCAAGCTCAACGTCTGCACCAACCTGCCGTGCCAGTTGCGCAACGGGCAGACCGCGCTCGAGCATGTGTGCAGCAAGCTCGGCGTCGAAGAGGGCGGCACGACCGCCGACGGCTTGTTCACCGTGCAGAAGAGCGAATGCCTGGGCGCCTGCGCCGATGCGCCGGTCGTGCTCGTGAACGACCGGCAGATGTGCAGCTTCATGAACGAAGCGCGGCTCGACGACTTGATCGGCACGCTCAAGGCCCACGCGAAATAACCGGTCGAACAAGAAAGCACGACAGCATGCTGGACCTGTCCAAGTTTCAAGCCAACGGAAGCGAGACCTGCTTTCACGGCCGGCACATCAAGTCGCAGATCTACGCGGGCTTGGATGGCCGCAACTGGCGCCTGAAGGACTACGAAGCGCGCGGCGGCTACCAAGCCCTGCGCAAGATCCTCGGGCAGGCCGGCGGCGAAGCCATGACCCCCGAGCAGGTGGTCGCCGAAGTCAAGACCTCGGGTCTGCGCGGCCGTGGCGGAGCGGGATTTCCGACCGGCCTGAAGTGGAGCTTCATGCCGCGCCAGTTTCCCGGTGCCAAGTACCTGGTCTGCAATTCCGACGAAGGCGAGCCGGGCACGTGCAAGGACCGCGACATCCTGATGTTCAACCCGCACATCGTCATCGAAGGCATGGCGATCGCGGCGTACGCAATGGGCACGGCGGTCGGCTACAACTACATCCATGGCGAGATATTCGAGGTCTACGATCGCTTCGAAGAGGCCCTGGAAGAGGCGCGCACCGCCGGCTACCTCGGCAACAACATCCTGGGCACGAATTTCAGCTTCCAGCTGCATGCCTCGCACGGATTCGGCGCCTACATCTGCGGTGAAGAGACGGCGCTGCTCGAATCGCTGGAAGGAAAGAAGGGCCAGCCGCGCTTCAAGCCGCCGTTCCCGGCGAGCTACGGCCTGTACGGCAAGCCGACGACGATCAACAACACCGAGACCTTTGCGGCAGTGCCTTGGATCATCACCAACGGCGCCCAGCCCTACCTCGAGATCGGCAAGCCCAACAACGGTGGCACCAAGATCTTTTCGATGGTCGGCGACGTCGAGCGCCCCGGCAACTACGAGGTGCCGCTGGGCACCCCGTTCGCGACGCTGCTTGAACTTGCGGGCGGTGTCAGCGGGGGCCGCGCGCTGAAGGCGGTGATTCCTGGCGGCTCGTCGGCGCCGGTGCTGCCGGCAGGCATCATGATGGACACGACGATGGACTACGACGCCATCGCCAAGGCGGGCTCGATGCTTGGTTCCGGCGCGGTGATCGTGATGGACGAGCGCCGCTGCATGGTCGCAAGCTTGCTGCGCCTGTCGTACTTCTACATGCACGAGAGCTGCGGCCAGTGCACACCGTGCCGCGAAGGCACCGGCTGGCTTTGGCGCATGGTCGACCGCATCGAACACGGCCGCGGCCGCAGCGAAGACATCGAGCTGCTCAATTCGGTGGCTGACAACATTCAGGGACGCACGATCTGTGCCCTCGGCGACGCCGCCGCGATGCCGGTGCGCGCGATGATCAAGCACTTCCGTGATGAGTTCGTGCATCACATCGAACACAAGACCTGCGTGGTCTCGGCCCACGTCTGACCGCACCCGCCAACATGATTGAAATCGAACTCGACGGCAAGAAGGTGTCGGTGCCCGAAGGCAGCGTGGTGATGCATGCGGCCGACAAGGCCGGCACCTACATCCCGCACTTCTGCTATCACAAGAAGCTGTCGATCGCGGCCAACTGCCGCATGTGCCTTGTGGACATCGAGAAGGCCCCCAAGCCGATGCCGGCCTGCGCCACGCCGGTCACCCAGGGCATGATCGTTCGCACCCAAAGCGAGAAGGCCGTCAAGGCGCAGCAGAGCGTGATGGAGTTCCTGCTGATCAATCACCCGCTCGATTGCCCGATCTGCGACCAGGGCGGCGAGTGCCAGCTGCAGGACCTGGCGGTCGGCTACGGCGGATCGGCCTCGCGCTACACCGAGGAAAAGCGTGTCGTCTTCCACAAGGAAGTCGGGCCGCTGCTGTCGATGGAAGAGATGACGCGCTGCATCCACTGCACGCGTTGCATTCGCTTCGGCCAGGAAGTGGCGGGCGTCATGGAACTCGGCATGGTGCATCGTGGAGAGCACGCCGAGATCACCACGGTGACCGGTGGCACGGTCGACTCCGAACTGTCGGGCAACATGATCGACCTGTGCCCGGTCGGCGCGATCACCAGCAAGCCGTTCCGCTACAGCGCCCGCAGCTGGGAGCTGTCGCGCCGCAAGAGCGTGAGCCCGCACGACAGCACCGGTGCCAACCTGATCGTGCAGGTCAAGGGCGGCAAGGTGATGCGTGTTCTCCCGCTGGAGAACGAAGAGGTCAACGAATGCTGGATTGCCGACCGTGACCGCTTTTCGTACGAGGCGCTGGGCAGCGACGAGCGTCTCGCAGCGCCGATGATCAAGCACGGCGGCGAATGGAAGGCCGTCGACTGGACCACGGCACTCGAGTATGTGGCCCGCGGTCTCACGCAGATCAAGGCCGACCACGGCGCGCAGAGCATCGGCGCGCTCGGCTCGGGACACAGCACGGTCGAGGAGCTGCATCTGCTGACCAAGCTGGTGCGCGGCCTGGGCAGCGACAACATCGACCACCGTACGCGCCACGCTGATTTCAGCAATGCCGCCGGCGCCGGTGCAGCGCGCTGGCTCGGCACCTCGATCGCCTCGCTGTCCGAGATGCAGCGCGTGCTCGTCGTGGGTTCGTTCCTGCGCAAAGACCATCCGCTGTTCGCGCAGCGACTGCGCCAGGCTGCGAAGCACGGCGCGAAGATCCACAGCATTCAGGCGCTGCACGACGACTGGGCGATGCCCGTGTCCGATTCCATCGTCGCGGCGCCGGGCGCATGGCTGAATGCGCTGGCCGAAGTGGCCGCCGCAATCGCTGCGTCGCGAGGTGTGTCGGCACCGGCGACGGCAACGCCGTCCAGTGCTGCCAAAGCCATCGCGGCATCGCTGCTGTCGGGCGAACGCAAGGCCGTGCTGCTGGGCAACGCGGCCGCGCAGCACCCGCAGGCGAGCAGCCTGCTGTCGCTTGCCAACTGGATCGCGGCGCAGACCGGCGCCAGCGTCGGCTACCTCACCGAAGCCGGCAACAGTGTCGGCGCGCAACTGGTGGGCGCGCAACCGTCGAACGGCGGCCTGCATGCTGGGCAGATGCTCGGCGGTGCGCTGAAGGCGTGCCTGCTGCTCAACGTCGAGCCGGCGTTCGACGCGGCCGATGCGAGCGGCGCCGTGGCCGCGTTGCAAGCGGCCGACATGGTCGTCGCGCTGACGCCGTTCAAGAACGCTGCCGTCGATTGCGCCGACGTGCTGCTGCCGATCGCGCCGTTCACCGAGACCTCCGGCACCTTCGTCAACGCCGAAGGCCGCGTCCAGAGCTTCCATGGCGTCGTCAAGCCCGCCGGCGACGCGCGCCCGGCCTGGAAGGTGCTGCGCGTGCTCGGCAACATGCTGGGCCTGACCGGTTTCGATTTCGAAACCTCGGAAGAGGTACGCGCCCAAGCGCTCGGCGATGTCGCCGCGCTGCCCGCGAGGTTGAGCAACAGGTCGTCGATCACGGTCTCGCTCGGCGCAGCGACGAACGCGCTCGAGCGTGTGGCCGACGTCCCGATCTATGCCACCGATTCGCTGGTGCGCCGCGCAACGTCGCTGCAGTTGACGGCCGATGCTCGCTCGCCGGTTGCGAGCCTGCCGCAAGTGCTGTGGGCGCAGCTGGGCTTGAGCCAAGGCGCGTCGGTGCGCGTCATGCAAGGCAGGGCCAGCGTAGTCTTGCCTGCCCGTCTCGATGCCACGCTCGCACCGAACGCGGTTCGTGTTCCCGCCGGGCACGTCGCCACGGCCACGCTGGGCGCGATGTTCGGCCCGATCAGCGTCGAGAAAGCCTGAGGACCTGCGATGCTCGACACCATCAACTCCTTCGGAACCTCGCTGCTCGGTGGCGCCTGGTTGCCCACCTGGACGCTGATCAAGATCGTGGCGCTGGTGCTGCCGCTGATGGGCTGCGTCGCCTACCTCACGCTGTGGGAACGCAAGGCCATTGGGTGGACGCAGATCCGCCCCGGCCCGAACCGCGTGGGCCCGCTCGGTCTGCTGCAGCCGATCGCCGACGCGGTCAAGCTGATGTTCAAGGAGATCGTCCTCCCGACCGCCGCGAACAAGCCGCTGTTCCTGCTCGGCCCGGTGATGACCATCATGCCGTCGCTGGCCGCGTGGGCGGTGATCCCGTTCGGCCCCGACGTCGCGCTGGCCAACATCAATGCCGGCTTGCTGTTCCTGATGGCCGTGATGTCGGTCGAGGTCTACGGCGTGATCATCGCCGGCTGGGCGTCGAACTCGAA
>JBGQEX010000033.1:0-34918 GCA_041496605.1 Piscinibacter sp.
ACCGTGCGACCGCTGCGAAAGCGCAGCAGCCGGCCGTCCCAGACGGCACGCACGCCATCGTATTTCTCGCTCACCAGGTAGTCAGCCGGATCGACGTTGGCGTCGGCCACGTTGGCCAGCAGCAGCGGCGGCGCCGCAGCGTCGCGGGCGCGTGCGACGTGCGGGAACAGGGCGCAGCCGAGCAGGCTGGCGAGGAACTGGCGGCGTGAGGTCGGCATGCGGGCACCCATCGTCTTGGCGCCGCACAGGCTCGGCGGCTGCATGCGACTCTAGGGGCGGGCGTTCATGCGTGCAGCGCCCCTTTCGGGGGTGCTGCCACACCCCCGCCGGGCGGATCAGACGCCGCGCTGCCGGTCCTCGCCGAAGCGCTTGGCGAATGCGGCGAAGGCTCCCGCCTCCAGCGCCTCGCGCACTTCGCGCATCAGGTTCAGGTAGTAGTGCAGGTTGTGGATGCTGGTCAGCATCGGCCCCAACATCTCGCCGCAGCGGTCGAGGTGGTGCAGGTAGGCGCGCGAGAAACCGGTGCAGGTGTGGCACGCGCAGGTCTCGTCGATCGGCCGCTCGTCGGTCTTGTAGCGTGCGTTGCGCAGCCGCAGGTCGCCGAAGCGGGTGAACAGGTGGGCGTTGCGCGCATTGCGCGTGGGCATCACGCAATCGAACATGTCGACGCCGGCGGCCACGCCCTCGACCAGGTCCTCCGGCGTGCCCACGCCCATCAGGTAGCGCGGCTTGTGCGCGGGCAGCCGGTGCGGCGTGTGCGCGACGATGCGCTGCATCTCCTGCTTCGGCTCGCCGACGCTGACGCCGCCGACGGCGTAGCCCGGCAGATCCAGCTCCACCAGCGTCGCCAGCGACTCCTCGCGCAAGGACTCGAACATGCCGCCCTGCACGATACCGAACAGCGCATTCGGGTTCTCCAGCCGGTTGAATTCGTCCAGGCAGCGCCGCGCCCAGCGCAGGCTCAGCTCCATCGAGCTGCGGGCTTCGCGCTCGGTCGTCAGGTGGCCTTTGTTCTCGTACGGCGTGCACTCGTCGAACTGCATCACGATGTCGCTGTTGAGCAGGCGCTGGATCTGCATGCTCAGTTCGGGCGTGAGGAACAGCTTGTCGCCGTTCACCGGCGACGCGAACTTGACCCCTTCTTCGCTGATCTTGCGCATGTCGCCCAGCGACCAGACTTGAAAGCCGCCGCTGTCGGTAAGGATGGGCTTCATCCAGCCTTCGAAGCGATGCAAGCCGCCGAACTGCTGCAGGATCTCGAGCCCCGGGCGCAGCCACAGGTGGAAGGTGTTGCCGAGGATGATCTGCGCGCCCATCGCTTCGAGCGATGCCGGCATCACACCCTTGACGGTGCCGTAGGTGCCCACCGGCATGAAAACCGGCGTCTCGACGACGCCGTGGTTCAGCGTCAGGCGGCCGCGCCGCGCCTGCCCCTCGGTGTTCAGCAATTCGAACTTCAGCATGGCCGGGATTGTCGCAGCCGACTACGATAGCCGCCGGTCCGACTCATCGACGCCGCGCCATGCACAAGCACCCTCTGTCACGCCTCGCACCCTGGGCGCTCGCCTTCGCTGCCGTCTGCAGCGCCGCCAGCCTGAGCGGCTGCGCCTCGCGTGCGGCCGCAGCACCCGACGCCGGCAGCGCGCTGCAGCGCGTGCAGCATGTCGTCGTGATCTTTGCGGAGAACCACAGCTTCGACAACCTGTACGGCCTGTTCCCCGGTGCCGACGGGCTCGCCAACGCGACGGCCGAGCAGACCACGCAGCTCGACCACGACGGCACGCCGTTGAAGGAGCTGATCGTCTTCGGACCCGACGGTCAGCCCGACCCGCGCTTTCCCCGCATGCCGAACCAGCCGTTTCGCATCGATGCGCCGCCGGTGAGCCGCAGCATCGACCAGATCGTGCCGAGCCCGATTCACGCGTTCTTCCACAACCGCGAGCAGATCAACGGCGGCAGGAACAACATGTTCGCAGCGATGTCGCAGGTCGGCGGCTGGACCATGGGCCACTACGACGGTTCGCAATTCAAGCTGTGGCAGTGGGCGCGCGAGTACACGCTGGCCGATCACTTCTTCATGGGCGCCTATGGCGGGTCTTATCTGAACCATCAATACCTCGTCTGCGCGTGCGCGCCCCGGTTCGACAATGCACCCGAGGCCATGCGTGTGCGGCTCGACGCCGACGGGCGGCTCGCGAAGAAGCCGGGTTCACCATCGGCCAACGTCGGCGCGGTGCAACTGTTCAGCGCCGGCGGCGGCCAGGTGGCACCCGACGGCATGTCGGTCAACACGACGCAGCCGCCGTATCAACCGAGCGGCGTGTCGCCGGCCGATGGCGGGCCGCTCGATCTGGCCGACCCCATGGGTCGGCCAGGCATGGGGCAGCCGCTGCCGCCGCAACGCGCTCGCACGATCGGCGACACGCTGTCGGCCAAGGGCGTGTCATGGGCCTGGTACGCAGGCGGATGGAACCTGGCCCTGTCCGACGGCCGCCAGCCGGCGTCGACGAAGCGCACGATCATCTACGCGGGCGGCGAGGCGAGCCCGATGTTCCAGCCGCATCACCAGCCGTTCAACTACCACGCCCGCTTCGCACCCGGCACGCCGGACCGCGCCCAGCACCTGAAAGACGGCGACGACTTCCTGCGCGACGTCGCCGCCGGCACGCTGCCCGCGGTGGCGTTCTTCAAGCCGGCCGGCCGCTACACGCAGCACCCGTCGTACACCGATGTGAAGAGCGGTGACGAGTACATGGCCGACCTGTTGGCCAAGCTGCGCGCGAGCCCGCAGTGGCAGGACATGCTGATCGTGCTGACCTACGACGAGAACGGCGGCTACTGGGACCACGTGCCACCGCCCAGCGGCCCCGGCTGGAGCGACCGCCTCGGCCCCGGCACACGGGTTCCGGCGCTGCTCATCGGAGCGCAGATCAAGCGCGGATTCGTCGACCACGCGACTTACGACACCGCGTCGATCCTCAAGTTCGTCACCCGGCGTTTCGGCCTCGAGCCGCTGCCCGGCGTGCGCGAAAAGACCGGTGACCTGAGCGCGGCGCTGCAGCCCTGAGCGCGACGGGAGGACTCAGCCGCGGTCGCGTCGCAACAGCATCGCGTCGCCGTAGCTGAAGAAGCGGTAGCGCTGCGAAATAGCGTGGCGGTACAGCGCGCGAACGCGCTCGTGGCCGGCGAAGGCGCTGACCAGCATCAGCAGCGTGCTCTTGGGCAGGTGGAAGTTGGTGAGCAGCACATCGACGACACGGAACTGAAAGCCCGGCGTGATGAAGATGTCGGTCTCGCGCGCACCGGCCAGCAGCGTGCCCGCGCGGGCCGCCGATTCGAGCGCACGCAGCGTCGTCGTACCGACCGCCACGATGCGCCCGCCGGCGGCGCGCGTGTGCGCGATCGCGGCTACCGTGGCCGCCGGCACCTCGAACCACTCGCTGTGCATCTTGTGCTCGGCCAGTTTCTCGCTGCGCACCGGTTGGAAGGTGCCGGCGCCGACATGCAAGGTGACGTGCGCGCTGGCGACGCCACGCTCGCGCAAGGCATCGAGCACGCCCGCGTCGAAATGCAGTGCCGCGGTCGGCGCGGCGACGGCGCCGGGCCGGCGCGCGAACACCGTCTGGTAGCGGCGCTCGTCATCGGCCGTGTCGGCATGCGTGATGTAGGGCGGCAGCGGCACATGACCAAAGCGCTCCAGCAAGGCCAAGGGCTCGGCGGGAAAGCGCAGCTGGGACAGTGCGTTGTCGGGCCCGCTGCGGCCCAGCACCTCGGCCGTGAAACGCTCGCCGCCCGGCGCGTCGAAATGAACCGTGCTGCCCGGCTTGGGCGACTTGCTGGCGCGCAGATGTGCGAGCACTTCATGCCCCGGCAGGACCCGCTCGACCAGCGCCTCGACCACACCGCCGCTCGCTTTTGCGCCGAGCAACCTGGCCTTGATGACCTTGGTGTCGTTGAACACCAGCAGGTCGCCGGCATGCAGCAGGCCGGGCAGCTCACGGAACACGCGGTCGATCGGCGCCTCGGCGGTGCCGTCGAGCAAGCGCGACGCGCTGCGCTCGGCGGCGGGATGCTGTGCGATCAGCTCGGTCGGCAGTTCGAAATCGAAGTCGGCAAGCGTGTAGGTGGGGCGCATGACGCGTCAGGCTGGACCGGCCTGAGGAAGGAGTCGACGAGAGACGGGCAGAATTGTTCCATGTCCGTGGCCCCCGCCCCTCCGTCGACGCCTACGCCCAAGTCCGCCCCGCAAAAGGCGCTCGACAAGCTCGGCCTCACGCGCGACATCGACCTCGCATTGCACCTGCCGCTGCGCTACGAAGACGAAACGCGCCTGACACGCATCGCCGAGCTGCGCGACGGCGACACGGCGCAGGTGGAAGGCACGGTACGACACAGCGAGATCCAGTTCCGGCCGCGCCGGCAACTGGTGGTGCGGCTCGACGATGGCAGCGACGAGCTGGTGCTGCGCTTCATCCACTTCTACCCGTCGCACCAGAAGGCGTTCGCGGCGGGACAGCGCGTGCGCGTGCGCGGCGAGGCGCGCGGCGGCTTCTTCGGGCTGGAGATGGTGCACCCCAGTTTCAAGGGCGTGGCCGAGGACACGCCGCTGGCCAGCGCGCTGACCCCTGTCTACCCGACCAGCGCCGCGCTGCCGCAGGCCTATCTGCGCAAGGCGGTCGCGTCGGGTCTGCAACGGGCGGATCTGGGCGAAATCGTGCCGACCGAGCTGCTGCCGCCGGGTCTGCCGACATTGCGCGAATCGCTGCGCTATCTGCACCACCCGGCGCCCGACGTCGCGCTGGCCACGCTGGAAGACCACAGCCACCCGGCCTGGCAACGCCTGAAGTACGAGGAGCTGCTGGCCCAGCAGCTGTCGCAACTGCAGGCACGGCGCGAGCGCGAATCGCAGCCGGCACCGCGCTTCGCGCTGCGCGCCGGCGGGCTGCAGGAGCGGCTGCTGGCCGCGTTGCCGTTCGCGCTGACCGCGGCCCAGCGCCGCGTGGTCGAGGAGATCGCGAACGACCTGCAGCGCAACACCCCCATGCACCGGCTGCTGCAGGGCGACGTGGGTTCCGGCAAGACGGTGGTGGCTGCGCTCGCGGCGGCGATCGCGATCCACGACGGCTGGCAATGCGCGCTGATGGCGCCGACCGAAATCCTCGCCGAGCAGCATTTCCGCAAACTCGTCGGCTGGCTCGAGCCGCTGGGCGTCGTCGTGGCCTGGCTCACCGGCAGCCGCAAGGGCAAGGGCCGGCGCGAGATGCTGGCGCGCGTGGCGTCGGGCGAGGCCGGTCTGGTGGTGGGCACGCATGCGGTGATCCAGAGCGAGGTCGAGTTCGCGCGGCTGGGCCTCGCGATCATCGACGAACAACACCGCTTCGGCGTGCAGCAGCGGCTCGCGCTGCGCAGCAAGCTCGACGAACAGGCCCTGGAGCCGCACATGCTCATGATGAGTGCGACGCCGATCCCGCGCACCTTGGCGATGACGCTGTTCGCCGACCTCGACATCAGCACCATCGACGAACTGCCGCCCGGCCGCACGCCGATCGTCACCAAGGTGTTCGCCGACGGCAAGCGCGACACGGTGATCGCGCGCATTCGCGACGAGGTGGCGCAGGGCAAGCAGGTGTACTGGGTCTGCCCGCTGATCGAGGAATCCGAACACCTCGACCTGCAGAACGCGACCGCCACGCACCAACAGCTGAGCGCCGCGCTGCCGGGCCGCATGGTGGGCCTGCTGCACGGGCGCATGACCGGTACCGAGAAGACCGCGGTGATGTCGCTGTTCACCGACGGACAGATGGCGGTGCTGGTCAGCACGACCGTCATCGAGGTCGGCGTCGACGTGCCCAACGCGAGCCTGATGGTGATCGAGCACGCCGAGCGCTTCGGCCTGAGCCAGCTGCATCAGCTGCGCGGCCGCGTCGGGCGTGGGTCGGTGGCCAGCGTGTGCGTGCTGCTCTACAGCGGGCCCTTGTCCGACACCGGCAAGGCGCGGCTGAAGGCGATGGCCGAGACGAACGACGGCTTCGAGATCGCCCGCCGCGACCTCGACATCCGCGGGCCGGGCGAGTTCCTCGGGGCACGCCAGTCGGGCGCGCCGCTGCTGCGCTTCGCCGACCTGGCGCTCGACGCTCCGTTGGTACGCACTGCCCACCGCGCCGCCGTTCAGCTGCTCGACCGGCACCCGGCGGCGGCCGAGCGACATGTGGCGCGCTGGCTCGGCGGACGCTCGGCCTACCTCAAGGCATAGCCGCGGCGGAGCAGCCCGTCTCCCTAGTTTGAAGTGACTTGAAGTGACGCGGCCGCCGCGCGGGGATAGCATGCGCTGCGATGCAAGGACTCAACCCGGAGGGAACTGCCATGCCTTTGATTCAGCGTGTGAAGGACATCCTGCTCCAACCCAAGGTCACCTGGCCGGTGATTGCCCAGGAGTCGGCCACCACCGGCTCGATCTACAGCGGCTACGTGGTGTTTCTCGCGGCGATCCCGGCGATCGCAAGCTTCATCGGCCTGTCGCTGGTGGGCGCGGGCGGCTTCGGCTTCAGCGTGCGCGTTCCGGTGGTGGTGGGGCTGGTGCACATGATCGTCGGCTACGGGATGTCGCTGGTGGCGGTGCTGCTGCTGGCGCTGATCACCGACGCGCTGGCGCCGACCTTCGGCGGCAGCAAGAGCTCCATCAATGCGCTGAAGCTGGTGGCCTATGGCAGCACGGCAGGCTTCGTCGGCGGTGTGTTCAACCTCATTCCGTCGATCGGCATCCTCGGGCTGCTGGCCGCGCTGTATTCGATCTACCTCATCTATACCGGCGTGCCGGTGCTGATGAAGTGCCCGCCCGAGAAGGCCGGCGCCTACACCGCGGTGGTGATCGTCTGCGGCGTGGTGGCCATGGTGGTGTTCGCGGCCGTGTCGAGCCTGATGCTGCCGTCGGGCAGCGGCATGCGCTTCGGTGGCATGCGCGGCATGATGGGCGGCGGCGGCGACGTCACCATCAAGACGCCGGGCGGCGAGATCCAGATCGACGCCGCCAAGATGGAGGCCCTGAGCAAGCGGATGGAAGAGGCCGGCAAGCGCATGGAGCAGGCGCAGGCCTCCGGCGACAGCGCCGCCGCGGGCAAGGCGATGGGCGACATCATGGGCGCGATGACCGGCACCAGCGGCACGCCGATCGCGGCGCAAGACCTGAAGGCACTGCTGCCCGAGGCGCTGGGCGAGCTCAAGCGCGAATCGTTCGAGGCGCAGGGCGGCCAGGCCATGGGCATGGCCGGCTCGTCGGCCAAAGCGAGCTACGCGGCCGGCGACAAGCGCGTGCAGCTGTCGATCACCGACATGGGCGGCATGGCCGGCCTGGCGGCGCTCGCGGGCTGGGCCAACATGACGTCGGAGCGCGAGACCAGCGACGAGATCGAGAAGGTCTACAAGCAGGGGCCGCGCACCTTGCGCGAAGAGTTCCGCAAAGACGGCAGCCGCGCCGAGCTGACGGTGATTCTGGGCAACGGCGTGATCGTCGAGGCCAAGGGCGATCGGGTGGAGATGGCGGCACTCAAAGGTGCGGTCAACGGGATGAGCCTCGACAAGCTCGAGGCGATGAAGCGTTCGCCGAAGCAGTAGCGTCGTCTGCGACAGGCCGGCTGCGGTACGCTGCACGCCTCATGACCCTCACCGAACTCCGCTACATCGTCGCCGTCGCCAGGGAAAGACATTTCGGCCGCGCCGCCGAGGCCTGCTTCGTGTCGCAGCCCACGCTCAGCGTCGCCATCAAGAAGCTCGAGGAGGAGCTCGACGTCAAGCTGTTCGAACGCGGCAGCAACGAAGTCAGCGTGACGCCGCTGGGGGAAGAGATCGTGCGCCAGGCGCAGTCGGTGATCGAGCAGGCGGCCGGCATCAAGGAGATTGCCAAGCGCGGCAAGGACCCGGTGTCGGGGCCGCTGCGCCTGGGCATCATCTACACGATCGGGCCCTACCTGCTGCCCGATCTGGTGCGGCAGGCGATCGAGCGTGTGCCGCAAATGCCGCTGATGCTGCAGGAGAACTTCACCGTCAAGCTGCTGGAGATGCTGCGCACCGGCGACCTTGACGCCGCCATCATGGCTGAGCCGTTTCCCGACGCCGGCCTCGCGGTGGCGCCGCTCTACGACGAGCCGTTCATGATCGCGCTGCCGAAGACACACCCGCTGGCCAAGCGCCGCCGCATCAGCGCCGAGGAACTTAAGAACGAGACGATGCTGCTGCTCGGCACCGGCCACTGCTTTCGCGACCATGTGCTCGAGGTGTGCCCGGAGTACGCGCGCTTTTCGAGCGACGCCGAGGGCATACGCAAGAGTTTCGAGGGCTCGTCGCTGGAGACCATCAAGTACATGGTGGCCTCGGGCATGGGCGTGACGGTGGTGCCGCAGCTGAGCGTGCCGAAAGACCCGCAGCCGCATGTGACCTACGTGCCGTTCGCGCCGCCGGTGCCGACGCGCCGCGTCGTGCTGGCGTGGCGGCGCACCTTCACGCGCTACGAGGCGATCGCGGCGCTGCGCAACTGCATCTACGCCTGCGAGCTGGCCGGGGTGAAGCGGCTCACCGCCTGAACGGCGTTGCAGGGCTTGATTGACGGGCGTCAACAGTATCGCCACGATGGCGAAAAGCGATTGGGCGCGGCGGCGTGTCGCCCATAGACTTGCTGCACCGTCGAACCACCGGAGAAGCGCATGGCGAAGAAGCCGAAGTCCGTCACCGCATCCGCGCCGCTGGGCATCCACATCGGCATCAGCGACAAGGACCGAAGCGCGATCGCCGCGGGCCTGAGCCATTTGCTGGCCGACACCTACACGCTCTACCTCACGACCCACAACTTTCATTGGAACGTGACGGGGCCGATGTTCAACACGCTGCACGCCATGTTCATGGTGCAGTACACCGAGCTGTGGAACGCCGTCGACCCGATCGCCGAGCGCATCCGGGCGCTCGGCCATGCGGCGCCGGGCTCGTATGCACAATTCGGCGCGCTGGCGTCGATCAGTGACGCGCCGGCCACGCCGCCGAAGGCGCTCGCGATGGTGCGCACCTTGGTCGAAGGCCATGAGGCGGTGGCACGCACGGCGCGAGGGATCTTCCCGCTCGCCGACCGGGCGGGCGACGAGCCGACGGCCGACCTGCTGACGCAGCGCCTCGCGGTGCACGAACAGGCCGCTTGGATGCTGCGCAGCTTGCTGGAAGAATGAGGGCCCGGCGGCGCCGCGACTCCCCTTCATGAACATCGCCATCCTCACCTTCGACGGCTTCAACGAGCTCGACTCCTTCATCGCATTCGGCCTGCTGAACCGCCTGACACCTCAGGGCTGGAAGGCGCAGATTGCGAGCCCGACCGCGCAGGTGACGTCGATGAACGGCGTCACCATCCACGCGCAGCAGCCGCTGGAATTCGCCAACCGGGCCGACGCCGTGATCTTCGGCAGCGGCATCTACACCCGGGCCATCGCCGAGAACAGCAGCCTGCTCGACCGCCTGCAGCTCGACCCGCTGCGCCAGCTGATCGGCGCGCAATGCTCGGGCACGCTGCTGCTGGCGCGCCTCGGGCTGTTGGGCGACATGCCGGCATGCACCGACCTCAGCACCAAGCCGTGGCTGGTCGAAGCCGGCGTGCGCGTCGTCGATGCACCGTTCCATGCGCGCGGGCCGATCGCGACCGCCGGCGGCTGCCTGGCGTCGCAATACCTCGCGGCCTGGATGATGGCCAGCCGCGCCGGTTTCGATGCCGCCGCGCAGGCGCTGCACTACGCCGCGCCGGTGGGCGAGAAGGATGCGTACGTCGAGCGGCTGCTGAATGTCGTGCGGCCGTTCGTCAACGACAGCGGCCGCTGAGGCGTCATTCCAGATCGTCGATGTTGCGCGGCCAGCTGGCCTTCAACAGCCGCGACAGCGCGCGGTCGGCGAGCAGCTTGCCGCCGGTCTGGCAACGCGCGCAGTAGTTGGTTTCGTTGTCGGCGTAGACGATGCGCTGCACCGGCGCGCCGCACACCGGGCAGGGCAGGCCGTAACGGCCATGCACTGCCATCTCGGGGCGGAACGCGGTGACCTTGTCGGGCCAGTCACCGGCCGCGGCGCGCAGGCGCTCGGTCCATTCGGTCATCACGGCGCGAACCGCGTCGAACAGGGCCCGCACCTGCTCGGCGCTCAAGCTGTGCGACAGCGCCACCGGCGACAGCCGGGCGCGGTGAAGAATCTCGTCGGAGTAGGCGTTGCCGATGCCGCTGAACAAGCGCGGGTCGGTCAGCGCTCGCTTGAGCGTATGGTTCTCGGCGCTGAGCCGCTGCTGGAATCCGGCCAGGTCGGCCGACAGCACATCGATGCCGCCGGGATCCATGGCCGTCAACGCGTCGCGGTTCGCGAGCAAGTGCAATGAGGCGCGCCGCTTGCTGCCGGCTTCGGTGAGCACCAGCGTGCCGCCATCGAACTCGAAGGTCGCCAACGCGATGCGGCCCGGCGGCTTGGCGCCCGCCGCGAACCAGCGCAGCCGGCCCGCAATCATCAAGTGAATGACGAGGAACAGCCCGCCGTCGAGCGCCAGCACGACGCGCTTGCCGAGCCGTTCGACACCGACGACACGCCGGCCTTCGGCCTGGCTGATGGACGGCACCGCGGTGCGCAGCAGAAACGGGTTCAGCACACGCACACGCTGCAACATGCTGCCGCCCACCTTGGCGGCCAGGCGTTCGACATAGACGGTGATGTCGGGCAGCTCGGGCATGGAGCCGCAGTGTGCCACCGCCGATAATCACGGGTTTCCACGAGGCGGCCCGATTTCCGCACTGCAATGTCCGACCTGACTCCCCAGGTGCGCCGCCGCCGCACCTTCGCCATCATTTCGCACCCCGAGCGCCGCCTCTGAGTCAGGCGGGGTCAGGTTGCGACACACTTGACCTCTTTGTGATGGTTTTACGAGGGCAAACGCCTTGTCCGTGCGGTCAGGCCCGGCCGACCTGAGACAGGCCGAGACACGCGCTTTATGTACACGCATGCGTACATAAACGGAACTGACGGAGCGGCGTTGAGACCCTTGATCTGCAGGCGACGGACGCCTCCGTCGCGGGTCTCCGTTGCGTCATAGCCAGTCTGTCTCGCGGGCAGAAGCGTCACCCCGAGAATGCGCGCGGCTTCGTACTCGGCGACTTCACCCGTTATCCCAAGCGGTTTGCCCGTCAGGGCCCGGTATCGCTGCGCGAGCTTCTTTGCCTCCGCCAGGATTTCAAGCACGGTGTCGGGCGTCATGCGCTTGATCCACCGGTCGCCACCGCTTGCCGGAACCCCGCGTAGGCAAAGGCGCGCGCGATCTGCTCGCAGTCCCGCTCCGAGACGCCCGTAGCACGCGCCGTGGCGTACCACGTGCCGCGCACCTGCGCTTCCATGCCGTCGATGATTGCGCGGACCTTGTCGCGTTCGAGCAGAAAGCGGGCACTTTGCGAAAGCAGGTTTTCTGCATTGGCAAAGCGCCCGGCGTCGCCGCACTCCATCGCCAGATCGCGTCGCTCCTGGCTGATCGGAACCGCCGGTGTCAGGTCATAGGCGGGCGAAAGCTTCCAGTCGTTGTCCTTGGCGATCACCGCATGGTTGCGCGGATGATCATCAACGTTCGAGATCAGAGCGTTGAAGCACATGCGGCGAAACAGCTCGGCGGCGTTCTGCGCGGGTTCTGCGCAGACGCGGCGCACTTCTTCCGCCAGCAGTACATAGGACCACTTGTCGCGCGACTGGTAGGTGTCCTCCGCCCGCAGGAGCGTGAGTGCGCTGACCATGCGCGTGCGCAAGTACCCGGCCTGCGTCTTCTCGCGGTCGAAGCGCTTGACGAGCAGAACATCGCGGCCCGCCACATCGACCACCCGGCTTTCTGCCGTGGTCAGGCCGCAGGCGCGCGCGAGCGTCAGCATCGCGTGCTCGACGCGCGCGTTGTTCCAGGAGTCATCCGGGCAGTTGAACTTCGCCACCCACAGGCCGTCCTCGTCTTCGACGACGGCTTTGGGTCGCGCGCCGCCCATCGAGGTGCCGATCATCATCAGCTTCTCGACCTGATCATGATGATCAGCACCAGCACCAGCACCAGCAGCAGGACGATCGTCCTCGGTGAGGATCGCGTCCGCGATTGACTGAAGCTTCGCCAGTTCGAGTGTCTGGTTGAAGGTGCGCTTGGGCGCGGGCGGTGTCTGGTTGAGCCCGAAGCCGAGCGCGCCCGCGCGGTCGTCGGGCGAGAGGAGCAGGTACTCCATCTCGCTCGGCTGCGCCTTGCCGAGATGGCGCTGGATCACGCGGCGGCCCCAATAGTCGGGGCTGGCATCGCGCAGCGCCCCAAACACCCCGCCGAGTGCGGCCGTCGCGTACGTGCGCGGCGCAAGCTTCAATTCAACCGGATCGAGCGCCACGGCGTTCGGGCGCTCCAGATAGCTCCGTCCGTAGACGAAGCGCCCTTCCGGAACGCCGCGCCGGTCGGTGGAGAGAACAAAGCGCCCTGCCGTCACCGGCTCGGTCTGTCCGGGAAGCGTGATGTAGACGAAGCATTCCGAGGGGGCTTCAGAAGTCATTGCTCAACTCCGTCTTCGGGCGGGCGCGGGCGCGCTCGCGGGAGAGCGCGAGCGTCTGGCCTTCCTCGTCCTTCTCAGGAGCGGCGACGAGATCAAGTTGATCGAGGAGGTCGAGCGCCCACAGCATCGCTGCGTAGATGGCAATCCCGGTTGAGGGCTTGCCCTTCTCGGCATCGGCGACCGTGCGCTTGCCCGCGCCTATCTTCTCGGCCACATCGTCCAAAGTCAGGTTTCGGCGCAGCCGGGCCGTGCGCAGGTTCGCCCCCAGGCGCTGGAGCGTCTGTTCGACCGGATAGGGCGGAGCGGTGAGCAGCTTGTTGCGGGCGGTCATGGGTTACCTTCTCTGTGGAGCCTCATGTACTACCTGTACCATGTTCGCGTAGCCGATGTCAACAAATAGTGCGTTCAATAGCACTTTATACGCCTTAAAGTTACCTTGAGCGTACTTTGACTATGGTAAACTAACGCCGCTCCTGAGGGCCCGAAAGGGCTCTCAGGAGGGGCGACGAGGCGGGTGTGCCACGGCTATGAGCACATCGGGGAATGCGTACATAGCTGTGTACATAGTCGGTATGGTGAGCTGATGGCAGACAGTCCAATCGCAGAGCAGGTAAGGCGTAGACGCACTTTCGCCATCATTTCGCACCCCGACGCGGGCAAGACGACGCTCACCGAAAAGCTGCTGTTGTTCTCCGGCGCGATCCAGATCGCCGGCAGCGTGAAGGCGCGCAAGGCCTCGCGCCACGCCACGTCGGACTGGATGGAGATCGAAAAGCAGCGCGGCATCTCGGTGGCGAGTTCGGTGATGCAGATGGAATACCGCGACTGCATCATCAACCTGCTCGACACCCCGGGCCACCAGGATTTCTCGGAAGACACCTACCGTGTGCTGACCGCCGTGGACGCGGCGCTGATGGTGATCGACGCGGCCAACGGCGTGGAGCCGCAGACACGCCGGCTGTTGCAGGTCTGCCGCGCGCGCAACACGCCCATCCTCACGTTCGTCAACAAGATGGACCGCGAGGTGCAGGAGCCGCTCGCGCTGATGGACGAGATCGAGCGCGAACTCGGCATGAGCGTGGTGCCGTTCACCTGGCCGGTCGGCATGGGCAAGGCCTTCCACGGCGTGATGGACCTGCGCGCCGAGCAGATGCGCGTGTTCATGCCCGGCGAGGACCGCAAGGGCCGCGACGATGAGATCCTGCAAGGCATTGACAACCCCGCGTATGCCGAACGCTTCGGCGCCGAATACCAGCACGCCAAGCACGACATCGACCTGGTGCGCGACGCGGCACCAACGTTCGACGAGGCGCAGTTCCTGCAAGGCCAGCAGACGCCGATGTTCTTCGGCTCGGCGATCAACAACTTCGGCGTGCGCGAGGTGCTCGACGCGCTAGTGGACATGGCGCCGCCGCCCGGGCCGCGCACCGCGATCCAGCGTGAAGTGCAGCCCGACGAACCGAAGTTCACCGGCGTGGTGTTCAAGATCCAGGCCAACATGGACCCGGCGCACCGCGACCGCATCGCCTTCGTGCGGGTGGCCAGCGGCCACTTCGAGCGCGGCATGCGGCTGAAGGTGGTGCGCTCGGGCAAGGAGCTGCGGCCCAACACCGTGGTGTCGTTCCTGTCGCAGCGACGCGAGCTGCTCGACGAGGCCTTTGCCGGCGACATCATCGGCATCCCCAACCACGGCGTGCTGCAGCTCGGCGACACGCTGACCGAAGGCGAGGCGCTGCAGTTCACCGGGCTGCCGTTCTTCGCGCCCGAGATGTTCCGCAGCGTCGAAGTGGCCGACCCGCTGCGCACCAAGCAATTGCGCGCCGGCCTCACGCAGCTCGGCGAAGAAGGCGCGATCCAGGTGTTCCGGCCGGTGGCGGGCTCGCTGCTGTTGCTCGGCGCGGTCGGCCAGCTGCAGTTCGAGGTGGTGGCCCACCGGCTCGAACACGAATACGGTGTCAAGGCGCGCATCCAGCCGTCGCGCTTCCAGGTCGCGCGCTGGGTGACCTGCGACGATGCGAACGAACTGAAGCGCTTCATCGACGGCAACTCGCATCGCGTGGCCTACGACGCGGTGGATGCGCCGACGGTGCTGGTGGAGTACGCGCCGGAGCTGCGCGCCATCGAGGCCAACTGGCCGAAGATCAAGTTCCACGCGCTGCGCGAGCACGCCGGGCTGGTATTCCAGCGGCGCATGGAAGGCTGACGGTTCAGGTGTTTATCGCCACCGTCAGGCGGTCGTCGTCATGCAGCATCAGCGCTTGGCGGGCAGTGACCTTGCTGACCCAGGTCTGCCCCGCGGCGGCGCCATTCAGCGACAGGCAGGGTGGCGCCAGCACGGCACCACAGAGCCCCGGCGGCCGGCGCACCGACGCGTAGCGGATCCATTGCACCGCGTGGCCGCGCGCGGCCTGCGCCAGAGCCTGGCAGGCGCTGTAGTCGTCGGGCTGGGTCCAGGAAGCGGCCGATGCCTTCCACGGCGAGCGCGTCAGGTCGATCGCCGCACCGTGCACCCGCGCCTGGAAGAAGGTGTGCTCGGTGACCAGCTCGCCGTCGCGCAAGCCGGCACTGTCCATCAGGAACCGCCAGCGCCAGTAGCCCACCTCGGCGCACGCCGTATGCAGCTCCTGCGCGCCGTACCAGAGCCCTGGCTCACCCGGCCGGCGAAAGCGCGACGGGTGTGGCGAGCGATAGCGAAACGGCGTGCTCAGCAGGTGGTGCAGGTCGACGGCGGCAGCGGGCAGGGGCGGCTTGCTGGCTTCGAGGATTCGTTCCAGTTCGGCCTGTTCGGCCAGCGTGTCCACCAGCCGCATCGTGGCCACGCGGTGCTGTGCCTCGACGCCGCGCCACAACAGGCTGGTCGCGGGCTTGATGCCGGTCGCGAACCAGGCGTCCTGCCAGACCCTCACAGCGGGGCGCGCATGCCGTCGACGTACGCCACCGTCAACACCAGGCCCTGGGCCTTCAACACCAGCTCCGCGGGCGTTCCGTTGAGCGCGTCGTTGTGGCTGCGCATCCAGGCGAGTCGCCGCTCCTCGTCGTTGCCGACGAGCGCGTCGAGCGAACGAAACAGCCGCACCAGTAGCGCGCCCAGCTCGCCTTCCTTGCTTTGCGGGGGCAGCGTCCGCTCGCCGCGAACGATGCGCGACACCGTCGCCTCGCTGGCGCCGATGACCTTGGCCAGCGTCGAGCCGTTCAATCCGAGCAGTGCGGCGGCGCGGACGGTGGCCTTGGCCAGCACGGCGCCCGCATCGACGGCGCTGCGTGCCAAGGGTGCTGAGCGGGGTGTCTTTGCCATGTCGGCGCTCCCATCGAGGTAATTTCAATGGAAAGATTACTACTAATGTCGTTCATCTGCAAGAAATGAGTGACCGGCGGTCAGCACGCGATCCGCCGCTCGCTTGGCGCAGATGACAATGGCGCCATGCCCGCCACACCTGCTCCACCCGCGCCGTCGCGCCTGGCGCTGTACCTGAAACTGATCCGCTGGGACCGCCCCGCCGGCACCTACCTGCTGCTGTGGCCGACGCTGTCGGCACTGTGGATCGCCGCCGATGGATTCCCGGGCTGGCACTTGGCGGTCGTGTTTGCGCTCGGCACCTTCCTGATGCGCAGCGCCGGATGCTGCATCAACGACGTGGCCGACCGCGATTTCGACCGCCACGTGCAACGCACCGAGCAGCGGCCGGTGACCAGCGGCGCAATCCGCGCGAGCAGTGCGCTCAAGCTCGGCGCCGCGCTGGCGCTGGTGGCTTTCGCGCTGGTGCTCAGTACCAACCCGCCGACCATCGTGTTGTCGTTCGCGGCGTTGGCCGTGGCCATCGTCTACCCATACACCAAGCGCTTTCTCTCGATACCGCAAACGGTGCTGGGCATCGCCTTCAGCTTCGGCATCCCGATGGCATTCGCGGCCGTGCTCGGCGGCATGGAATGGAAGCTGTCAGGCATCGCTGACGCGGTGCCACCGCACGCTTGGGTGCTGCTGCTGGGCAACCTGTTCTGGGTGCTCGCCTACGACACCGAATACGCGATGGTCGACCGCGAGGACGACCTGAAGATCGGCATCAAGACGTCCGCCATCACGCTCGGCCGCTTCGACGTGGCCGCCGTGATGGGCTTTTACGCGATGTTCATCGCGATCTGGGCCGTGACCGGAACACTGCTCGGCCTGGGCTGGCCCTACCGCATCGGACTGCTGGCGGCAGCCTTGCTGTGCGGCTGGCACTACACGCTGATTCGCGGCCGCTCGCGCGAAGGCTGCTTTCGCGCCTTCCGGCTCAACCACTGGGTCGGCTTCGCGGTCTTTGCGGGCATCGTCACCGACGAGTGGCTGCGCTGATCAGGGGTACAGCCCTCGCTCTTCGCGCGCGATGAGGATGCGCTCGCAAGCCACCGCGAAGGTGGCGGTACGCAGCGTGATCTTGTGGTGGTCGGCGGTGTCCCAGATCTTCTTCAGCGCGTCGATCATGATCTTGTCGAGCCGCACGTTGATCTCGTCTTCGCTCCAGAAGAAGCTGGAGAAGTCCTGCACCCATTCGAAGTAGCTGACCGTCACGCCGCCGGCGTTGCAGATGACGTCGGGCACGACGAGGATGCCGCGGTCGTGCAGCACGTCGTCGGCTTCGGGCAAGGTCGGGCCGTTGGCGCCTTCGAGCACGAGCTTCGCCTTCATGCGGTTGGCGCGCTCAGGGGTGATCTGGCCCTCCAGCGCCGCGGGAATCATGATGTCGCAGTCGACGTCCCAGAACGCTTCGTTGCCGATGCGCTCGCCTTCGCGGAAGTTGCCCACGCCGCCGTCGCGGTGCAGCGTGCCCATCAGCCCCGCCATGTCGAAGCCGCGCGGATTCGCGAGCGTGCCGGTGTGATCCTGCACCGCGACGATCTTGGCGCCGGCACCGACGAACAGCTCGGCGGCGGCGCTGCCGACGTTGCCGAAGCCTTGCACCGCGACCCGTGCGCCATCGAGCTTCAAGCCGATGCGGCGCGCCGCTTCGCGGCCGGTCACGAACACGCCGCGGCCGGTGGCCTTGACGCGCCCGAGCGAGCCGCCGAGATGGATCGGCTTGCCGGTGACGACACCGGTGGCGGTGGAGCCCGTGTTCATCGAATAGGTGTCCATCATCCACGCCATGATCTGCGGGTTGGTGTTCACGTCGGGCGCCGGAATGTCGCGCTGCGGGCCGATGATGATGCCGATCTCGCTGGTGTAGCGGCGCGTCATGCGCTCGAGTTCCTTGTTCGACAACAGCTTCGGGTCGACGCGGATGCCACCCTTGGCACCGCCGTAGGGCAGGCCCACGCCGGCGTTCTTGATCGTCATCCAGGCCGCCAGCGCCATCACCTCCTCGAGGTTCACATCGGGGTGGTAGCGCACGCCGCCCTTGCCGGGGCCGCGCGACAGGTTGTGCTGCACGCGAAAGCCCTCGAAATGCTGCACGCTGCCGTCGTCCATTTCGATCGGCACGTCGACGATCAGCGCGCGCTTGGGGCGCTTCAGCGTCTCGGCCCAGCGGGCCAGCGGCCCGAGGTAGGGCAACACGCGATCGACCTGGGCCAGGTAGGTGTGCCAGGGGCTGGTGGCGGTGGGATTGATGTAGGACAGGTAGCTCATGCGAGTCTCCGCGAAATTGTTCGTCGGGGCGTCGCACGACAGCGCTGATCAAGTGCTGTTGCATGCGCCGCCCGCATGGGGCGAGACTGTAGGCGCGGCAGCACCGAGTTTTTCACCATTCGTCATGCAGGCTTTGCATGAGTTGCCCCGGTCGGGGCATACGCGCTCGCGCGCGTCGGCTCAAGCGCGGCCGAATTCGTCGCCCAGTTCGCGCGCGCGATGTTGCGCGGCCTTCAGCGCCTTGACGAACGCCGCCTTCACGCCGTCGGCCTCCAACGACGTGAGCGCGGCGTGGGTCGTGCCGCCCTTGGATGTGACGCGCTCACGCAAAACCTCGGGCGGCTCGTCGGACTGCACCGCGAGCGCAGTGGCGCCGGCGAAAGTGGCGAGTGCCAGGCGCTTGCCCTGCTCGGCCGACAGGCCCATCTCGCGCGCGGCCTGCATCATCGCTTCGACGAAATAGAACACATAGGCGGGCCCGGACCCCGACAGCGCGGTCACGGCGTCGAGGTCCGGCTCGCGCGCGACCCACAGCGTCTGGCCGGTCGGCGCCAGCAACTGTTCGATCTGCGTCTTCTCCTGCGCCGTCACCGCGTCGCGCGCAAACAGGCCGGCGATGCCCTGGCCGATCAACGCCGGCGTGTTGGGCATGGCGCGCACCACGCGCTGCGTGCCAGTCGCGTGCGCAATCGCGTCGCTGCGGATGCCGGCCATCACGCTCAGGTGCAGCGCGGCGCCGACATGCGGCGCACACGGCGCGGCGGCAGCCTGGAAGAACTGCGGCTTGACGGCCCAGACCACCAGCGATGCGCGAGCGAGTGACGCATCGGCCGCGGCCAGTGCGCTCACGCCGAACTCGGCACGCAGCTTGTCGCGCTGCGCCTCGCCCGGGTCGACGACCAGGATCGACTGCGCCTCTCGCCCGCTCTTGCGCAGCCCGCCGATGATGGCGCTGGCCATGTTGCCGCCGCCGATGAAGCAAATCGTGTTCATGCGCGCAGTGTACGAAGCGAGTTCAGTGGATGCCGGCGAGCAGCGCGGCGTTGCCGCCGGCCGCCGCGGTGTTGATCGTCAGCGTCTGCTCGGCACAGAAGCGGTAGAGGTAATGCGGCCCGCCGGCCTTCGGCCCGGTGCCGCTCAGGCCCTCGCCGCCGAACGGCTGCACGCCGACCACCGCGCCGATCATGTTGCGGTTGACGTAGACGTTGCCGATGCGCGCCGAACGCGCCAGCCGCAGCGCACGGCTGTCGATGCGCGTCTGGATGCCCAGCGTGAGGCCATAGCCGAGCGCATTGATCTGCGCCATCACCGCGTCGACCTCGCCGCCCCAGCGCACCACGTGCAGCACGGGACCGAAGATCTCCTGCTTCACGTCGGCAATTCGTCCGACTTCGAAGGCGATCGGGGCGATGAAATTCGATCGGCCGGCCGGCGAGGACACGTGTGCCTCGCCGATCAGCGTGGCCTCCTTGCGCAGCCGCGCGATGTGCCCGCCGATGCCGTCGAACGCCTCGGCATCGATGAGCGGGCCCACATCGGTCGACAACAGCGCCGGGTCGGCGACGTTCAATTCCTTCAGCGCGCCGCGAATCATCTCGATCACGCCGTCGGCCACGCCTTCATGCACACACAGCAGGCGCAAGGCCGAGCAACGCTGGCCGGCCGAGCGGAAGGCGCTTTGCACCACCGCATCGACCACTTGTTCGGGCAGCGCGGTGGAGTCGACGATCATCGCGTTGATGCCGCCGGTCTCGGCGATCAGCGGCACGATGGGCCCGTCCTTGGCCGCGAGAACCCGGTTGATGGACTTCGCCACCGCCGTCGATCCGGTGAAGCACACGCCAGCAGTGCGCGTGTCGGCGACCAGCGCCGCGCCGACCGATTCGCCGGGGCCATGCAGCAGCGCGAGTGCGCCGTGCGGCACGCCGGCCTCGTGCAGCAACGCGACCATGCGTCGCGCGATGGCCGGCGTCTGTTCGGCCGGCTTGGCCGCCACGCTGTTGCCGGCGACCAGCGCCGCCGCCACCTGACCCGCGAAGATCGCGAGCGGGAAATTCCACGGGCTGATGCAGACGAACACGCCGCGGCCGTGCAGGTGCAGCTCATTGCTCTCGCCGGTCGGGCCGGGCAGCACCTGCACGGCCAGGCGGGCCTCGGCCTGGTCGGCGTAGTAGCGGCAGAAGTCGACCGCCTCGCGCACCTCGGCCACGCCATCGCCGAGCGTCTTGTGCCCTTCCTTGACCAGCAGGCCGCAGAACTCGGGCAAGCGCGATTCGAGGGCGTCGGCCGCGCGGCGCAGCACGGCGGCGCGCTCGGCCAACGGCGTCGTGTTCCACGCCGCGAAGCCGGATTGCAGGCGCGCCATCGCTGCGCTCACATCGGCAGGCGAGGCGACGCCCACCGGCTCGACGCGCGTCGCGTCCAACGCGCGCATCAGCGGTTCGCGCTCGGCGATGCAGGCGAGGTCCACCCCTTTCGAGTTGGCGCGGCCGGCCTGGCCATCCGCCCCGTACAGCGCCGCCGGTGGCGGCAGCGCCGGCGCGGCCGCGCAATGCAAGGGCGACGCCAACAGCACATCGACACCCACCGACTCATCGGCCAACTGGTGCACGAACGACGAGTTGGCGCCGTTCTCCAGCAGCCGGCGCACCAGGTAGGCGAGCAGGTCACGGTGTTCGCCGACCGGCGCGTAGACGCGCACCGGCACGTCGCCCTGCTTCATCACCTCGCGGTAGATCCCTTCGCCCATGCCGTGCAGACGCTGCATCTCGAATGGGGCGCCGCGCTGGCGCGCCATCTGCACGATGGCCGCGATGGTGCCGGCGTTGTGGCTGGCGAACTGCGGATAGATCACGTCGGCATGCTCGACCAAGGCCCGCGCACACGCGAGATAGGCGATGTCGGTATGGTGCTTGTGGGTGAACACGGGGTAGCCGCTCAAGCCGAGTTCCTGCGCGCGCTTGATCTCGCCGTCCCAGTAGGCACCCTTGACCAGACGCACCATGAAGTGCAGCCCCTGCGCGCGGCCGATGCCCGCGACTTCGTTCACCATATCGAGTGCGCGTGTCTGGTACGCCTGCAGCGCGATGCCGAAGCCGCGCCATTGCGGACAAGCCCGCGCGATGCGCGCCGCAAGCGACTCGAATACGTCGAGCGAGAGTTCGAGCCGGTCGCTTTCCTCGGCATCGATGGTGAGGTTGATGTTGGCGCGCGCCGCCGCCTCGATGAGCTGCCACACGCGCGGCAGCAGCTCGGCGAACACGCGCTCGCGTTGTGCGTCTTCGTAGCGCGAGAACAGCGCGCTCAGCTTGATCGAGATGCCGTCCGCGCTCTCGGGTGCGGCGGCGACCTTGCTGGCCCCCATGGCACCGACGGCGTGAAGGTAAGAGGCGAGGTAGCGTTGCGCATCGGCCTCGGTGCGTGCCCCTTCGCCCAGCATGTCGTAGCTGAAGCGCAAGCCCGGCTGGGATTTGCGCGTCGAGGCGGCTTCGCCCATTGCCTCTTGGATCGAGCGCCCGAGCACGAATTGCCGGCCCAGCAACTGGATCGCGCGCACCGTCGCGGCCACCACCGTTTGCGCGCCGAGGCGCTTGAGCAGGCCGGCATCGCCGTCGCTGTCCGGCAGGAACTTCTTCGACAGTGCGATCGCGCTGGCCGACAGGCTGGCCAGCATGCGGTGCGGGCCGCCGTTGGCCGATTCGAAGTCCGCCTTGCCGAGCTGGTCGGCGGTGAGGGCGATCGCCGTCTCGGCATCGGGCACGCGCAGCAGGGCTTCGGCCAGACGCATCAGCGCCAGGCCCTCAGCGCTGGAGATCGGGTACTCGCGCAGCAGCGACTCCATGGCCCAGAACGGTGCCGGCTTGTCGCGCACCGCCTGCACCCACGGCCGCGCCGCCGTGACAGCGGCGTTCCAGTCGAGTGCACCCGCCAGCGGTGCCAGCAGTGAGCGCAGCACCTCGATTTCGTCTCGATAGGGCCCGGCAAGGCGCGCCTTGGGTGCAGAGGCAGTGAACATTTTGGACCCATCGTATGGAACAACTTGCTAGGCTAGCGGCAGGCGACTAGCATTAATCTCCAAAGAACGCCTTCCTGGCTCCCGAACATCCACCATGGCAACCGACTCCTCGACCCATCCCACCATCGACAAGATCGACGCCAAGATTCTGCGCGTGCTGCAGAAAGACGGACGCATTTCCAACCTCAAGCTGGCCGAAGAGGTGCATCTGTCGCCAACCGCCGTGCTTGAACGCGTGAAGCGCCTGACGCGCGACGGTTTCATCCTCGGCTACGAGGCCAAGCTCAACCCCGACAAGCTTGGCGCCGGCATGATGGTGTTCGTCGAAGTCGTGCTGGACCGCACCACGCCCGACGTGATGAACGCCTTCAAGGCTGCGGTTCAAGTGCGCCCCGAGATCCTCGAATGCCATTTGGTGGCCGGCGGCTTCGACTACCTCATCAAGACCCGCGTGGCCGACATGAATGCCTACCGCGAACTGATCGGCTCGGTCGTCTGGGCCTTGCCCGGCGTGCGCGAGACGCACACCTATGCGGTGATGGAAGAGGTGAAGAACTCGACGGCGTTGGCGATCTGATGCCGCGTCACTGACGCGTGCCGAAGATCGCCGTACCGACGCGCACGATGGTCGCGCCTTCGGCGATCGCCGCCTCGAGATCGCCCGACATGCCCATCGACAAGGTGTCCACGGCCAGCCCGCCGCGCTTCAGTTCATCGAGCAACTCGCGCAGCGCGGCGTAGGGACGACGTTGCGCCGGCGTGTCGATCGCTGGTTCAGGAATCGCCATCAGGCCGCGCAAGCGCAGGCGCGGCAGCGCGGCCACCGCATGCGCCACGCCGGCCACGTCGGCAGTGTCCAAGCCACTCTTGCTCGCTTCACCGCTGATGTTCACCTGCAGACACAGCTGCAGCGGCGGCAAGTGCGCGGGCCGTTGTTCGGACAGGCGTTGCGCGATCTTCAGGCGATCGACCGAGTGCACCCAGTCGAACCGTTCGGCGACGACGCGCGTCTTGTTGCTCTGCAACGGGCCGATCAGATGCCACTCGATCTGCGGCGCCAAGTCGGCCAGCGCGGCGATCTTGGCCGTGGCCTCATGCACGTAGTTCTCGCCGAAACAGCGCTCGCCGGCGGCGAACGCTTCGCGCACCGCCACCGCCTCAAAGGTCTTGCTCACCGCGAGCAATGTGACGCTTTGCACAGGTCGTTGCGCGGCAGCACAGGCCGCGGCAATGCGAGTGCGCACTTGTTGTATGTTCGCTTGGATCGTCGCCATAATGCGTCGAGTATCCCGCAGGCATCACCGCCCGATGCCGCTTTGCGCGCCGCTTCGCACCCACACTCCGAGCCCATGGACATCACCCAACTGCTGGCGTTTTCGGTCAAGAACAAAGCGTCGGACTTGCACTTGTCGGCGGGCCTGCCGCCGATGATTCGTGTACACGGCGACGTGCGCCGCATCAACGTCGACCCGCTCGAGCACAAGCAAGTGCACGACATGGTGTACGACATCATGAACGACTCGCAGCGCAAGAACTACGAGGAAACGCTGGAGTGCGATTTCTCGTTCGAGATCCAGGGCCTGGCGCGCTTTCGCGTCAACGCGTTCAACCAGAACCGCGGCTCGGGCGCGGTGTTCCGCACCATCCCGTCGAAGATCCTCACGCTGGAGCAGCTCAACACGCCGAAGGTGTTCGCCGAACTGTCGTTGAAACCCCGTGGCATGGTGCTGGTGACGGGGCCCACCGGCTCGGGCAAGTCGACCACGCTCGCGGCGATGGTGAACCACCTGAACGAAAGCGAGTACGGCCACGTGCTGACGGTTGAAGACCCGATCGAGTTCGTGCACGAATCCAAGAAGTGCCTGATCAACCAGCGCGAGGTCGGGCCGCACACGCTGAGTTTCGCGAACGCGCTGCGTTCGGCACTGCGCGAGGACCCGGACTGCATCCTGGTCGGCGAAATGCGCGATCTGGAGACGATTCGCCTTGCGCTGACCGCCGCCGAGACCGGCCACCTGGTGTTCGGCACGCTGCACACCTCGAGCGCGGCCAAGACAGTCGACCGCATCGTCGACGTGTTCCCGGCCGCCGAGAAGGAAATGGTGCGCGCGATGCTGTCGGAGTCGCTGGTGGCGGTGATTTCGCAGACGCTGTGCAAGCTCAAGGACGGCACCGGGCGCGTCGCGGCCCACGAAATCATGCTGGGCACCGCAGCCATCCGCAACCTGATTCGCGAGAACAAGGTGGCGCAGATGTACTCGTCGATCCAGACCGGCAACAGCATGGGCATGCAGACGCTGGATCAGAACCTCGCCGACCTGGTGCGGCGCAACGTCGTGTCGGCCGCTGAAGCGCGCGGCAAGGCCAAGTTCCCGGAGAACTTCCCCGGTTGACATGTTGGCCCCCACGTCGCTTCGCTCCTGCCCCCCGAGGGGGCGCCTCCCGTGGGCCCGGGAAACCCGGGCTTCGGGAGTGGCTGGATGGGTCGCACTTGCTGCGCTTTGTGCTCGGCCAGGTCACCTGTGAAGCGTCTTTTCAATCGCATCAAGCGCAGCACGGACCGTGCGGCGCCCACCACGGCGGAGGACTCGCGCTACTTCACGTCGATGCTGCAAGAGGCGCCCGACGACGTGCAGGCCGCGCGCACCACCTGGCGCGACCGCGCGACGCAGATCGGCGCGGCGCCGGCCGATCGCGAGCGCGGCGCGCAACTGTTCGCGCAGTTGTGGGGCGGCGACCGCCATGTGGTCGCACTCAACGCCGACGAGCTCCAGCGCATGAGCCAGTACCTCGAATTCGTGCAGGTGGCGGCGAACAAGGAAGTGATCGCCCAGGACGAACTCGGCGACTACATGGCGATCGTGCTCGAGGGCACGCTGTCGGTGGACCGCGCGCAGCCCTGGGGCGGGCGAGCCCGGCTGGCCGAGGCGCATGCCGGCGACATGCTGGGTGAGATGTCGCTGCTCGACGCCGGTGCGCGCTTCTCGTCTTGCGTCACACTCACACCCTGCATGCTGGCAGTGGTCGACGTGCAGCGGCTCGACGAAATGATCACCCAGGAGCCGCGCTTGGGCGTGGCGCTGCTGGCATCGCTGTCGCGGCGCCTGTCGCTTCGGCTGCGCCAAGTCAGCGCGCGCCTGAGCGCCTTGCTGTCGCAGAATTGACCACGAGCACTTTGACCGGGGAAACGCAGTATGGAACGAGACCAGGCCTCCAAGTTCGTCAATGACCTGCTGCGACTGATGGTGTCGCGCAACGGGTCGGACCTGTTCCTCACGGCCGACTTTCCGCCCGCCATCAAGGTCGACGGCAAGGTCACCAAGGTGTCGCCGCAGCCGCTCACGGGCCAGCACACGCTGGCGCTGACGCGCTCGGTGATGAACGACAAGCAGGCCGCCGAGTTCGAGCGCACCAAGGAGTGCAACTTCGCGATCTCGCCGCAGGGCATCGGACGCTTTCGCGTCAACGCCTTCGTCCAGCAGGGTCAGGTGGGGCTGGTGCTGCGCACGATTCCGCAGACGCTGCCGACCATCGACACGCTGAACCTGCCGCAGGTGCTCAAAGACGTGGCGATGACCAAGCGCGGGCTGGTGATCTTCGTCGGCGCCACCGGATCGGGCAAGAGCACGTCGCTGGCCGCGATGGTCGACTTCCGCAACGAGAACTCGTTCGGCCACATCATCACGATCGAAGACCCGGTCGAGTTCGTGCACCCGCACAAGAATTGCATCATCACGCAGCGCGAGGTCGGCATCGACACCGAAGGCTGGGGCGCGGCGCTGAAGAACACGCTGCGCCAGGCCCCCGACGTGATCCTGATGGGCGAGGTCCGCGACCGCGAGACGATGGAGCATGCAGTGGCCTTCGCCGAGACCGGCCACCTGTGCATGGCCACGCTGCACGCCAACAGCGCCAACCAGGCGCTCGACCGGATCATCAACTTCTTCCCCGAAGAGCGCCGCGCGCAGCTGCTGATGGACCTGTCGCTCAACCTCAAGGGCCTGGTGTCGCAGCGGCTGCTGCCGCGCCAGGAAGGCAAGGGGCGCGTCGCGGCGGTGGAGATCATGCTGAACACGCCGCTGATCTCGGAGCTGATCTTCAAGGGCGAAGTGTCCGAGATCAAGGAGATCATGAAGCGCTCGCGCGAGCTGGGCATGCAGACCTTCGACCAGAGCCTGTTCGATCTCTACGAGAACCAGATGGTCACCTACGAAGACGCCCTGCGCAATGCCGACTCCGTCAACGACCTGCGGCTGCAGATCAAGCTGAACAGCCAGCGTGCGCGCAGCAGCGACCTGGCGGCCGGCACCGAGCACCTGACCATCGTATAAGTGGGCGCTTCGCTGGATCAAAACGGCCTCTTTCGAGGCCGTTCCCGTTCATCTTCGGGACACCCTCATGAGCAGCAAGACCTATGAGCTGATCGCCCCACGCCGCGTCGCCTTTCTCGGCCTCGGCGTGATGGGCTACCCGATGGCCGGCCACCTGGCGCGCGCTGGCCACCAGGTGACGGTCTACAACCGCAGCGCCGCGAAGGCGCAGCAATGGGTGACTGACTACAGCGGCGCGTCCGCCGCGACGCCGAAGGCCGCTGCCGACGGCGCCGATGTCGTGTTCGCCTGCGTCGGCAACGACGACGACTTGCGCTCGGTGGTGCTCGGCGACAGCGGCGCCTTTGCCGGCATGCGGCGCGGCGCCGTCTTCGTCGACCACACCACGGCCTCCGCGGCCGTGGCGCGCGAGCTGAGCGCCGCGGCGCGCGAGCGCGGCCTGGAGTTCATCGATGCCCCGGTGTCCGGCGGCAACCTGGGCGCGATCAACGGCACGCTGACCGTGATGTGTGGCGGCGATGCAGCGGCGTTCGCACTGATTCAACCGGTCGCGATGGCGTTTTCCAAGGCCGTCACGCGCATCGGCGCGAGCGGCGCCGGGCAATTGGCGAAGATGGTGAACCAGATCGCCATTGCGGGCATGGTGCAAGGTCTGGCCGAGGCGATCGCGTTCGGCGAGAAAGCCGGCCTCGACATGACGGCCGTGCTCGGTGTCATCGGCAAGGGCGCCGCGCAAAGCTGGCAGATGGACAACCGCGGCCCGACGATGATCGCCAACCAGTTCGACTTCGGCTTCGCGGTCGACTGGATGCGCAAGGACCTCGGCTTGGTGCTCGACGAAGCCAAGCGCAACGGCGCGCGGCTGCCCGTCACCGCGTTGGTGGATCAGTTCTATGCTGACATCCAAGCCCAGGGTGGCAACCGCTGGGACACCTCGAGCCTGATTCAGCGCCTGCGCTAGCATCAAGCCACGCCCTTGGCCCGGGTTCCCCGGGCCGATGGGCGGCGCCCCTCGGGGGCAGGAGCAAAGCGACTGGGGGGCCCTATTTCGCCGCGGGCCGCGGCTGCAGCTCGGCGAGCTCGGTCTCGGTGATGATCTCGAACAGGCGCACCACCTTCTGCACGCCGCTGATGCCGCGCGTCAGCTCGGTCGCGCGGGTGGCCTCGCGCTCGGTCACGCGCCCCATCAGGTAGACCGTGCCACGCTCGGTGACGACCTTGAATGCGTTGGCCGACAGGTCGCGCGCATCGACGAAGGTCGCCTTCACCTTGCTGGTGAGGATCGCATCATTCGACTGGCTGGCGAACGACGGCGAGCCCATGACTTCCACGTCGTTGACGATGGAACGCACGTTCTCGACCCGCTGCACCGCCTGCTCGACCGCCGCCTTGTCGGCCTCCGCCGGTACGGCGCCGGTGATCAGCACCATGCGGTTGTAGCTGGTGGTGCTGACGCGCCCGCGCTCGCCGAGCACGTCGCGAATGCGGTTCAGCGATTTGAGTTCGATCGCCTGATCTTCGATCTGCGCACCGGACGTGCGCCGGTCGGTCGCCATCATCGTGCCGCCGATCATCGCGCCGCCGACGATCAGCGGCGCGCAGGCGCCGAGGGCGGTGGTAAGCGCCAGGGCGCCGAGCAGCGCGGCGAGTCGCAAGGAATGGGGTCGGGTCATGCGTTGTCCTGTTCTCCGAGAAGCTGCAAGTCCACCGCATCGCAAATGCAATGCAAGGTGAGGAGGTGCACCTCCTGAATGCGTGCGGTGCGTTCGTGCGGAACGCAGATGTGCACATCGGTTTCGGTGAGTTGCTCGCGCAGCTTGCCGCCGCCGCGGCCGGTGAGCGCGATCACGGTCATTTCCTTGGCATGCGCAGCGTCCACCGCGGCCAGCACATTGCCGGAGTTGCCGCTGGTGCTGATGGCCAGCAGCACGTCGCCGGGCGTGCCCAGCGCCTGCACCTGCTTGGAAAAGATCGAGTTGAAGTCGTAGTCGTTGCCGATCGCCGTCAGGATCGACGAGTCGGTGGTCAGTGCGAGCGCCGCCAGCCCCGGCCGCTCGCGCTCGAAGCGGCCGACGAACTCGGCCGCGAAGTGCTGCGCGTCGCTGGCCGACCCGCCGTTGCCGCAGGCCAGCACCTTGCCGCCACCGGTGATGCAGCCCACCACCGCGCTGACGGCGTCGGCGATGGGTTTGGCGAGGATTTCCGCGGCGGCGTACTTGAGGTCGGCGCTGTCGAAAAACTGTTGCTGGATGCGTTGTTCAAGCATGGGCACGGATCATATGACATGGGTTTGGAGGGCGGGTTCCCCGCTTGCGTTCCATGGAAGCCGTCACGCGGCGTCGAACGCCGCGCGAAACCACTCGATACGTTCGCCCTCGATGGCCACCACGTCGAAGCGGCAGGCCGGCGGCGCGGCGAACGCGCGCAAGTAATGTCGGGCCGCGAAAACGATGCGGCGCTGCTTGGCCGGCGTCACGCTCGCCGCGGCGCCACCATGGCGCGTGCCGTCGCGCGTGCGCACCTCGGCAAACACCAGCGTGCCGTCGCGATCGCGCAGGATCAGGTCGACTTCGCCGCCGCGTGCGCGTGGGCCGGCGGCGACCCGATAATTGCGCTGCACCAGCGTCAGCCCGTGGCGTTGCAGGTGCGCGCAAGCCCGCGCCTCACCCTCGTCACCCACCTCCTTCGTCGTGACCGTCATCAGCCCCTCCAGTGCCGCGTTGTTGTTGCAGGCCGCACAGGCTGCGGCCGGCGCTCAGCAGTATCCCGCAGCGTCGCTGTACGTCGTCGCCACGCCGATCGGCAACCTGGCTGACCTGAGCTTGCGCGCGATCCATGTGCTGTCACTGGTCGACGCCGTGGCCTGCGAAGACACGCGGCACAGCGCGCCACTGCTGCGCCACCTGGGTCTCGACAAGCCGCTGCTCGCGGTTCATGAGCACAACGAGCGCGAGGCGGCACAAGGCATCCTCGCGCGGCTCGCGCGGGGCGAGCGCGTGGCCTATGTCAGCGACGCCGGCACGCCGGCCGTCAGCGACCCGGGCGCAGCCCTGGTGGCCGCAGTGCAGGCAGCGGGTTACGCCACGGTGCCGCTGCCGGGCGCGAGCAGCGCGGTTGCGGCCATGAGTGTGGCCGGCGATGCGCATGCCGGCGGCTTCGTGTTCATCGGCTTCCTGCCGGCGCGTGGCGGCGAGCGTTCCGTGGCGCTGAAGGCTTTGGCCGCTGCACCCGCCGCGCAGGTTCTGTTCGAGGCGCCCCACCGCATCGAGTCGCTGGCGCAAGCGCTGGCGCTGGCCTGCGGCGCGCGGCCGGTGACACTGTGCCGCGAGCTGACCAAGCAGTTCGAGACGGTGGTCACACTGCCGGCCCAGCAATTGCCGGCCTGGCTCGCGGCCGACACCAACCGCCTGCGCGGCGAGTTCGTGCTCGTCGTGCATGCGCTCGAAGCGCGCACCATCGACGACGAAGCGATCGGTCAGGAACGCACGCTGCGCGTCTTGCTCGCCGCGCTGCCGCTCAAGCAGGCCGTGTCGCTGGCCGCCGAGTTGACGGGAGCACCGCGCAACGCGCTGTACACACGCGCACTGGCGCTGAAGGGCGACGCGGCGGCGTGAATTCAGGCCGGCGCGAGCGGGGCCGGCGTCGGCAACAGACCAAGCTCGGCCAGCGCCGCGCCCAGCGCCTGCGGCAAGGGCGTGTGCGGCAGCGGGCCGACCAGCGCGCGCAACGCGCTGTCGTCGAGCGAATGCGGCCGCTGCCACAGATAGCGCATGACGACAATCTCGCGCCATGCCGGCACGAACGGGGAGGCGAGCCGCATCAGGCCCCACGGCAGGCCACCGCTGCGCAACGCACGACCGGTCAGCGACTGAAGTGCCTGCAGCATCTCGTTGCCGCTCTGCGTATGTCCGGCAAAGTGCAAGCGGTGGTGACCGCGCAACTGCGCGCGCTGCGCGGCGACGCACACGAATGCCTGCGCCAGATCGGGCAGGTAAGCCCATGCGTGGACCACGTTCATCGGTCCCGGGTAGATGAAACGGCCGGACTTCAGCCGTGAGGTCAGCACGAGGTCGAACCACGATCCACGACCGGCTCCGCCGAAGAAGTCGCCGGCGCGGATGACCACGCTGTCGAGCCCCGGGGCGGCCGCCATGCGCGCCTCGACCTCGATGCGGATACGCGCCTTCGGGTGGTCGCCCCGCTCGGGCGACGCCGGCGTCAACAGCGACGGCAACTCGCGGCCGAAGTTGTAGACGTTGCCGGGCAGCATCAGCAACGCGCCGCTGACGCGCGCCGCGCCGATGGCCGCGTCGACCAGCGGCAGCGCGAGCCGCCCCCACTCGGTGTACGGGGGGTTCAAGGCATGGACGACCACGTCGACGCCTTGCGCGGCGGCACGGATCGCCGAACTGTCGAGCGCGTCGCAGCGGATGGCCTGCACCCGCTGGTGCGCGGCCAGCGCCGGCGGCAGCGGCTTGCGCGACTGGGCGCGCACGCTCCAGCCGGCCTCGGCGAATGTGGCGGCAAGCACCCGGCCGATGCGACCGGCGGCTCCCAGGATCAGAACGGTCGATGACATGACTACCCTCGTTTGAAACGGATGCCTGCATTGTTCGATCAGGCCGCCTGCTTCGCAAGACGAATGGCTGCATGGCTATCATGCATGAATGAATACCTCATCCGAACCTGATTGGGCCCTGCTGCGTGTCTTCCTCGCGGTAGCGCACTGCGGTTCGTTGACCGGCGCTGCGCAAGAGCTGGGCAGCAGCCAGCCGACGCTGAGCCGCCAGGTGAGTCTGCTGGAAGCCCAAGTCGGCAATGCACTGTTCGAGCGAACGCGGCGCGGCCTGCGCCTCACCGAAGCCGGCGCGGCGCTGCTCGCGCCCGCGCAGCGCATGCAGGAGCACGCCCGCGAGTGGTCCGTGGCGGCGGCGGGGCGCTCGACGTCGCTGGCCGGCAGCGTGCGCATCACGGCCAGCGAAATCGTCAGCGCCTTCGTGTTGCCTCGCGTGTTGTGCACGCTGCAGCAGGCCCACCCGGAGATCCAGATCGAGCTGGTGGCGAGCAACACGGTCGAAAACCTGCTGGAGCGCGACGCCGACATCGCATTGCGCATGCTGCGCCCGACGCAGTCGGCGCTGGTGGCGCGCAAGCTGACCGAGCTCCCGCTCGGGCTGTACGCGCATCGCGACTATCTGGCGGCGCACGGCAAGCCGAGCGTCGCGACGATGCAGCAACACCGGTGGATCGGTTACGACCGCTCCGACCAGATGCTGCGCGGCTTTCGCGCCGCCGGCTACAACGTGAAGCGCGAGTTCTTCGGTTTCCGCTGCGACAACCAGATCGTCGCGTGGCAAGCGGTGCTGGCGGGTCTGGGCATCGGCGTCGGCATGGAGCGTGTCGCGCGCCAGGCGGGCGACCTGGTGCGCGTGCTGCGCGAGGTGAAGGTGCCGAGCCTGCCGCTGTGGATCACGGCCCACCGCGAAGTGCGCGGCACGCCTCGGCTGAAGCTGGTGTTCGACGCGTTGAGTCAGGCGCTGTCACGCGCCTGAGCGTCAGCCGCACCGGCCCCGTGGCTGCGGAGCCGGTGATCCGTTGGCGCGGCGCTTACGGCTTGGCCGCGGTCTGCGCGTCGTGCTTCTGCTTGTAGATGTCCTTGCTGGCCTGGTCCTGCATCTTGTGCAGGCGGCGGCGCTCCTGCTTGGTCACGGTGCCGTCGGACTTGGCCTTGGATTCGGCCTTGTTGATGGCGGCCTGTTCCTTTTCCAAGCGGTAGGTTTCCTTCGCGGTGAGCTGGCCTGAGCCCACCCCTTGCTGGATGCGCTTGTCCTGGTTGACTTCGCGTTTATCGACGCGCGGCGTGGCGGGGGCAGAGGCGGCTTGGGCAAACGCGCTGATGCAGGCGAGTGTCATCGTGGCGCCAATGGCGAGACTCTTCAGGTTCAGCATGGTGGTTCCTTCAGGTTGGTCGTTCAAGGGTTGTTGCGGGTCCCGTCCGAGCACAACGAGTCCATCCTGGGCGCGGACGACGGGCGTTGCGTAAAGAATGGTTAAACGGTGCGCTCCTACAATGAACTCTCGCCATCGAAGGACAGGCCATGATCTCCCGCGAACCCACCCTTGAACGCCTGGCCATCGCCCGCTCGCTGCTGCTCGAGCCCTTCGGCCTGACCGACGCGACGCTGACGAAAGCACTGCAGACGATCGCCACACACCGCATCGACGACGCCGACCTCTACTTCCAGTACACGCGCAGCGAAGGCTGGAGCCTCGAGGAAGGCATCGTCAAGAGCGGCAGCTTCGGCATCGATCAGGGCGTGGGCGTGCGTGCGGTGGCCGGCGAGAAGACGGCGTTCGCCTACTCCGATGACATCTCCGAAGCGGCACTGCTCGACGCAGCACAGACGGTGCGCACGATTGCCGCCGCGGGCCAGAGCCGCACGGTGAAGGTACCCGGTCAGCACAGGGTGGCCGGCAGTCGCGTGCTGTATGCGCCGATGGATCCGATCGCCACGCTCGACAGCACGCAGAAGGTCGCGTTGCTCGAGAAGGTCGAGAAGCTCGCGCGCGCCAAGGACCCGCGCATCGCCCAGGTGATGGCCGGCCTGGCCGGCGAATACGACGTGGTGCTGGTGGCGCGTGCCGACGGCATGCTAGCGGCCGACGTCCGGCCGCTGGTGCGGCTGTCCGTCACCGTGATCGCCGAGCAGACCGTCAACGGCGAGACGCGGCGCGAGGTCGGCACTGGCGGCGGCGGCGGGCGCTTCGGCTTCGGCTATTTTCACGACAGCGTCATCGAGAGCTACGTGAACGATGCGGTGAACGCCGCGCTGACCAACCTCGAATCACGGCCGGCACCGGCGGGAGAGATGAATGTCGTGCTGGGCGCCGGCTGGCCTGGCATCCTGCTGCACGAAGCGATCGGCCACGGGTTGGAGGGCGACTTCAACCGCAAGGGCTCCAGCGCGTTCTCCGGGCGCGTCGGCCAGCGCGTCGCCGCCAAGGGCGTGACCGTGCTCGACGACGGCACGCTGCCCGATCGCCGCGGCTCGCTCAACGTCGACGATGAAGGCAACGCATCACAGCGCAACGTGCTGATCGACGACGGCATCTTGAAGGGCTACATCCAGGACGCGATGAACGCGCGGCTGATGGGAGTCTCGCCCACCGGCAACGGCCGCCGCGAAAGCTACGCCGCCGTGCCGATGCCGCGCATGACCAACACCTACATGCTGGGCGGCGACAAGAGCAAAGAGGAAATCATCGCCGGGCTCAGGCGGGGCCTGTACGCCAGCAACTTCGGCGGCGGTCAGGTCGACATCACGAGCGGCAAGTTCGTGTTCTCGGCCAGCGAGGCGTTCTGGGTCGAGAACGGCAAGATCCTGTACCCGGTGAAGGGCGCGACGATCATCGGCAACGGCCCCGACGCATTGACGCGCGTCACGATGATCGGCAACGACATGAAACTCGATCCCGGCGTGGGCACCTGCGGCAAAGAGGGGCAGAGCGTGCCGGTGGGCGTGGGCCAGCCGACGCTGCGCATCGATGGCCTCACCGTCGGCGGCACGGCGTGATTGGAGCCCCTCGTCTGCGGGGTACCGCTGCCGATCCCCCGAGGGGACGCGTGCCGGCTTGGGAGCGGCCCGGCGCGGCGGCGGGCATGCTACATTTGCGCCCATGTCAGCGCAGAAGTTTTACTTTGCCTACTTTTGGTTCTCGCACCGCCCGGCGGATGGAGAGGCAAGCGCGTAGGTAGCAGCAGAGCGCAAACCGAATTCCAAACCGCCGGGCAGCCCCGGCGGTTTTTTTTCGTCTTCCCCGTTTTCACACATCACCGCCAAGGAGCCCCCGCCATGTCGAACAAGAACACCACTGCCAGCGACGAGTGGTATGCGCGCACCGAAAAGACCAGCCAGACCGACGATGAAAGGATCAAGGACGTGATGCCGCTGCCGCCACCCGAACACCTGATCCGCTTCTTCCCGATCAGCGGCACCCCCGTCGAAGCGCTGGTGGGCGAGACCCGCCGGCGCATCCGCCACATCATGGCGGGCAAGGACGACCGGCTGCTCGTGATCATGGGCCCGTGCTCGATCCACGACCCGGCCGCGGCGCTCGAGTACGCACGCAAGCTCAAGGAGCAGCGCGACCGCTACGCCGACACGCTGGAGATCGTCATGCGCGTGTACTTCGAGAAGCCGCGCACCACCGTCGGCTGGAAGGGCCTGATCAACGACCCCTACCTCGACGAGAGCTTTCGCATCGACGAAGGCCTGCGCATCGCGCGGCAGCTGCTGCTGGAGATCAACCGCGCCGGCATGCCCGCGGGCAGCGAGTTCCTCGACGTGATTTCTCCGCAATACATCGGCGACCTGATCAGCTGGGGGGCGATCGGCGCGCGCAC
>JBGQEX010000034.1:0-34777 GCA_041496605.1 Piscinibacter sp.
TGGAGGGTTTCTTGGGACGACCGATTTCCGTTTGTCTTCCTCGATGCGTATCGACGACGCTCCACTCCGCGATTTCGCCGAGACCATGCCCGCCTGCACCTACGGGCCCGCCCCGGTCCGGTCGCCGAAGCAACTGCGCCAAGCGGCCTGAGGAACGTTTGCAATCTTGAAGTTGGCCCTGGCGGCCGCACGTAGAGTTCGTCGCAATGCGACGTGCTGTAAGGGAACCGCCATGTCCGCATCCAACGCTGATTCCGTTCGAACTCGCCTTGAGACGGTCATCGCGCTCGCGCATCTGCTGGAGCGCTTTGAGCGCAGCACCGCCGCAGCGAGCGCGGACCAGTATCGGCTGGTCGTGTCGCGACTGAAGGCGGCCTTGTCGAAAGACCTGCCCGACGATGCCTTGCAGCCGGTTCTCAACGCGCATCCGGCCGCAGCCGAGCTCTACGAAAACATGCACTACGAGCATTCGGGCCTGTCTCGCTCGTCGCTCGATCGATCGGTTTCGTCCGAGATGCTCACCGCGCAGGTGCTTGCGCGGCTGTCCAAGGGCTCACGGTCGATCAGCTGACCATTCAGCGACAGCTCCCTGCTACCTATTCAAATGACAGCATCCAGGGCGGCCTAACCTGTTAAATCAGCGGGCGCAGTTCGACCCCAAGCTGTCGTACGGAACTCCGCGGTGGCCTGCTCGGAAGCAGTCATTCAAGCACCGCACACCACACGATCGTGACAGCGACAACGCGGCAGCAGCATTCCATGCAGCTCGCCATCGCGCACCCCGCACCGCTCTAGTCTGCCGGCCCGGGGCTTTCTCGTTTGCGCAAGTACTGCTTCACGAAGGACTCTTGCCATCCCTCGGGCTCGTCACGCGACTATGCGGCCGCTGCAATGGGGATGGGCGCCGGCACGTGGATCAGCTCGTTGATGATGGAACGCGGCGTGGACGTCGCTGCGCAAGGCGCCGTCGATGAGCAGCCCGGTGCGTTGCGTCGTATCCGTCCGGTGAACCCGTCTTGACAGCGGCCGGCCCGATCAGTTTGCAGCGCCGGTGAGCTGCCAACGATGCGGCAGCAGCTCCTGGACGAGACTGGCGAGTTGTGTGGGTAGCCGCTAACGCAAAGCAACTTCTTCTTTTCGAAGCCTGGCTGCGTATAAAGGGCTCGGTTCCTGACGTCGCTTGGCGCAGCCCAAAAGTCAATGACTGTCCGGTTCAAGTCGCCGCACGCCTCCCGTATACCGCTCGGGCTGCTTCGCGCAACGCGTGAAGCGCTTCTTCCGCATCACGCGACAGCGCGTGACCACGCCGCGTGATGATGCCGAACGCATCCATGCGCACGTTCAGCTCGATCGGCAGCACCTGCAGCATCCCGGCACTGCAGTAGGGCCGCACCACGTCCTCGGGCAGCGCGACCAGCATGTCGTTGCAGCGCAGCAGGTTGGTGATCATCGGCACCGACGAGGTTTCGACGATCCGGGCCGGCAGCGGCAGCCCGCGCTGCAGGAACATCGCATTGATGCGCTCGCGCAGGATGCTTTCGGCCGGCGGCAGGACCCAGGCGTGGTCGACAAGGTCCTCGACGCGCAGCCTGCGCCGCCGCGACAAGGGATGCCCGGCGCGCGCGATCAGGCTGTGCGGCTCCTCGGCGAGTGCCTCGAAAGCGAGCCCGGCGGCGTTCTCCGGATCGAGGATGCGACCGACCACGATGTCGAGCTGGCCATCGAGCAGCTTCGCGACCATCGGCCGGCTGGTGTCCATCTCGACGCTGACGACCATCTGCGGGTGGCGCCGCGCGAGCAGCGAGAGCGCCTTCGGCAGCAGGTCGGTGCCCGGGCTCATCACGCTGCCGATCGCGACGCGGTAGCGCTCTCCGCGCTTCAACGCCTCGACCTCCTCATGCGCGAGGCGGATCTCGGACAGCACCGAATGGGCACGCCGCATGAGGATCTCGCCGTAGGCGTTGGGCTCGACACCCCGCGCATGGCGTTCGAACAACGCGACGCCCATCGCCTCCTCGAGCTCGCGCAGCAGCTTGGACGCCGCGGGCTGGCTCATTCCGGCGGCATCGGCGGCGCGCAGCACCGAACGCTCGCGGTCCAGGTGCGAGAGCAGCAGCATCTGGCGCGTTTTGATGCGGGTGTGGACAGGCGGCGAGCGGTCGGCAGGCATCAGGGAATCCACCAGGGTACGGCCCCGGTTAGCTATATCCGAAGAGTATATATCTATCGATATATTTCATTTGTTATGCATACCTTGGATGACTACGCTACGTCCTCATGAACTGGCCTACCCGACTCCCGCTGATCGCGATCCTGCGCGGCATCCGGCCCGAGGAAGCGGTCGCCCATATGCAGGCGCTGATCGATGCCGGCTTCGACGCGATCGAGATCCCGCTCAATTCGCCCGGCTGGCGCACCAGCATCCGCGCCGTCGCCGCGCAGTTCGGCGCGCGTGCCCTGATCGGCGGCGGCACGGTGCTGCGCGAGGATGAGGTCGATGCCCTCGCCGAGGCCGGCGGCCGGCTCGTCGTCACTCCGAACACGCGGCCGGCGCTGATTGCCCATGCCGTGCAACGAGGCCTGCAGGTCGCGGCCGGCTTCGCGACCGCGAGCGAAGCTTTCGCCGCGATCGACGCCGGTGCGCAGGCGCTCAAGCTGTTCCCGGCCACGACCTACGGGCCGGGCCATGTGAAGGCGCTGCGGGCGGTGCTGCCGCCGGTGCCGCTGTTTGCGGTCGGCGGCATCACGCCGGCCAACCTGGCCGAGTACCTGCACGCCGGCTGCACCGGCGCGGGCCTCGGCAGTGACCTCTACAAGCCGGGCCAGGAGGTCGCGCGCACTGCCGCGACGGCGCGCGCCTTCGTCAACGCCTATCGGGAAGCCAACGCATGAAGATCACCCGCCTCGCCACCTACCGCGTCGCCCCGCGCTGGATGTTCCTGAAGATCGAGACCGACGAAGGCATCTCCGGCTGGGGCGAACCGGTCATCGAGGGCCGCGCACGAACCGTCGAGGCCGCGGTGCAGGAGTTCGCTGAGACGCTGGTCGGCAAGGACCCGACGCGCATCAACGACCTGTGGCAGACGATGTACCGCAGCAACTTCTACCGCGGCGGCCCGATCCTGATGAGCGCGATCGCCGGCATCGATCAGGCGCTGTGGGACATCAAAGGCAAGGCGCTCGGCGTGCCGGTCTACGAACTGCTCGGCGGCAAGGTGCGCGATCGCATGAAGGTCTACAGCTGGGTCGGCGGCGACCGGCCGGGCGACATCGTCGACCACATGCGCCGTCTGATGGAAGGCGGCTTCGACGCGTTTAAGCTGAACGGCACCGAGGAGATGGCGATGCTCGACACGCCGCGCGCCGTTGACGCGGCGGTGAAGAAAATCGCCGAGGTGCATGAAGCGCTCGGCACATCGATCAGCTTCGGGATCGACTTCCACGGGCGTGTTTCGGCGCCGATGGCCAAGGTTCTGCTGCGAGAGCTGGAGCCGTATCGGCCCTTGTTCGTCGAAGAGCCGGTGCTCGCCGAGCAGGCCGAGCACTACCCGCGACTCGCGGCGAGCACCTGCATCCCGCTGGCGGCCGGCGAACGCATGTACTCGCGCTTCGAGTTCAAACGGGTGCTGGAGGCGGGCGGCATCTCGATCCTGCAGCCCGATCTCTCGCATGCCGGCGGCATCACCGAATGTCACAAGATCGCCGCCATGGCCGAGGCCTACGACGTCGCGCTGGCACCGCATTGCCCGCTCGGCCCCGTCGCCCTCGCGGCTTGCCTGCAGGTCGACTTCGTCTCGCACAACGCGGTGCTGCAGGAGCAGAGCATGGGCATTCACTACAACCGCGGCGCCGAGTTGCTCGACTACGTGATCAACAAGCAGGATTTCCACATCGAAGGCGGTTTCATCGGCGCGCCACCGAGGCCTGGGCTGGGTGTGGAGATTGACGAAGAGCGCGTCATCGCGGCGAGCAAGGAGGCGCCCGACTGGCGCAACCCCGTCTGGCGTCACGCCGACGGCAGCGTGGCAGAGTGGTAGCCGAACACTGAATCGCCAGGTTCCCCGATCGGTGCAAGAGCACGACGACACACAATTGCTGGAGACACCCCATGTCAGGCATCACCCTCAGCGGCGTTTGCAAGAGCTACGGCAACCAGGTCGAAGTCATCCGCAACGTCGACCTCGAGATCGCGCAGGGCGAGTTCTGCGTCTTCGTCGGTCCGTCGGGCTGCGGCAAATCGACGCTGCTGCGCATGATCGCCGGCCTGGAGGACATCACTGCCGGCGAGCTGAAGATCGGCGGCCGCGTGATGAACCACGTTGCGTCGGCTCAGCGCGGCGTGGCGATGGTGTTTCAAAGCTATGCGCTGTTTCCGCACATGACGGTGCGCGAGAACCTCGGCTTCGGACTGTCGCTCGCCAAGGTCGACAAGGCGGTGATCAATGAGAAGGTCGCCGCCGCCGCGAAGGTGCTGCAGCTCGATCACTTGCTCGATCGCCATCCGAAGGCGCTCTCCGGCGGCCAGCGCCAGCGCGTCGCGATCGGCCGTGCGATCGTGCGCGAACCGGGTGTGTTCCTGTTCGACGAGCCGCTGTCCAACCTCGATGCGGCGCTGCGCGTGCAGACGCGCTTCGAGATCGCCAAGATCCACCGCGACTTCGGCCGCGCGTCGACCGTCTACGTCACGCACGACCAGGTCGAGGCGATGACACTGGCCGACCGCATCCTGCTGCTCAACACCGGCGAGGCGGTCAGGCGCGAAGGCAGCGTCGCGCAGTGCGGCGCGCCGCTGGAGCTCTACCACCGGCCGCGCAACCTGTTCGTGGCCGGCTTCATTGGCTCGCCGAAGATGAACTTCATGAGCGGCACGCTGGTGTCGTCTCGCCCCGGATCGGCGCGTATGCAACTCGACAGCGGCGAGGCGCTCGATGCCGCGGTCGACGCCAAGGGCCTGGCGCCCGGCGCGAAACTGACGGTCGGCATCCGCCCCGAGGATGCACTGATCGGCAGCGGCACGCAGTCGCTGGTGCGCGAGGTGCAGTGGCAGGAGCGCCTCGGCGAGACGACCTACCTCTACCTGCGCACCAGCAACGAGACCGACCCGTTCGTGATCAAGGCGCCAGGCAACTTGCACGCGAGCGCCGGGCAACGGATCGCGGTCGCGCTGCCGTCCGAAGCCCTGCACGTGTTCGACGCACAAGGCCATGCGCTCGAACGCTGTGTGCAGGACAGCGACCTGCCTGTGCCGCAAGCCGCCTGAGCCGCCGCATCGAGGTGTACGAAACCACCATGGAACTCGGCGTCTGCTACTACCCGGAACAATGGCCCACCGCATGGTGGGCCGACGACGCGAAGCGCATGCGCGAGATGGGCATTCGCTGGGTGCGCATCGCCGAATTCGCGTGGAGCGTGATCGAGCCCGCGCCAGGCCGGCTCGAGTGGGCGTGGCTCGACCGCGCCGTAGAGGCTTTGCATGCCGAAGGCCTGAAGGTCGTGATGGGCACGCCGACCGCGACGCCGCCGAAGTGGCTGGTCGACGCGCACCCGGAGATCCTCGCAGTCGACGCGCACGGCGCGCTGCGCGGCTTCGGTTCGCGCCGGCACTACTGTTTCTCGAGCCCGGTCTACCGTGAGCAGTCGGCGCGCATCGTGCGCCTGATGGCCGAGCGCTACGGCCACCACGACGCCGTCGCCGCCTGGCAGACCGACAACGAATACGGCTGCCACGACACGGTGCTGAGTTACTCGCCGGCCGCACGCGAGGCCTTCCGCCGCTGGCTCGCCGGGCGCTACGCCACCATCGAGGCGCTGAACCGCGCCTGGGGCACAGTGTTCTGGAGCCAGTGCTACAGCGGCTTCGAGACGATCGATCCGCCGGTGGGCACCGTCACCGAAGCAAACCCGGCGCATCGCCTCGACTACCGACGCTTCGCCTCCGACGAGGTGGTGGCCTACAACCGCATGCAGGTCGAGATCATCCGGGCCCACTCGCCCGGCCGCCCGGTGGCCCACAACTACATGGGCTTCTTCACCGAGTTCGACCATCACGCGGTCTCGCGCGACCTCGACATCGCGAGCTGGGACAGCTATCCGATCGGCTTTACGCAGGACCGCGCGGGTCTGTCCGACGCCGAGAAACGCCGCTGGATGCGCACCGGCCACCCGGACATCCCCGCGTTCCACCACGACCTGTACCGCGGCATGTGCGCGGGCCGCTGGTGGGTGATGGAGCAGCAGCCCGGACCGGTCAACTGGGCGCCGTGGAACCCGGCGCCGGAAGACGGGATGGTGCGGATGTGGACCTGGCAGGCCTTCGCGCATGGCGCCGAGGTGGTGAGCTACTTCCGCTGGCGCCAGGTGCGCTTCGCCCAGGAGCAGATGCACGCCGGGTTGAACCGCCCCGATCATGCGCTCGACCAGGGCGGCGTCGAGGCGACGCAGGTCGGTGAGGAACTGCGGCGGCTGGGCCTCAGCGTCGAACTGGCCGGCCAGCGTGTCGCGCCGCGCGTCGCCTTGCTGTTCGACTACGACTCGCACTGGATCGGCCAGATCCAGCCGCAGGGGGCAGACTACAGCGTGCTGCACGAGTGCTTCCGCGCCTACAGCGCGCTGCGCGGCCTCGGGCTCGACGTCGACGTGCTGCCGTCGGGCGCCCCGCTGGCGGGCTACGCGTTGATCGTGCTGCCGGCGCAGTTGCACGTCAGTGAAGCGCTCGCCGCGGCCTTGTCGGCGAGCGGTGCGCAGGTCGTCGTCGGCGCACGCAGCGGCTCGAAGACCGCGCGCCTGTCGATCGCAAAACCCTTGCCACCCGGCCGGCTGGCGGAGCCGCTCGGGCTGACGGTCCTGCGGGTTGAGTCGCTGCCGCCCGGCGTGACCGAGACGGCGGGCTTCGACGGCGGCGAGCTGCACCAGCAGCGCTGGCGCGAACGCCTGGCCTGCGAGCACGCCGACATCGAAGCCCGCTACACCGACGGCAGCGCCGCGGTTGCGCGCCGCGGCCGCATGCGCTACCTCGCCGGCAGCCCGGATATCGCCGGCTGGTCGACCGTGCTGGCGCGGGCCGCGGCGGACGCCGGTCTGCCCATGCAGCACCTGGACGACGGCCTGCGCGTGAGCCGCATCGGCGGCCTGGCGATCGCGTGCAACTTTTCCGACCAGGCGCTCGAGTGGTCGCCTGCCGAGCCGGCCACGGCGCTGTTGGGCGACCGCCGGCTCGCGCCACGAGGCGTATCGATCTGGCAGCTGACCAACCACTGAATCCCGTTCGACAACCGCGTCAGAAAGACGCATCTCAGAGGAGACACTCCGTGCACATTCCCCAACCCCTGTTGCGCTTTGCGCTGTCCGCGCTGGTGGGAGCCGCCTTCACGGTTGCTCACGCCGGCGAGCTGGTGCTCAACACCGACCAGTCCGACCCGGCGCCGAAGGCCGCGTTCGAAGCACTGGTGAAAGGTTTCGAAGCCGAGAACCCGGACGTCAAGGTCAAGCTCAACACCTTCGACCACGAAGGCTTCAAGACCTCGATCCGCAACTTCCTTTCCGCCGAGGCGCCCGACCTCGTCACCTGGTACGCCGGCAACCGCATGGCGCCGTTCGTCAACGCCGGCCTGTTCGAGGACGTGAGCGATGTCTGGGTCAAGGAGGGCCTGAGCGACAAGCTCAAGTCCGCCGACGCCTCGATGACGATCAACGGCAAGAAGTGGGGCGTGCCCTACACCTACTACCAGTGGGGCATCTACTACCGCAAGGACATCTTCGCGAAGCTCGGCATCGCCGAGCCGAAGAGCTGGAAGGAACTGGTCGACGCGTCTGCCAAGCTGAAGGCCGCGAAGATCACGCCGTTCGCGATCGGCACCAAACAATCCTGGCCGACCGGCGGCTGGTTCGACTACCTCGACCTGCGCGTCAACGGCTACGAGTTCCACATGGACCTCACCGCCGGCAAGGTGCCTTACACCGACAAGCGCGTGCAGGCCGTCTTCGACAAGTGGGACGAGCTCGTCAAGCCCGGCTACTTCCTCGCCAACCACCCGTCGTACATGTGGCAGGAGGCGCTGCCGTCGTTCGTGAAGGGCGAGTCGGCGATGTATCTGATGGGCAACTTCGCGATCGCGCCGATGAAGGAAGCGGGGCTGAAGGAAGATCAGATCGGCTTCATGGTGTTCCCGCCGATCACCCCCGGCGTGGCGCGCTCAGAGGATGCGCCGACCGACACGCTGCACATTCCGGCGAAGGCCAAGAACAAGGCCGACGCGCGCAAGTTCCTGGCCTATCTCGCCAAGGCCTCGACGCAGACCAAGGTCAACGAGATCCTGCAGCAGCTGCCGGTCAACAAGGACGCGACTGCGCCGACCGACACTTACCTGAAGGCCGGCTTCGCGATGCTGTCTTCGGCGCACGCGCTGGCGCAGTTCTATGACCGCGATGCCCTGCCCGAGATGGCCAAGGCCGGCATGGACGGCTTCCAGCGCTACATGCTGAAGCCCGACGAGCGCGGCGAGATCCTGAAGCGCCTCGAGCAAGTCCGCATGCGCGTCTACAAGTAAGGCGCATTCACTCGCCAGCCACCACCCGTTCGGGCCACGGCCCGAACGGGAAAGACCGGTCCCTGCGGGAGAAACCATCATGTCCACCCGTGAATCCGCACTGGCCGCCCCGCCGGTGCAGCCCATCGCCTCCGCCAGCTGGTGGGCGCGCCACCAGCGCACGCTGGCGCCGTGGCTGTTTCTCGCTCCGGCGATGCTGGCCTTCCTGCTTTACGTGATCGCGCCGATCTTCCAGTCGATTGCGATCAGCTTTACCGAATGGGACGGTCTGAAGGAGTCGAAGTTCATCGGCCTGGCCAACTATGCCGAGCTCGCGCACGACCCCGACTTTCGCACGGCACTGGCCAACAACGTGATCTGGCTCGTCGGCTACCTGCTCGCCATCCCGCTCGGCCTGGCGCTGGCCCTGTTCCTGAACCAGACGGTGTTCGGCATTCGGGCCATCAAGTCGATGTTTTTCTTCCCGTTCGTGATCTCGCAGGTCGTGGTCGGCCTGGTCTTCAGCTGGTTCTACGACCCGACCAACGGCCTGCTGTTCCACGTGCTGCACTTCCTGGGCATCCCGCCCGTGGCCGTGCTGTCCGACGAGCGGCTCGTGACCTACGGCATCGTCGCCGCGGGCCTGTACCCGCAGATCGCCTACTGCATGATCCTGTACCTCACCGGCCTGAACAACGTGCGGGCCGATTTGATCGAGGCCGCGCGGCTCGAGGGTGCGAAGGGCTGGAGCCTGCTGTGGCACGTGATCTTGCCGCAGCTGCGGCCGGCGACGTTCATCGCCGTCGTCGTCACGGTGGTCGGCTCGCTGCGCAGCTTCGACATGATCTCGATCATGACGCAGGGCGGCCCTTACGGATCGTCGCGCGTGCTGGCGTACTACATGTACGAGCAGGCGCTCAGCGAGTACGGCTACCGCATGGGCTACGGCACTGCGATCGCGACCGTGCTGTTCGTCATCATGCTGCTCTACATCAGCTTCGTGCTGGTGCGGATCTGGCGCCAGGAAAAGGAGCTGTGATGTTTCCCACTCCAATCGACCGCGCCTCGCCGCCGGTGCAACTGCTCTACAAGGCCGCGCTGCCCATCGCGCTGTTCGTCTGGCTCGCCCCGATCATCGCGGTCGCGCTCACGTCGATCCGCGGCCAGGCCGACCTGACCTCGGGCAACTACTGGGGCATCCCCACGCAGTGGAAGATCGCGGAGAACTACGCCGCGGTGTTCACCAACACGCCGATCCTCCACTACATCGGCAACAGCTTCCTGGTGACGATCCCGACGGTGATCGGCGCGGTGGCATTGAGTTGCCTGGCCGGCTTCGCGCTGGGCATCTATCGCTTCAAGTTCAACCTGCTGGTCTTCTTCGTCTTCGTCGGCGGCAACTTCGTGCCGTTCCAGATCCTGATGGTGCCGGTGCGCAACCTGAGCCTGCAGCTCGGCCTCTACGACACGGTGACCGGCCTGGTGCTGTTCCACGTCGCGTTCCAGTCGGGCTTCTGCACTTTCTTCATGCGCAACTTCATCCGCGAGCTGCCGTCGGAGCTGATCGATGCGGCGCGGGTCGAAGGCGCGAGCGAGTTCCAGATCTTCTGGCGCGTGGTGCTGCCGCTGGTGCGGCCCGCGGTCGCCGCGCTGGCGGTACTGATCTTCACCTTCATCTGGAACGACTACTTCTGGGCCACGGTGCTGATCCAAGGCGACCACGCAATGCCGGTGACCGGCGGTCTGAAGACGCTGAACGGCCAATGGGTCGCGCAATGGCAGCTGGTGTCCGCCGGCTCCATCGTGGCGGCGCTGCCGCCGGTGGTGATCTTCTTCCTGATGCAGAAGCATTTCATCGCCGGTTTGACGATGGGTGCGACAAAGGGTTGATGCGATGAACACTGAACTGCTGAGTCTCGCGGGCAAGGGCCTGGCGATCGCCATCGAGCCCGTGCCTGCGGGCCCGCCGCTGTGGCGCCATTTCGGAGCCCGGCTGGCCGACCAGGGCGGCTGGCCGCTCGCCGGCGCGCGCCCGCTGCCGCCAAACGCGCTCGATGGGGACCTGGCCTTCAGCGTGCTGCCGACCCACGGCCTGGGCTGGTTCCAGCAGCCGGCGCTGCTCGGCGCACGCGCCGGCGATGCCGTCGGCGACGGCAGCGACTGGGCGCAGCACTTCGCCGTCGAGCGCACCGAGCAGCGAGAGGGCGCGCTGACGGTCGTGCTGCGCGACGAGGTCGCCGCGCTCGGCCTGACGCTGCACTACGCAATCGACCCCGCGACCGACGTGCTGACCACGTGGGCCGAGCTGGAAAACCGCGGAACGACCGATTTCCGCGTCGACTGGCTCGCCGCCGCCTGCGTACCGCTGCCGCCCGAGGCCGAGCAGGTGATCGGCTTCTGGGGCCGCTGGACGCTGGAGTTCCAGCAGTCGCGCGAGACCCTCGGCGTGGCCACCTGGCGCCGCGACAGCCGGCGCGGCCGCAACGCCCACGACACCTTTCCCGGCGTGATCGTCGGCACGACGCTCGCCGACGACGAAGGCCCAGCCTGGGGCGCGCATCTCGCCTGGAGCGGCAACCACACGATGCTGATCGAGCCGCTGAACGACGGCCGGCGCCAGTTGCAGCTCGGCGAATGGCTCGCCCCCGGCGAGGTGCTGCTCGCGCCCGGCGAGCGGTACCGCACGCCCGATGCGCTGCTGTCGTTCAGCGCCGCCGGTCTGAACGGCCTCGCCGCCAACTACCACCGGCATATGCGCACCAACGTTCTGGGTTGGCCTGACGGGCGCATGGCACCGCGCCCGGTGCACCTCAACACCTGGGAGGCGGTCTACTTCGACCACGATCTCGACGGGCTGAAGGCGCTCGCGAGCGCCGGCGCCGAGGTCGGCATCGAACGCTTCGTGCTCGACGACGGCTGGTTCCACGGCCGCCACGACGACCGATCCTCGCTCGGCGACTGGTGGCCCGACGCGCGCAAATATCCGCAGGGTCTGGCCCCGCTGGTCGAGCATGTGCGCGGCCTGCGCATGCAGTTCGGCCTGTGGGTCGAGCCGGAGATGGTCAACCCCGACAGCGAGCTGTACCGCGCGCACCCCGACTGGGCCTTGCAGATGGCCGGCCGGCCGCTGGTGACCGGGCGCAACCAGCTGGTGCTCGACCTGTCGCGCGACGAGGTGATCGAGTATCTGTTCGGCAAGCTCGACGGCCTGCTGCGCGAAGTCCCGATCGCCTATTTGAAGTGGGATATGAACCGCGACCTCGCGACCGCCGCGACCGGCGCCGGCCACCGTGGCCGCGCGGCCTACCGGCGCCACACGCTCGCGCTGTACGGCCTGCTCGAGCGCCTGCGCCAGGCCCATCCCCGGGTCGAGATCGAAAGCTGCTCGTCGGGCGGTGCACGCGCCGACGCCGGCATCCTGCGCTACACGCAGCGCGTCTGGACCAGCGACTGCAACGACGCATTGACGCGCATCGGCATCCAGGGCGGCTTCCTGCGTTTCATGCCGCCGGAAGTCATGGGTGCGCATATCGGCCCGGCGCATTCGCACACCACCGGGCGCACGCAAAGCCTGGCGTTCCGCGCCGCCGTGGCGCTTTTCGGCCACCTGGGCGTCGAGATGGACCTGCGCCAGCTCGGCACCGAAGAGCGCGCCGAGCTGACGCAATGGATTGCGACCTACAAGGCGTGGCGCGACCTGGTGCACCACGGCGTGATCCGCCAAGGCAGCCACCATGGCCGCGCCTGGCTGCAAGCCCATGCCGAGGACGGCAGCGCCGCGCTGGTCGCGCTGTACCGACGGCTCGAAGAAGCGCCGCGCTACACGCCGCCGCTGCGCGTCGCCGGGCTGGACGCGGCGCGCCGCTACCGCGTACAGGCCCTGCATCTGCCGAAGGTGCCGCATTCGACGTCGAGCACTGGTGTGATCGACGCGTTGGCCGCGGGCACGCTCGAGATGAGTGGCGCGCAACTGCGCGACCTCGGCCTGCCCCTGCCGCCGCTGCCGCCGGAATCGGCCATAGTCGTCGCGCTGAAGGAGATCCGATGATCGCCATCGACTGGGGAACGAGCAGCTTTCGCGCCTACCGGCTTGACGCGGCGGGCACAGTGCGCGAACAGCGCAGCGCCGACGCTGGGCTGCTCACCTGCAACGGCGCCTTCGAGGCGGTGCTCGCGCAACAGCTCGCCGGTTGGGGCGACACGCCGATCGTGATGGCCGGGATGATCGGCAGCCGCAATGGTTGGCATGAGGTGCCTTATGTCGCCTGCCCGGCAGGCCTCGCGCAGATCGCCGCTGGCATGCGCGAGGTCTCCGCCGCGATGCTGCCTGGACAACGCGTGTGGATCGCCCCCGGCTTGGTCCTGCGCCCTGCGGATGCGCCTCCCGAGGTGATGCGCGGCGAAGAAACGCAGATCCTGGGCCTGATTGACCAGCTCCACGCCGACGGCCCGCAGTGGCTGTGCCTGCCGGGCACGCACAGCAAATGGGTGCAGGTCGAGGCCGGGCGCATCGGGTCGCTGCGCACCGCGATGACTGGCGAACTGTATGCGCTGCTGCGCCGCCACAGCCTGCTGGCCGCGCTGATGCCCGAATCGCGCGACGCCGATGTCGACGATGTCGAGGCCTTCGAGCGCGGTGTCGCCGCGAGTGCAGGTGCGGGAGGCCTCACCCACCACCTGTTCGGCGTGCGCACCCAAGGACTCTTCGGCGCCCTGAATCCGGCGCAGGCGCCGTCGTATCTGTCGGGCCTGCTGATCGGCCATGAGCTGCGCGGCCTGCTGCCGCCGGATCCGCCGGCTGTGCACCTGATCGGCGGTACCGCGCTGCTGCGCCGCTACGAACGCGCGCTCGAACAGCTGGGCATCGCGTCACAAAGCCATGGCGAGGCGCTGAGCGCGCGCGGGCTGTTCCGCCTGGCGCTGGCCCGCGGGCTCGCCGCCTGAACTTCACTCCCCGCGCGAAGGCTCTCATGAACGCGATCTATCCCAGCCTGCAAGGCCGCACTGTCTTCGTCAGCGGCGGCAGCACCGGCATCGGTGCGACTTTCGTCGAGCAGTTCCATGCCCAGGGGGCGAAGGTCGGGTTCGTCGATCGCAACGCCGACGCGGCCGATGAACTGCTGGCGAAGATCGCTGCCGGGCCGAATGCCGCGAAGGCACCGGTGCCGCTCTTCACGCCCTGCGACGTGACCGATATCGCGTCGCTGCGCGCCGCCGTCGCACGCACGCGCGAGTCTTTCGGCGCGATCTCGGTGCTGATCAACAACGCCGCGAACGACCAGCGTCACCGGGTAGAGGATGTCACGCCCGAGTTCTGGGATCGATGCATGAACGTCAACTTGCGCCACCAGTTCTTCGCCGCCCAGGCCGTGGTGGACGACATGGTCGCGCTGGGCGGCGGCTCGATCGTCAACCTCGGCTCAATCAGTTGGATGATCAAGGGCCAAGGCTACCCGGCCTACGCGACGACCAAGGCAGCGATCCATGGACTGACACGCTCGCTGGCGAAAGACCTTGGCAAGCGCAACATCCGCGTCAACACGTTGGTGCCCGGCTGGGTGATGACCGAGCGGCAACTCAGGAATTGGGTCACTCCAGAAGCCGAGAAGGAGATCGACGCGAACCAATGCCTGCCCGGGCGGCTGCAGTCCGAGCACATTGCGGCGATGGCGCTGTTCCTCGCCGCCGACGACTCGCGCATGTGCACGGCGCAGAGCTTCGTCGTCGACGGAGGTTGGTCATGAAAGCGGAGTTGCTCGTCGATGCCAGGGCGCGGCTGGGCGAATGCGTGCTGTGGTGCGACCTGACGCGCTCGCTGTATTGGACTGACATCGAGAGGGCGACGCTGAGCCGCTGGCAGGCGGCGGATGGCCGCGTGAGGCTGTGGACCCTGCCCGAGCGCGTCGGCAGCTTTGCACTGTGCCGCCGGCCGGAGCAACTGCTGTTGGGCCTCGCATCGGGAATCGCGCTCTTCAATCTTGACAGCGAAGCATTGACGCCCATCGTGCCGATCGAGGCCGAGCACCCAACGACCCGCATCAACGATGGCCGCTGCGACCCGCCAGGACGTTTCATCTTCGGCATGTTCAACCAGGCAGAGGACGCTGCGCCGATCGGCCGCTTCTACCGCGTCGACGCCGACCTTGCCGTCGAGCGCCTGCCCTTGCCGCCCGCGGCCGTGGGCAACAGCATCGCGTTCAGCCCCGACGGCTCTCGCATGTACTTCGCCGACTCGCCGACACGGGAGATCCGCAGCTGCGACTATCACGCCGATGGCCGAATCGGCCCGCCGAAAATGTTCGTCCGCTTGTCGGCCACCGGCGGCTTTCCTGATGGATCGACGGTCGACGCCGAGGGCGGCCTTTGCAATGCTCAATGGGGAGGCGGCTGCGTCGTGCGCTACGACCGTGGCGGTGCACCGACAGCGCGCATTGACGTGCCAGCCTCGCAGCCGACTTGTGTCGCCTTCGGCGGCCCCGTGCACGATCGATTGTTCGTCACGTCGGCGCGCATCGGCCTGGACGCCGGCGCCCTGCGCGCTGAACCGCACGCCGGCGGCGTGTTCGCAGCGACCCCGGGTTGGCGCGGCCTGCCCGAGCATCGATTCGGCACCGCCCATCAAGCGTGACAGGAGCAGTCGGGAGTTCGACTCCTTTCACCGGCACCAATCAAAGCAGGGGCTTGGCTTCGGCCAGGCCCTTTGTGTTTGGGCACGACAAACCTGCATTGGCGAGCGGAGCTTGGCAGTCGCCATTCCCTTCTGATCACCGACGGCAGTCGTTCAGCGACGCGTTCGACCCAAAGCCGACGTGCAAGCGCCAGTTGTCGACGCCGGAAAGCAGACTTTTCGGTCGCACGTGCCGTCGATGCGCCCCGGGCAAATTGAAGCAAAGCGCCAGAGCAGACCTCGACATTCGTCGCCGGGTTCAGTCGGCGACAGCGATAACGCGATCCGCGCGCAGCCGGTCGATCTCCGGTTCGCTCAACCCCTGCGCCCGGAGCAGGCGCAATGTGTGCTCGCCGATCGCCGGCGGCGGCGACGTCTCGGGCGCAACTCGCTCGAAGCGCGGCGCCGCGGCCGGCCGCACGACACCTTCCTCCTCGACAAACGTTCCGCGCGCCCGCATGTGCGGATGCGCGGGCGCCTCGTCCATGTCGAGCACCGGCGCGACGCAGGCGTCGGTTCCCTCCAGAACTTCGCACCAGACCTCTCGCATTCGCGTGCGCAGCAGTGCCGCCATCCGCTCCCGCAGGTCCGGCCAATTCGCCTCTTTCCATTGCGCGTCGAAGGCGGGGTCGCGAATCGCGCAGCGCTCCAGCAATTCCCGGTAGAACTGCGGCTCGATCGCGCCCAGCGCCAGGTATTTGCCGTCGGCGCATTCGTAGACGCCGTAGAAATGGGCACCACCGTCGATGACGTTGGCCTGCCGCGCATTGCGCCAGGTGCCGCGCGACTTGAGCGAGTACATCATGGTCATCAAGGACGCTGCACCGTCGACCATGGCCGCGTCGACCACCTGTCCCTGGCCATTTCGCGACGCGTCGAACAGCGCCGAGACCACGCCGAGCGCCAGGTAGAGGGCGCCGCCGCCGTAGTCGCCGACGAGGTTGAGCGGCGGCGCCGGTGGACGATCACCATGGCCTATCGCGCCGAGCGCGCCGGTGAGCGCGATGTAGTTCAGGTCGTGGCCCGCCGCCTGCGAAAGCGGCCCGGTCTGGCCCCATCCGGTCATGCGCCCGTACACCAGCCGCGGATTGCGCTCGCGGCAGGGCCCGGGACCAAGGCCGAGCCTTTCCATGACGCCCGGGCGAAAGCCCTCGATCAGGATGTCGGCGCCGGCGATGAGGTCGATCGCGAGGGCCACGCCGCGCGGCTGCTTCAGGTCCAGCGCCACCGAGAGCCGGCCGCGGTCGACCAGCGTGTCGTTGGCGGTGTAGTCGTCGATGGCTTTGCGCGGCCCGGGAAGGCGGTCGATCCGGATTACCGTCGCACCCATGTCGGCCAGCAGCATGGCGGCGAACGGGCAAGGGCCGATCGCGGCCATCTCGACGACGGTCACGCCGTGCAGCGGCCCGCTCATGGCAGTTCAGTGCCCGAGGGCACGCGTCTTTTCGCGGGCGATCACCATCATCATGATCTGCGCCGTGCCGTCGCCGATCTCGAGGCCCATCACGTCGCGCATGCGCTGCTGGTGCGGCGAGTCGGTCGAGTAGCCGTAGTGGCCATGGCTGAGCAGGCACTGCCGGATCACCTCGTACGCGGTGCGCGGCGCCAGCAGCTTGCACATCGCCGCTTCGCTGGTGTGCGGCTTGCCGGCGTCGCGCAGGCGCATGGTGCGATAGCAGAGCTGGCGGATCGCCTCGATGCGCGCTTCGCCGTCGGCGAGCGGGAACGAGACGCCCTGGTGCTGCGCCAGCTTCACGCCGAAGGTCTCGCGGTTGTTGATGTAGGCCCAGGTCTCGTCGAGCGAGGCGCGCGCCGCCCCGCAGCATTCAAGGCCGATTGCAGCGCGGTTGAAGTCGAAGCCCGCCATCACCTGGCGAAAGCCTTCGCCTTCGTCGCCGATGCGGTGTTCCTCCGCGTATTGACTTTAAAGCAGCCAGATTCAGAATCCCGTTCGCAATGCTCTGAATCGATTCAGAAGGCGGCTGAGGCACACGGCGAAACGCCGGTTCCGCGGCCTCGATCAAGCTCGTCGGCTCGCCGTCCAGCGGCACTTGTGGAGAAACGAATCATGTCCAAACAACGTCGCGTCGTCGTGGTTTCGGCACTGTGCGCTGCGGCACTGGCGGGCGCGACCGTGCGGGCGGCCGAAGCCGGCAAGCTGACGATCTGGTTCAGTGTCGAAGGCGCGAAGGGTCTGGTCAAGATCGGCGAGGAGTTCACGAAGAAGACCGGCGCGCCCGTCGTCGTCGAGGCGCCGGAAGACGCCCCCGCCAAGTTCCAGCAGGCAGCCGGGGCCGGCAAGGGGCCCGACATCTGGGGCTGGGCGCACGACCGTGCCGGCGAGTGGATCAGCGGGGGCCTGGTGACACCGGTGACGCCGAGCAAGAAGGTCAAGGACGACATCGACCCGTTGGCCTGGAAGGCCTGGACGATCGGCGGCAAAACCTGGGGCTATCCGTTCGTCGTCGAGTCGATCGCGCTGGTCTACAACAAGGCGCTCGTCAAGACCCCGCCGAAAACCTTCGAGGAGGTGATGGCGCTGGACAAACAGCTTTCCGCCAAGGGGGCGAAGGCGATCCTGTGGGACTACAAGAACACCTACTTCACCTTCCCTCTGCTCGCGGCCGGGGGCGGCTATCCGTTCAAGGCCAAGCCTGACGGCACCTACGACGCGGGCGACACCGGAGTCAACAACGCGGGCGCGGTCGCCGGCGTCGAACTGCTGAACAAGCTGCTGCGCGAGAACTACATGCCCACCGGCAGCGGCTACGCCGAGATGGAAGGCGGCATGGCGCAGGGCAAGGTGGCGATGATGATCAACGGCCCGGCGGTGTCTACATCGGCGGCGGGATCGTGCCGCGCCTGGGTGAGGCCTTCGACCAATCGCCGTTTCGCGTGCGCTTCGAGGCCAAGGGCCGTTTCTCGGCCTACCTGGCGGCGATCCCTGTCTACGTGATCGTGGCGCAGCAGTCGCCGGCCCTGCGCGGCGCCGCGCGTGCACTGGACTCGCACTGACGGCCTGCGCGAGCCGAACCGTCCATGACCCGAAAGAACCCCTGGAGGAGCCGCCGATGATCGACGCCGCCGTGGTCGACCTGATCCGCACCGCCGCACACGGCGATCCGTTCTCAGTGCTCGGCATGCATGCGGATGCCAAGGGCGCGCTGTGGATGCATGCTTTCCTGCCCGGCGCGACGCAGGTGACGGTGCTCGACGCCGACGCCAAGACGCTGGGCGAGCTCGTCCTGCGCCACCCGGACGGATGGTTCGAGGCCCGGTTGCGCATCCGCAAGCGCCGCCCCTACTGCTTCGACGTGCACTGGGCCGACGGCAGCCACGCAGTCATCGACGACCCCTACCGCTTCCCGCCCGTTCTCGGCGACATGGACGTCTGGCTGATGGGCGAAGGCACCCACCTGCGGCCCTACGAAGTGCTCGGCGCCACGCTGCGCGAGATGGAAGGCGTCGCCGGCACCAGCTTTGCCGTCTGGGCGCCGAACGCGTCGCGCGTCAGCGTCGTCGGCGAGTTCAACGTATGGGACGGCCAGCGCCATCCGATGCGGCTGCGGCGCGAATGCGGCGTCTGGGAGATCTTCCTGCCCGGCGTCGCGGCCGGGGCGAAGTACAAGTTCGAACTGCGCAGCCGCGAAGGCCATGTGCTGCCGCTCAAGGCCGACCCGTATGCGCTCCAGTCCGAGCTGCGCCCGGCCACCGCCAGCGTCGTCGCACGCATGCCCGCCGCGCTGCCACGTTCCGAGGAACGCCAGCGCGCCAATGCGCTCGACGCGCCGATGAGCATCTACGAGGTGCACCTCGGCTCGTGGCGGCGCAAGCCCGAGGAGGGCAACCGCTGGCTCACCTGGGACGAGCTGGCCGATGAGCTCGTGCCCTACGTCGAGCAGTTGGGCTTCACCCACCTCGAGCTGCTGCCCGTGACCGAGCACCCGTTCGACGGCTCCTGGGGCTACCAGCCGATCGGCATGTACGCGCCGACCTCGCGCTTCGGCGACCCCGCGGGCTTCCGCCGCTTCGTCGACCGCTGCCATGCCCGAGGCATCGGCCTGATCCTCGACTGGGTGCCGGCGCACTTCCCGACCGACGCCCACGGCTTGGCCAACTTCGACGGCACCGCGCTGTACGAATACGCCGACCCGCGCGAAGGCTTCCATCAGGACTGGAACACGCTGATCTACAACCTCGGGCGCACCGAGGTGCGCAACTTCCTCGTCGGCAACGCGCTCTACTGGCTCGAGCGCTATGGTGTCGACGGCCTGCGCGTCGACGCCGTAGCCTCGATGCTGTACCGCGACTACAGCCGCAAGGCCGGCGAATGGGTGCCCAACGTGCACGGCGGGCGCGAGAACCTCGAGGCCATCTCGTTCCTCAGGCGCATGAACGAGGTCGTCGGCAGCGAACGCCCGCAGGCCGTGACGCTGGCCGAGGAGTCGACCGCCTTCCCGGCGGTGTCGCGACCGACCCATTCCGGAGGGCTGGGCTTCCACTACAAGTGGAATATGGGCTGGATGCACGACACGCTGCAGTACATCGCGCGCGACCCGATCTACCGCAAGCATCACCATGGCGAGATCACCTTCTCGCTGGTCTACGCCTTCAGCGAGAACTTCGTGCTGCCGATCTCGCACGACGAGGTGGTGCACGGCAAGGGCTCGATGCTGGCGAAGATGCCCGGCGATGCCTGGCAGAAGTTCGCCAACCTGCGCGCCTACTACGGCTTCATGTTCGCCCACCCGGGCAAGAAGCTGCTCTTCATGGGCTGCGAGTTCGCGCAGGGCGCCGAATGGAACCACGACAGGAGCCTGGACTGGCACCAGCTCGAGATCCCCGCCCATGCCGGCGTGCAGCACCTGCTGCAGGATCTGAACCGTCTCTACCGCGCGACCCCCGCGCTGTACCAGCGCGACTTCGACGGCGCGGGCTTCGAGTGGATCGACCACAACGACGCCGAACGGTCGGTGCTGAGCTTCATCCGCCGCGGCCACTCGGCCGACGCGTTGATCGTGGTGGCCTGCAACTTCACGCCGGCGGTTCATCAGGGCTACCGGATCGGCGTGCCGAACCCCGGTGTCTACAAGGAACGCATCAACACCGACTCGGTGCACTATGGCGGCAGCAACGTCGGCGCGCCGTTCGGCGAGGTCACCGCGCAGCCGGTGCCTGCGCATGGCCGGCCGTACTCGATCGAGCTCACGCTGCCGCCGCTGGCGGCGATGTTCTTCGAATGGAATGCCTGAACAAGGAGGAGACCTCATGACCCCCAAAACCCGCAGCACCCGCCTGGCGCGCGACGCGATGGCCTTCGTGCTCGCCGGCGGCCGCGGCAGCCGGCTGATGGAGCTGACCGATCGGCGCGCCAAGCCCGGCGTGTTCTTCGGCGGCAAGACACGCATCATCGACTTCGCGCTGTCCAACGCACTGAACTCCGGCATCCGGCGCATCAGCGTGGCGACCCAGTACAAGGCGCACAGCCTGATCCGCCACCTGACGCGCGGCTGGAGCTTCCTGCGTGCGGAGCGCAACGAGAGCTTCGACATCCTGCCGGCGAGCCAGCGCGTATCGGAGGACGCCTGGTACCGCGGTACGGCAGATGCGGTGTTCCAGAACATCGATATCGTCGAGAGCTACTCACCGAAGTACGTCGTGGTGCTGGCCGGCGACCACATCTACAAGATGGACTACGAGGTGATGCTGCAGCAGCACGTCGAGTCCGGCGCCGACGTCACGCTCGGTTGCCTGGAAGTTCCGCGCATGGAGGCCACGGGCTTCGGCGTGATGCACGTCGACGAACACGACACGATCAAGAGTTTCATCGAAAAGCCCGCCGACCCGCCGGGCATCCCCGACAGGCCCGACATGGCGCTCGCCTCGATGGGCATCTACGTCTTCGACACGAAGTTCCTCTTCGACCTGCTCAAGAAGGATGCCGCCGAACCGAGCTCGAGCCACGACTTCGGCAAGGACCTGGTCCCGTATGTGGTCGCGCACGGCAAGGCGGTGGCGCACCGCTTTTCGGCGTCCTGCGTGCGCTCGGCCCACGAGTCCGAGGCCTACTGGCGCGACGTCGGCACCGTCGACGCCTACTGGGAGTCCAACATCGACCTGACGGCCGTCACTCCGGCGCTCGACATCTACGACACCGACTGGCCGATCTGGACCTACAGCGAACTGACCGCGCCGGCCAAGTTCGTGCACGACGAAGAAGGCCGCCGCGGTTTCGCCATCAGCTCGCTCGTGTCCGGCGGCTGCATCGTCTCGGGCACCGAGATGCGCCGCTCGCTGCTGTTCACCGGCGTGCGAACGCACTCGTACTCGCGCATCGAGGAGGCGGTGATCCTGCCCTACGTCACCATCGGCCGCAAAGTCAGTCTCAAGAAGGTGGTGATCGACCGCGGCGTCGTGATCCCCGATGACCTGGTGGTCGGCCAGGACCTGGAGCTCGACGCGAGCCGCTTCCGCCGCACCGAGAAGGGCGTCTGCCTGATCACGCAGCCGATGATCGATCGGCTGACCCCCTGAGCGACGTGATGACCACACGCGCCCAACCGGCCTGCGCAGCGCTCAAGGTGCTGGCGGTGGCCTCGGAGATGTTCCCGCTGCTCAAGACTGGCGGGCTCGCCGACGTGGTGGGCGTGCTGCCGGCCGCGCTGGCGCCGCTGAACATCGACGTGCGCACGCTCCTGCCCGGTCATCCGGCGGTGTTCGGCGCGCTGGCGGAAGTGCGCGAGCTGTGCCAGTGGCCGGCCTGGTTCGGCGGGCCGGCACACCTGCTCGCGGCGCGCCACGGCACGCTCGAACTGCTGGTGCTCGACGCGCCGCACCTCTATGCCCGCCACGGCAACCCGTACCTCGATTCGACCGGCCGCGACTGGCCCGACAACCATGTGCGCTACGCAGCGCTCGCCCATGCGGCCGCACGCATCGGCTGGGGCGAGGTGCCGGCATTCGTTCCCGACCTGCTGCACGCGCACGACTGGCAGGCCGCGCTCGTGCCGGCCTACCTGCACTACCTGGGCGAAGGCCGTCGGCGACCGGCTACCGTGCTGACGCTGCACAACCTGGCGTTCCAGGGGCAGTTCAAGGCCGACGTGTGGCACTTGCTCGGCCTGCCCGCCGAGGCCTTCGCGATGCAGGGGCTCGAGTACCACGGCGATGTCGGCTATCTCAAGGCCGGCATCCACTTCGCCGATGCCATCACCACTGTAAGCCCGACCTATGCGCGCGAGATCCGCACGCTGGCCGGCGGCATGGGGCTGGACGCGATGCTGCGCTGGCGCGAGGCGGCAGTGAGCGGCATCGTCAACGGCATCGACACCGAGGTCTGGAACCCGGCCACCGACACCCACTTGGCAAGGACCTACGGCGTAGACGACCTGGCCGCACGCCTGGTCAACAAGCGCGCGGTCGAGTCCGGCTTCGACTTGCCGGCCGACCCGTCGCCGTTGCTCTGCATGGTCAGCCGGCTGACGGCGCAAAAGGGCATCGACCTCGTCGCCGCCGGGCTCGACGCGATCGTCGCCAGCGGTGCGAGGGTCGTGGTGCTCGGCACCGGCGATGCGGCACTCGAGGACGCACTGCGTGCCGGGGCGCAGCGCCACCCCGAACGTGTGGCGGTGCGCATCGGCTACGACGAAGGCCTGTCGCACCTGCTGCAAGGCGGCTGCGACGCGATCCTCGTGCCTTCACGCTTCGAGCCCTGCGGGCTGACCCAGCTCTACGGCCTGCGGTACGGCTGCGTGCCGGTGGTCGCACGGGTCGGCGGCCTGGCCGACACGGTGATCGATGCCAACGACGTAGCGGTCAAGGCTGGCGCGGCCACCGGCGTGCAGTTCTCCGACATCTCCGCCGAGGGACTGCTCGAGGCCGTGCGCAAGACCGTGCAGCTCTACCGCCAACCCGAGGTCTGGCGCCGCATGCAGCTCGCGGGCATGCGTGCCGACGTGGGCTGGCAGAGTTCGGCCGCCGAATACGCTGCGCTCTATCGTCGCCTTCCCTTGCCGAAGGAGGCACCATGAACATCCGCCGCATCACGACCATCCCGATCGCCGGCATGAAGCCGGGCACCAGCGGCCTGCGCAAGAAGGTGGCCGAGTTCGCGCACGGGCACTACCTGGCCAACTTCGTCCAGGCGGTGTTCGACGCGGTGCGGCCCCCGGACGAGCCCCACGGCTTCGGCGGACTGACCCTGGTCGTCGGCGGCGACGGGCGCTACTACAACCGCGAGGCGATCCAGCACGTGATCCGCAGTGCGGCGGCGAACGGATTCACCCGCGTGCTGGTGGGCGCCGACGGCATCCTGTCGACACCCGCGGCCTCATGCGTGATCCGCAAGCACGGCGCGTTCGGCGGCCTGATCCTGTCGGCCAGCCACAACCCGGGCGGTCCCGATGGCGACTTCGGCATCAAGTTCAACGCCGCCAATGGCGGGCCGGCGCCGGAGCGCGTCACCGATGCGATCTACGCGCGGACCCTATCGATCGCGGAGTTCCTCGTCGTCGATGTGCCCGACGTCGACCTTGGCCGCATCGGGGTCCAGCAGGTCGGCGAGCTGACGGTCGAGGTGATCGATCCGGTTGCCGACTACGTCGAACTGATGCGCGAGCTGTTCGACTTCGGCGCCTTGCGCGCGCTGTTCGCGTCGGGCTTCCGGCTCTCCTTCGACGCGATGCACGCGGTCACTGGCCCGTATGCGCACGCGATCTTCGAGCGCGAGCTCGGCGCCCCGGCCGGCACGGTGCGCAACGGCACACCGCTGCCCGATTTCGGCGGCCACCATCCCGACCCGAACCTCGTGCACGCGAAGGAACTGCTCGATCGCATGATGGGCCCGGACGCGCCGGATCTCGACGCCGCCTCCGACGGCGACGGCGACCGCAACCTGATCATCGGCCGCGGCCTCTTCGTCTCGCCGTCGGATTCGCTTGCGATGCTCGCCGCGAACGCGCACCTTGCCCCCGCGTACCGGGCCGGCATCGCCGGCGTCGCGCGTTCGATGCCCACCAGCGGCGCGGTCGACCGTGTCGCCGCCAAGCTCGGCGTGCCCTGCTTCGAAACGCCGACCGGCTGGAAGTTCTTCGGCAACCTGCTCGATGCCGGCCGCATCACGCTGTGCGGGGAGGAAAGCGCGGGCACCGGCTCGAACCACGTGCGCGAGAAGGACGGTGTCTGGGCGGTGCTGCTGTGGTTGTCCATCCTCGCCGCGCGCCGCCAGAGCGTGCAGCAGATCGCGCGGGCGCACTGGGCCACCTACGGGCGCAACTACTACACGCGGCACGACTACGAGGACCTCGACACGCCGACCGCGCAGGCGCTGATGAAGGTGCTCGCCGCCCGGCTCGACGGCCTGGCACGCGAGCGGCCCGGCGGGCGCGGCGTCGCGCTGGCCGACGACTTCAGCTACACCGACCCGGTGGACGGCAGCGTCTCGAAAGGCCAGGGCCTGCGCATCGTCTTCGACGACGGTGCGCGCATCGTCTACCGCCTCTCGGGCACCGGCACCTCGGGCTCGACGCTGCGTGTCTACATCGAACGCTACGAGGCAGATCCTGCCCGCCATGCGCAGGACACGCAGGCGGCGCTGGCCGACCTGATCGCGCTCGCCGACGAGATCGCGCAGATCCGCAGCCGCACCGAGCGGGTGCAGCCGGACGTGATCACCTGAAAGGGCCCCATGCGCTTCCCACGCCGCAGCGGCATTTTCCTGCACCCGACCTCGCTGCCCGGGCCGCGCTGATCCTGAAGCGCCGTTGAGCGATACGATGGCCACCCGGCGTCCCACCCGGCCCGCTGTGCCGCCCGCCCGCCTCGACGCCTGGCGTGCGCAGGCCGAGGCCATCATCCTGGCGCGACAGGATCCGACCACCGGCCTGCTGCCGGCGAGCACGGCGGTCACGGTGCACGGCGACTACACCCATGCCTGGGTGCGCGACAACGTCTACAGCATCCTCGCCGTCTGGGCGCTCGCGCTCGCGTACCGCCGCGTCGACCCGGCTGCCGCGGCGCCTCTCGAGGGGGCCGTCGTCAAGCTGATGCACGGCCTGCTCGCGGCGATGATGAAGCAGGCAGCCAAGGTCGAGCGCTTCAAGCACACGCAGGATCCGCTCGATGCCCTGCATGCCAAGTACGACACCGCGCGTGGCGAGCCGGTGGTCGGCGACTCCGAATGGGGTCACCTGCAGATCGATGCCACGGCGATCTTCGTGCTGCAGCTCGCGCAGATGAGCGCCGCCGGGCTGCACATCGTCGAGCAGCCCGACGAGGTCGCCTTCGTGCAGAACCTGGTCTATTACCTCGCCAAGGCCTGGCGCACGCCGGACTACGGCATCTGGGAGCGCGGGCACAAGCGCAATGAAGGCGTGGCCGAGCTGAACGCCAGCTCGGTCGGCATGGCCAAGGCGGCGCTGGAAGCGATCGACGGCTTCGAGCCACTGCCCGGGCGCGCGCCCGCGGTGCTGGTGGTCAGCGACGACATCGCCAGCGCACGCGACACGCTGCAGGCGCTGCTGCCGCGCGAATCGGAATCCAAGGAAACCGACGCGGCGCTGCTGTCGATCATCGGCTACCCCGCCTTCGCGATCGACGACGCCACGCTCGCGGCACGCACGCGCGCGACGCTGCTCGAGAAGCTACAGGGGCGCTACGGCTGCAAGCGCTTCCTGCGCGACGGCCACCAGACCGTGCTCGAAGACCATGCGCGACTGCACTACGAACCCGGCGAGTTGCGACAGTTCGAGCACATCGAGTCGGAGTGGCCGCTGTTCTTCACCTACTTGCTGGTCGACGCGGCGCTGAGTGGTTCGGCGGACGAGGCGGCCGCGTGGCGCACGCAACTCGACGCCCTGATGCAGGAGCGCGACGGCCAACGCCTGCTGCCCGAGCTGTACTTCGTGCCCGCGCAGGCCGTGGAGGCGGAGCGCGCGTCGCCCCACAGCCAGCCACGCGAGCCGAACGTCAACGTGCCGCTGGTCTGGGCGCAGAGCCTGTACATCGTGGGCGTGCTGGTGCAGGAAGGGCACGTCACGGCCGATGACATCGACCCGCTCGGGCGCCGCCACGGGCATGCCCTGGCGCGCGACGTGTGCGTGCAGGTGGCGCTGCTTGCCGAGGACGATCTGGTGGGCTCGCGGCTGGCAGCACGCGGCCTCGCCGCGCAGACAGTGGCGGCATTGCTGCCGCTGCAGGTGCACGATGCCGCGCAGCTCACGGCCGCGCTGACCGGGCTCGGGCGCTGCGCCGCCCTCGGTCTGTCGGGCCGGCCGCCCTACCCGCTGGGCAGCCTGGCCACCAGCCGGATGTTCGTGCGTGGCGACGAGCGCTCGGTGTGCCTGCCCGCCTTCGGCCGCCAGCGCGGCTTCTACCTCGCGCTGGACAACCGCCTGCTCGTCGACGAGATCGCCACAGAGGTGGCCGCGCTGCGGCGCCACTGGCGTCACGAGGGTCAGCCGTTGCTCGTGCTGCTGCTGACCGGGCCGATGCTCGACGCACCGGGCGCCGACGACCTGCTCGATGCCCTGGCCAAGCTGGGAACCGCCGACGGCGTGCGTCTCGGCCCACTCGAGGCGCTGCTGCTGCAGGCAGCGGTGCGCCGCCTGCCGGCGACGGTCGAGTGGCCGGCGGTGCCGGCCGACATGCCGATGGCTCCCGCGGCCGACGCGGTGCTGGCCTGGGACGAGGCCGCCACGCGCGCACTGACCGCCGAGCGCATCGCCGCGCTGGCGGCCGAGCACGACGAGGCGGCGCTGCTGCAGCAACTCGATCGCAGCCGCAATCCGTACGAGCAGGTCGAGCTGCTGGCGCTGCTGTGGCGGCGCGCCGGGCCGGCGCGCGACACCGGCCTGGGCGGCGACGTGCGCCAGCTCACCGAGGCTCTCTACGGCCGCGCCTGCCGCGCGCGGCGCTGGGGTGTGGTGCGCCGCGCCGCCGGCCTGCTGGACATGCACGACGAAGCGCTCGAGGACGCGGTGGCCGAGATCGTCGTGCGCGGCAAGCGCGTCGCACTCGGCCGCGCCTACAGCGCCGACTCGGTCGTGGCGTGTCCGCTCGGCAACCCCGAGCTGGTGGTGCGGCTGCGTGCGCATGGCGGCGACGACCCGCGCGGCCGTGTCCTGATCGAGGAACTGGTGCTGCTGCTGGGCATGCTGATCAAGGCCGATGCCGGTCTGTTCGTGGGCACGCTGACGCTGCGGCCCTGGCAGGCGCTGCTGCTGCTCACCGCCTGGCTGGCGCGCGAGCACGGCGTCAGCCCTGTCGAAGCCTTCGACCATGTGCTCGACCTCAGCCCGCACGCCATCCTCGGCCGCTTGCGCGAGGTCATGACGCGCGAGCAGGAGATGGCCGCGGACCTGGTCCGCATGCAGTCGCTCCACGCTACCGCCGGTGCGCTGATCGAGATCGCCTTCGCGCCGGAGAACGACCCGGTGCTCGAGCCCGAGCAAGGCGGCTGGCCCGGGTGGCGCGAGATGACCGGCGTGATCGCGCGGGTGCCCGCGGATTTCCACGCGCGCGTCTGGGAGCTGCTGCAGCATTGCGCCGGGCTGGTGATCGGCGACCAGCTCGACCCGGGCAGCCGCGTCGACAGCGCACTCGCACGGGGCGACACGACATCCGGCGAGCGCAGCTTCGCCCTCCAGGTCGATGAACTGCTGAACCGGATCCAGGCACCGGAATACCGTCAGCTGACGATCGAGGCGCTGCTCGCCTTGTCGGACATCGCACGCGCCAACCCCGAGCTGAAGGTCGACGAACCGCTCGTGCTGGACGTGCTGATCGGCACCGCCGTGCGTCTGGGCTGGCAGCAGCAGAGCGGCAGCGGCGCCTACAACGAGCAGGTCGCGCAGGCCTGGCAGGCCTGGCAGGCGTTCTACGCCAGCCCGCCGCATCGGGTGGCGAACCTGATCATGGCCGCCGTGGCCTTCCTGCTCGAGGAGACGACATGACCGACACGTCGTGGTCGCAGCCGCATCACGACGGCTCGGCGACCTACGTTCCCGAGCCGAACCCTGCGCTCGGCGGCATGGTCGACGTGTTTCTGCGTGTGCCGCGAACCAGCGACGTGACGAGCGCCTGGGTGCGTGTCATCAACGACGGCGAACCCGAGCTGGTGCAGGCGAGCGTCGATCGCCAGGACGAAACCGACACCTGGTTGCGCGCCCGTCTGCCCGTGGTCAGCCCGGTCGTGAGCTACCACTTTCTGCTCGACGGTGGCGCGCAGGGTTACCAGTGGCTGAACGGCGCCGGCCTGCACAGTCGCGATGTCGCCGATGCAGCGGACTTCCGGCTTAGCACCTACGCACCGCCGCCACCCTGGGCGACCAGCACGATGTACCAGATCTTCCCGGACCGGTTCGCGAAGGCTGTCGATCGTCCCGCCCCGACATGAGCTAAGCCGGCGGCCAGGAACGACCCGGTGATCGGCGAATTGCCTTGCCGAGCCTCCCATCTCAACGGATGTCGGATGGCCGAGCCCATGGCAGGCGGCATGGTGACGGCAACACTGTGCAGGCGAAGGCATCAATGGCAGCAGAGCGGACCATGGCTACCGAAAACAGTGCAACTTCGCGCAGTTGGCGACACTCAGATCGCCTGATTGCTGACGGTCGCGAGCGTCAGCAAATGGCCGGGACTGTGAATTCCCCAAGGTTGCTGAAAGCTGCCCTTGGCCGGCGCGAGGCTCCAGCATCGAAGGACAGCTCACCGGCGCAGCTGTGGACTCACAGTCCCGGCCATCTGCTGACATTCGAGTCGGCCGGTCGAAAGACAGCAACAGACTGTTTGGAGACAGTCGCGTCTTTGGTCAAAACTGATGCGTTCGAACCAGAGCTGCCTGTCGTGATTTTCAGGACGGATGACAGGTTCACCCTGCAAACAGACACTCGTCGGACTCGTGGAGCACATCAGAGATCGGCGACAGTGGTCTGACACGGGCAACAAACGTCGACTCGCAAGAGCTCGCGACTGAACGACCGCATCCGAACGTCGCGAACCTACGCTCGCGACCCGGAGCCGCCGGACGCCGATGATGTCGTTGGCGGTCAGTGACCCCCACGGTCACGCATGGATGCCGGCTTCACGCAGCCTTCGGGCATGCCTGAAGAGCGTCGGGATGTCCCCCTGGGTCGGCTTGTTCCGCGCGAACGTTCTGCAAGCGACCTCATCACACGCTCGTTCACACGGTGCGCCGCTAACTTCAGGGCCGTTGATGCGCAAACCGATCCGTGCAGAAACGAACCTCACCGTCCGCGACCGCGCCAGCCCAGAGCTGTCGTGGTCCTCAATCAAACAGGAACATCAAGATGACTCTCGAAGATCAACATCGCTCTGAAGACCATGCATCCGCCACGAAGCGCGCCGCGCAGTCCGTGGGCCTCGGGGCCTTGCTGGCCGTTGCCGCCGCTGCGCCGGCTGCCGAACCCGCCGTCTCGGTCGTCGAGACGGTCCAACTCGCCACAACGCCCGCCAGGACCTGGGGCGCCATCAAGGACTTTGGCACCTGGCAATCATGGCATCCGGCCTTCGCCAGCACGCAAGTGGTTCAAGGCGATGGGCACTCCAAAGGCACCGTGCGCGTGCTGACGACCAAGGACGGAGGCAAGTTCACCGAAGAGCTGGTCGCCTTCGACCCCGCTTCGCGCAGCTACCAGTATCGAATCATCGAATCGCCAGCGCCGGTCGCGGACTATGTGTCCACGATTCAGGTCAGGCAGACGCAGGCCGGTTCAGCGGTCGTGTGGAGCTCCCGATTCAACGTCAAGCCCGGCACCTCGGAAGCCGATGCGAAGAAGTTGATCTCGAGCGTCTATCGGGCCGGACTCGACAACCTTGCCTCGGTGATGGAGTGATTTCCGGCACTTGCACCCGACGCCGCTGCGCCGCTGCGGCGCCCGCAGGTGCATTCAAGGCAGACCCCATGTCGGGGCAGAACGAAGCTGCTCCGGCTAACCCTGAGAACTCACGATGAAATCACTGCGCACGCTGAGCGGCACGGTCGCGATCGGCATATCGATCCTCGCATTGGCCTTGGGCCTGACATCCTGCGGGGGTGGCTACGGCGGGCCCACCTACGCACCCGCGGACACCAACGCCCCAGCCGAGTGGAGTGCCATCGCGGTCAAGGCGGTGCTGGATGCCTCCGCCGTCACGCCGGGAGGCGTGTCACCGATGGAAGAGTCGCGTGCCTACGCGATGGCCTTTGTGGCAGCGCACGATGCGCTCAATGCGATCGACCGCCGCTACAAACCCTATCTGAGTGACCTGCAGGCGCCGGGGGCCAACGCCGACGCGGCGGTGGCCAGTGCCGTTTCCACTGTGCTCAAGAGCGCCCTGCCCAGTCAGGCAGCGGCGCTGAACGTGGCCTATGAGGCGGCGCTGGCCAGGTTGCCCGAAGGTGGGGCCAAGACGGCAGGCATGGCGCTGGGCCGGCAGACGGCGCAAGCGATCCTCGCCGCCCGCACCGGCGACGGCAGTGCCGGCGCGCAAGGCCTGTATGTTCCGGTGCAAGTGCCGGGGGCCTACCAGTTCACACCGCCGTTCGACTTTGCGGCCTTCGTCAACTGGGGTGCGGTCAAGCCTTTCGCGATGGAATCGGGAAGGCAGTTCCGCACCGCGGCGCCCTTTGCTTTGACCGATCCGGCTTACACCGCGGACTTCAACGAAGTGAAGTCACTCGGTGAGGCTGGCAGCAGCGCACGCACGGCCGACCAGACGCAGATCGCGCGCTTCTGGCTGGAGAACACACCGATGTCCTGGCAGCGCATTGCCATGACGCTGGCCACCGACAAGGGGCTCAACGGCTGGGATCAGATGCGCCTGTATGCGCTGCTGCAAGTGGCTGAGGCCGACGCCTATGTGGCCTCCTTCGAGGCCAAGTACTTCTACGGCTTCTGGCGCCCTATCACGGCCATCCGCGCTGCAGCGACGGATGGCAATCCGGACACCACGGAGGACGTCGCATGGACCTCGCTGGAACCCGCGCCGCCGACCCCGGACCATGCCTCGGGCCACGCTGCGGCCGCAGGTGCGGGTGCCGCGGTGTTGGAGTCCGTGTTCACGGGGCCGGTGACGTTCACGCACCCGAGCGAGTCGCTCCCGGGCGTGACGCGAAGTTTCGTCAGCATTGCCCAGGCCGAGCAGGAGATCGGCGCGTCGCGCATCTACCTCGGCTTCCACTTCCGGCGTGCCGTGAGCCAGGGCTTGAAGCAGGGTCGCCAAGTGGGCGTCTGGGCCATGCAGCATGTGATGGGCCCGGCGTGACAGGGCGGGTGCTCTATCGGGCGCCTTGCGTTCTCGAGTGCCAGCTCTTCGTACGAGCGGCAGGCGTTCAACTCCGAGTCACGACCAGTGTCCGGCGGGCCCGATGACGATGGCCGATCGTTACCACGACTCAGCCTGCGCCGACTTTCGCTTTCAGTGAGGGGCTGTCCATCTCTTTGGCCATCACCTGCGCTGCCTTGGAAGCGCCGGGGTCACCCAGGGCGGCTTGATGCAGGTAAGCGTGGACCACGAGCTCACGCATGCCGGTACTCGAGGCCAGTGCCATCAATTCACCGATCCATTCGCGAGCGCGCGGCATCTGCGCGGCCACGGCCACGTTGCACAACGCATCCAGCGTGTACGCCCTGGCCCAGGCGTATCCATCGGGCAGACGGGTGCAGCGCACCAGCGCGTCGCGAAGGATCTGCCGTGCCTGATCGGGCCGGCCCCGCGCCATGGCCACTTTGCCCAGTCCCCGGCCTGCCATGCCCTCCCAGCAGGGGTCGCCCAATTGGCAGCCAAGGGCAAAAGCCTGTTCGAAGAGGTCGGCGGCCGCATCGACCCGGCCATGTAACAGCTCGACCTCGGCGTGCAGCGATTGGGGCCAGGGCAGGAACGCGGTCCACAGCCGGCGCGCCTGCTCCATCGAGGTCTGCAACACCTCGCCGGCACCCTCGATGTCGCCCCGCAGCAGCATCGCGCGGCCGAGCATCGAGGTGGCGAAGATCGATTGCCTGGCATCGCCGAGCGTATCGGACGGCGAGGCCGCACGGCTCAACGTCTCGATCGCCGCGCCGTAGTCGGCGGTGTCGCTGAGGATCATGCCTCGAACCGTGGCGATGCGCACCTGTTCGGCGTGATCCTCGCCCGCCAAGTCCATGCCGCGGTCCATCCATGCCCTCGCCCGCTCGTAGCTGCCGCGCAGCATTTCCACATAGCCGAGTTCGCGGCACGCCCCCGCGGCATGCGCACTGGCGGTACCCTGCCCGATGGCCAATGCCTCGTGCAAGGCAGCGGCGCCTTCTTCGTCGCGGCCCCGTGCGGCGTGCACCAGCGCACCTCCGAGAGCCAACCGCGCGCGCACGCGCAGGCCCCGGTCGCCGACCTCGTCAGCATCGACAATGGCACGCCGCAGACACTGCAACCCGGCTTCGAGCACGCCCGCGCCGATGGCTGCTTCACCGGCCTGGAGTTGGGCCATCACGCCGGCACGCCCGGCCGCCGGACGTGTCGTGGGCGCCGCCGTCCCAGTGTGCAGGGCCTCGGACAGCGCAGGGCCCGGCGTGACCCCAAGTTCGCGCATGAAGAGTTCCCTGCAGGCCGAGGCCTGCCGTGCGGCACCGACACCGTCGCCCGCGGCCCCCAGGCAGCGCACGAGCAGCACCTGAAAGGCCTCGTCCAGCGGATCCAGCGCCACGAGCCTGGCGGCCAGTTGCGCTGCATCGTCCGGCGCACCCGATGCCAGGCGTGCCAACGCAGCCTCGCGCAGCACGGACTGCGCAGTGGCACGCACGAGGCGACGCTCCGCTTCAAGCCAGACGTCGAAGCCGGGACTGGTCGCGAAGCTCATTCCGTCCAGCAGTTCATGCCCCAGGCCGGGCACGGACAAGGCATCGGTCCAGTCGCCGCGGGCCAGCACCTCCACGTCCACGTAAGTCACGCGTTCCGGAGGCAGCGCAATCACGTCCCCGCCGAGCCCCACATCGCCTAGCGCACGGCGCAGCTCGCTGAGGTTCCAGCGAAGTGCCGCAAGAGGATCTTCCGCATCCTCGAACAAGAGCGACGCTAGTCGCCGCCGGCTCGCGCCGTGCGGGTGGCGCACCAGATAGGCCAGCAGACCCCATACCTTGTGGCCGCGAAGCACGCACGGTGTGCCGTCGCGCAGAACCCTTGGCGTACCGAGCAGGTGGATGACCGGGCCCATGGGCCGATCGTCCTTGAGAAGAGCGACCAGCGCAATCGGCAAAGGCCGCAAGCGCCTCAGGGCTCGGCCGTGGTCGGGTCGATGGTGGCCACGACACGCTCGACGCTGTCGGCCGGAAAGCCACCGCGCAGGGCATGTTCCCGCACCAACTGCTCACTCGATGCGTTGTACACGCAGTAGATCTTGTCCCCGGTAACGTAGCTGTGCACCCACTGCACCTCGGGTCCAAGCTCGCGCAGGACGCCGCAGGACTTCTGCGAAATGGCCTGCAACTCGGCAGCGCTGCTGGCGCCGATCCGGGGGATGGAACGTTCGACTACGAACTTGGGCATGTCATTGACCTCGGAGTTGAAGGAGGACGGAAGCAAGATGGCGGACTGGCGCGTGAGCAGCCGCGTGGGTCAGGCGCAGGCCCAGAGCGCCTCCTTCAGCGCTGCCACCAGCACCAGCGGGTTGGGCCAGTCTTCGCAGTGCTGGTAGCGATAGGCCAGCTGCACGGTGCCGCTTCGGTCGACCACGAACTCACCTGGCAATTGCCAGGGGCTGTTCACCACAGCTCGCTCGGTGCCGCGCCGCGCTTGCTGCAGGCCGGCTCCAGCTTCGAGGTCTACCCTCAGGAACTCTTCGGGCGCATCGAAGACGATCTGCGAGGGCTTGCCGTCCAGCAGGTCGTAGGCCCGATAGGCGATGCGCATCGGGTCGCACAGCACAGAGCATGGCAGTTGGTGCCGCCGAGCGTAGTCGGCCGCGCTCTCGGGCTGGCCCTGTCCGATGACGACCACCTTGACGCCCAAGGCCCGGTAGGCGGCGAACTCGTCTTTCAGCCGGCGTGCGCGGGTCACGCCACAGCTGCAACCGTGGTGCCGCCAGAAGAGCAGCAGCGCGGGAGCGTCGCGCCAGAAGTCAGCCAGGCGGTGCGCCGCTCCCGTCGCGTCCTGAAGTTCGAAGTCAGGTGCCTTGTCGCCCACCTGCAAGGGCGCGGCGTCCCAGCGCAAACGCGTGGGACCGCTCCTCCAGAGGCTCAGCCATTCCTGTTCGGCAGCGAAGGTCTGGGTTTCGAGATGGGTAGACATGGTGGACTCCGAGGTTCGAGTGGATGGCGGCAAGTGGCGGCCCAGGGGCCCGACCACTCGTCCGACGATGCTCCGAAGTTAGTGGTGCACCGTGTGAACAAACGTGTGACGCGGTCCTCGATGCCGCGGACTTGTACGTCAGCAGATGGCCGAGAGTGTGAGCCCGCAGCTGCGCCGGTGAGCTGTCCTTCGATGCTTGAGCCTCGCCGGCCAAGGGCGGCTTTCAGCAACCTTGGGGAATTCACAGTCCCGGCCACTTCCGGTCGCTCGCCCCATCAAGAAAATCGTGTCGCCAACGGCCGGTTCCATTTAGGTTTGTTCGACA
>JBGQEX010000035.1:0-32951 GCA_041496605.1 Piscinibacter sp.
GGGGGGGCTGGGGGGTGACACACGGGGTTTGGGGGGTGCACCCGGGGGCGCGCCGTGCCCCTCCCCCGCCCCCCCTTCCCCCCCCGGCGCGGGGCCGTCTCATTGGCGGATAGGTTCTTAGGCTCGTGCATCCCCTGGATTGGGGGTTTAACTGCACAACACGCGGCTCTACGATGCAGGCGACGGTGGCGAGGCGAGCGCAAGAAACCCGCGCCAAGTAGCCCGGCAGTGAGTCGTGCCGGCACCGTCTCCACCGCTTGGCTTGGGCGTTCAATTCTGCCTTGCGTGTGATCGTCGCGTGCGGGTCGCGCGCGCTTCTTCTGTCGGCAGGACCACCCCCTGAAAGCCTGCTCGGCGCCAACCATCTTGCAGGTTTGTCGGGAATTGCACGCCCGTGGCAAGTGGGTGAGCCGGCCCCGGTTTTCCGCCCGATTTCGCGTGCGACACTGCGCCGCCGCTGCGTTCCAGCCCCTCTGCACTGCGTACCACCCACTCCATGTATCGGCTGCTGTTGATCGAGTCTTCGCCCACCTTGCGACGCGGCATGGAGAAGCAGTTGTTCCGCCATGGTTTCGACGTGCTCTCCGTGGCCGCGGGCGTTGCCGCACACGCCGACATCGACAGGGAGCTGTCGCGCGGGCTGTCCGGTGTGCTGATCGGCTGGACCACAGCGCCCGGCGCGGACTGTCATTCACTGGTGCGTCGCCTCGCCAAACCCGATTGCCGGAATCTGGCTCTTGTCGTGCTGGTGTCGGACTCCGACCATGTTGACGAGCGCCTGTTCGGCGAGCGGCCCTATACCCTGATCAAGCGCTGGCAGCGGCATGCCGAAGTGCCGCGCGTGGCACGGAGCCTGCTCGCACAGATCGCGCGCGAAACGCATCAACGCACCGAGTTCAATGCCGGCCTGAAGGTGTTGCTGGTCGATGACTCGCGGACCAGCCGCGTCCAATATCAGCGCCTTCTCAAGTCTCACGGCTATGCCGTCGTCACCTGCGAACATGCCGAAGCCGCGCTGGCCTTGGCCACGACCGATCATTTCGACCTGGCCATCGTCGACTACTACATGCCCGGCATGAACGGCGCCATGTTGTGCCGCGCCTTGCGCGAGTTGCCGGCCACGCGCGAACTGACGCTGGCGGTCCTGACCGGCTCGTACGAGGACGGGCTGATCAGCGATTGCCTTGCGGCCGGCGCCACCGAGTGCATGTTCAAGAACGAATCGAACGAACTGTTCCTGGCTCGCGTCCATGGAATGGCCCGCCTGCGCGAACGCGAGCTGCGCCTGGTCGGAGAGCGGGCGCGCCTGGAACTGATCCTCGCGTCGGTCGGTGACGGCGTGTACGGAGTCGACCGAGAGGGCCGCATCACCTTCGCCAATCCGGCCGCGCTGCGCCTGTTGCATTGGCCTGATGCGCACGAGCTGGTCGGCCTGTCGGCGCACGAGCTGATCCACTTCGCCGACGAGCGCGGTCGCCAGATTCCGTCGGAGACCTGCTTCCTGCACCAGGCCTACGAACTCGGCGACTCGCTGAGCAACTGGGAGACCGTCTTCTGGCGCGCCGACGGGCAGGCACTCAGCGTCGAATGCACCGTGCGACCGCAGCACCACGACGGCGAATGCGTGGGTGTCGTGGTGGCCTTCCGCGACAACGCGGAGCGAAAGCGCTTCGAGGCGGAGCTGCAATGGCAAGTGCATCACGACCACTTGACCAAGCTGTTCAACCGCCAGTATTTCGAGGACATGCTGGAGCAGGAGCTGCTGCGCCTGAAGCGCAGCAGCGAACGGTCGGCGCTGCTGTTCATCGACCTCGATCGTTTCAAGCAGATCAACGACAACGCGGGCCACGCCGCCGGCGACGCGCTGCTGTCGGGCATCGGCCAGAAACTGAAGTCACGCGCGCGCCAGTCGGATCTCGTGGCGCGCCTGGCGGGTGACGAATTCGCCGTGCTGTTGCGCAACGTCGACGACGAAAAGGTCGTCGCGCTGGCCGAGAAGTTCCGTGCCATCCTGGAAGACGCCCAGTTTGTCTACCACGGACGCGAGTTCGAGGTGTCCGGCAGTGTTGGCGTCTGCAATCTGAATCGCCACACCGCGTCGCCGGCGGACGCGATGAACTGTGCCGATGCGGCCTGCCAGATCGCCAAGCGCAAGGGGCGCAACCAGATCCACATGTTCGACATCGACGACGACGCCGCCGCACTGGCTGCGTTGGAACAGTCGTGGTCGCAGCGCCTGCGCCACGCCTTGGCGCGCAACGCGTTCGCCTTGCAGTTCCAGCCGATACTCGACCTGCGGCGTCTGCCGGCCGACGCGACGCACGGCGACGATTGGCAGGAGCACGTGAAGGCGATGGTGCCGGCGGCGCTCTATGGCTACGAGGTATTCCTTCGCCTCGACGATGCCGAAACGCCCCTCGCCGCATGCGCGTTCCTGCCGCAGGCCGAGCGGTTCGAGTCGCTGACCGCACTCGACGGCTGGGTGCTCGATCGGATGGCCGCCTTGCTGGCCGAGCGAGAGCCGCCGCCGGGCGCGCGTTTCCATGTCAATGTCGCGACGGCGTCCTTGCTCGACACCGGTTACCGATCGCGGCTGGCCGCTTTGCTGCGCCAAGGCGTGTTGGCACCGGGACAGCTGTGCCTCGAACTGAAGGAGAGCGACGCGCTCGATCGGCTGATGCCATTGCTTCCGGCGCTGACCGAGCTCACCCAGCTCGGGTTGAGCTTGATGCTGGACGAATACGGACGCGGTTTCGGCGGCTTGGGGCAACTGCGCAGCTTGCCGCTTGCCTCGGTCAAACTCGATGGCAAGCTGGTCCGCGCGGTGACGCGCGATGACCTGGGCGAGACGCTGGTGCGCGCCATGAGCGACCTGGCGCACGCGATGAACATGCTGGTGATTGCGCCCTTGGTCGAAGATATCGAGACGCTGCGCCGGCTCCACGCGGCGGGCGCCGACTGCGCGCAGGGTTTCGCGCTGGGCTACCCGGCGGACGCCTGGGCGGTGCGCGAAGCGGCGTAGTGCGTCACCCTCGCCAGCGAAACGGGAACTGCAGCTGCTTCCAGAAGCCGTCGGGCACGTAGTCGCCGACGACGCCGTAGCGCTCGGGCCACGTGCGCTCGGACTGCACTGCGGTGCCGAACAGGTGGTCGAGGAACGCGAAGTGGGCGGCGTAGTTCCTGTCGATCGCCTCGTCGTCCTGCGAGTGGTGCCAGTGGTGGAAGTTGGGCGTGACGATCAGGTAGCGCAGCGGCCCCAGGCGCACGCTGACGTTGGCATGGTTGAACACGGCCTGGAAGCCGACGATGACGATGTAGGTGTCGATGACTTCCTTGCTGAACCCCAGCACATAGATCGGCGCCAGCACCAGCGTGCGCGTGATCAGCAGCTCGAGGATGTGCTGGCGCGAGCCGGCAAGCCAGTCCATGCTCTTCACGCTGTGGTGCACCGCGTGCAGTCGCCACAGCAGCGGCACCTCGTGGTAGGCGCGGTGCGTCCAGTACTGCACGAGGTCGGCCACCAGCACGATGAGGAACAGCGCCAGCGGGAACGGCAGGGCCTGCACCCAACCCTGGACGCCGTCTTTCGCGGCCCAGCCGAACAGCTTGTGCACCAGCAGGTTGGTCGCCAGCAGCACGAAACCCACCACCATGTGATTGACGATGAAGTGGTGCAGGTCGGTCTGCCATTCGGGGCGGAACACCGGCTGTTCACGCCGCAGCGCGAACAGCTTTTCGATGAAGATGAAGATCAGCGTAGAGCCCAGCAGGTCGAGGATAAACCAGTCGAGTCCGATGTAGGGCGTGTTGTCGGCGAAGTCGTTGACCGGAACCATGTGGCCGCCGAGCGCAAGCGTCAGCGCGACCAGCGTGAACGCGCTGGCCGCCAACCAGCGCGCGCGGCCGAGCACGATGTTGAACAGCGAGATCGCGCCGGCCAGCACCATGGACCAATACATCAGCTGGCGCATCGCGCTGACGTCGTACGACTGGCGCAACTGCGGCGTCGTCAGGTATTGCGGAAAGTGGAACGCCAGCACGCCCAGGAAGCACAAGACGCCCAGGCCCAGCGCAATCACGCCGGAGACCATTCCGTGGCCGGGCTTCAGCGCGCCGTGCGAAGTGCTGAGCTGGTTCAGTTTGTCGAGTTCACGCATGCGGTCGGCCCTCCCGGTGCCCGGCCGGATTATCGCGGCAGGAGCGAAGCGACTTGGGGGTTGACCGGTCAGGCGGCCCGGGTCATGGCGATCGGTGCGGGCAGGCACTGCAGCGCGCGCAACACATCGCCGACGACGATGATCGCCGGGCTGCATATGCCCTCGCGCTGCACCGTGGCCGCCAGCTCGCTCAGCGTGCACTGCACGTCGCGCTGCTGCGGCAAGCTCGCGTGCTGAACCACCGCCACCGGTGTGTCGGGCGCCAGTCCTTGCAGCAGGCCGCCTTGCAGCGCCTCAATTGTGGCGATGCCCATGTAGATCACCAGCGTGAGGCCTTGCGCAGCGGCGGCGGCGAGCGTGGGCCAATGCAGCGCCGCAGCGTCGCCGCGCGCGTGACCGGTGACGAACATCACGCCGTGCGCATGTTCTCGGTGGGTGAGCGGAACGCCCAGCGAGGTGACGGCGGCCAGCCCGGCGGTGATGCCGTTGACCACCTCGACCGCGATGCCTTGCGCGCGCAGGTGCTGCGCCTCTTCGCCGCCGCGGCCGAACACGAACGGGTCGCCGCCCTTGAGCCGCACCACGCGTTCGCCCTTCAACGCTTCGGCGGCCATCAACTTCTCGATGAAGGCCTGCGGCGTGCTCGCGCAGCCGCCGCGTTTGCCCACATGAACGATGCGGGCCGACTTGCGCGCATAGCGCAGCACGCCGTCGCTCACCAGGTCGTCGACCAGCAGCACCGTGGCGGCGCGGATGGCGCGCACGGCCTTGAGCGTCAACAGCTCGGGGTCGCCCGGGCCGGCGCCGACCAGGTGGACGGTGGGCGTGGTACGGCTCATGCGCTCATCTCCTTGTCGTGCGTCTGGCTCCAGGCCTGCAGCGCGCGGTGCAGACATTCCGCCTGCTGCGCGAGTGGCGACGGTGCGGGCTTCTCGCCGCTGATCACCGATTGGATGTAGAGCGCGGTGGTGGCGGCATCGGTCGCGCGTGGCAGTACTGGCAATTCGGTGAGGACGCCTTCCTGCGCCGCCAGTGACAGATCGGGGCGCATCACGCCGCGCAGGAACACGTCGAGCTTGGGCAGGCGTCGTGGGTCGGCCACCGGTTCGCCTTCGGTGCCGCGCAACAGCATCGCGTTGGCGGCGGTGTGCTGCAGGAACGCGGCGAGCGCCTGGCCGTATTCAGGGTGGGTGTAGTTGCACACGCGCAGCGCGGCGCCGCCGCGCGTTGGGTCGATCAGTTTGGCGACGGTGTGGCCGGGGTTGCGCAGGCCGATGACCCAGCGCGCGTCGAGCAGGCGGGCCAGCGGCGGGCACAGCGCTTCGGTGGTGATGAACACCGGGTCGTGGCGCGCCCATGCGTGGGCGATGTCGGTGGCGTCGTGCGCCACCGGCAGCCCGAGGTCGTGGAAGATCTCGGCCGTGGTCACGCGCCCCGGGTCGCGTGCCGGCCCGTGTACCAGAACCGGCACGCCGTCTTGCGCCAGCAACAGGGCGAGCAGGGCGGTCAGGTTGGGCAGTTTGCGCGCGCCGTTGTACGAAGGCAGCACCACCATCGGTGCCGGCGGGTGCAGCGGAATGCAGCGCTCCTGCACGGCGTCGAGAAAGCCGGTCAGCTCGGCGGTCGATTCGCCCTTGATGCGCATCGCCATCGCGAACGCGCCGACCTCGAGGTCGGTGACCCGCCCGTCGAGCACCTGGCTGATCAGGTCATAGGCCTGCGCCTGGCTCAGCGACCGTGCGCCTTCCTTGCCGCGGCCGATTTCCTTGATGTAGGCGGTGATGCTCATCGGCGTCGAGCTTAATGGCGCAACGGCGCCACGCCAACCTGCGGCATGTTGGCCAGGCCGATGTCGCGGGCATGTTCCTCGAAACCCTTGTTTTTCCAGAAGAAGGCGCCGGGCATCGTGGTCGGGATCACCAGCACGTAGAACAGGGCCCGGCCGATCAGGCTGGTGACGACGGCAGTGGCGCCGACCACCGCCCAGCCGAGCAGCGTGACGAGGCCCGGAGCGGTTTGCAGAAGCAGGGTCGTGAGCATGGTGCAGGCCAGCAGCACATTCAATGCCAGCAGCGCGTTGCGCAGCCAGAAAGTCTTGCCGAAGGTCGTGGTCTGGACGTAGTACGCCGCGCCGCCTTCGTGTTCGGCCCGGCCCATCGCGCGAGCATGCGCCACATGGCCCAGGCCCTCGACGGCGAGGCCGAGAGTCAGCACCGCACCGCAAAGCAGGGCCGCGCCCTGGACGCTGTGGCCGGTGAACGCGAGGGTGGCAACGACCACGGTGCCGGCCAGCAGCGCGCCCAAGGACAGCGCATTGCCGACGAACGCGGTGCCCACTTGCCAATGGTTCCAGAACGGCCGCGCCTTGATGCGGTAGCAGCGGGTCATGTAGTAGAGGCCCACGCCGCTCGCCAGCACCGCGAGAACGCCGAAGCCGGTCGCGACCGGGCGCACGCCGTCGGCCAGGCCGTTGACATCCATGCCGAACAGCCCGCTCGCCAGCGCCTGGACCAGGCTGTTGGCCGGCAGGCTGAACAGGATGTGCAGGCCCAACGCGCCGATGAAGATCGCGATGCCCAGGCCTTCACGCGACACCGGCGAGTGGCGCAGGTTGTTGAAGCCGCGATAGAAGCGCTGCGGCTTGCCCAGGTGCATGGTCGACATGAACAGGCCGAAGGCCACCAGCAGCAGTTCGACGATCGCGAGCGGTGCATACAGCGCCGATTGCGCGAAAGCGACGAGCCCGCTGACGCCGGCCTGCGCGCCGAGGAACTGAAGCGCGAAGGCGCCGGCCGCCGTCTGCGCGGCCAGCGTGAACAGCACCAGCGGGTTCTCGCGCGAGCTCAGGCGCGCAAGGTTCCAGTGCATCGCCTTGCCCTTCTTCTGATCGATGGTGGGGCGGTAGCGACCCTTCTCGTCCTTGTGGTACTTCAAGGGCATCGAGTCGGTGCGCTTCATTTCGTCCGGCAGCTGCTTGATCTGCTGGAAGCGGATGTTCGGCCGGGTGATCTCGGGCGACGGGAAGCCGGGGATCTCGACGCGCGCCTGCTCGCGCCCTTCGGGGATCTTCTCGATCACGCCGAAGTCGAGCGCATTGCCGACGCAGGCCGACACGCAGGCGGGCTTCAAGCCTACTTCGAGGCGGTCGACGCACATGTTGCACTTGGAGACCTGGCCCTTCACCGGGTCGAGCTGCGGCGCGTTGTACGGGCACACCCAGGTGCAATAGCCGCAGCCGAAACAGGTGTCCGGGTCTTGCAGCACCGCGCCGTATTCGGTGTGCTTGGTGTAGGCGCCGGTCGGGCAGCCCTTCAGGCACACCGGGTCGTCACAGTGGTTGCACGCCATCGAGATGTTCATGCGCTTGTAGTCGGGGAAGCTGCCGCCCTCGACATAACCCACCGAGCGGAACGCCAGGTGCGCCGGGTTGTCGTTCTTCTCGCTGCATGCCGCTTCGCAGGCATGGCAGCCGATGCAGTTGTCGGCCGTGAAGAAGAAGCCGTGCTGCTTGTTGCGGTTGGGGTTCGTGCCGACCGCCGGGTTTTCGTTGATGTACATCGAGCGGCCTGGCGTAAGGTTGGGCAGCTTCTTCTCGGTGAGTTCGATCAGGTCGATCTTCTGGCCGTAGCGGTTGGTCTCGGGGATGTTCTTGTCCTTGAGGAACGCGTAGTGCTGCTCCTCGGTGCGGATTTCCCAGATCTTGCGCGGCGGCGGTGTCGGCTCGGCGCTCTTGGCGGCGGCGGCCACCAGAGCGTCCATCGGCAGTGAGTTGTTCTTCATCGGCGTGGCCCAGGTCGTTAGAACGCGCGCCGCTCGAGGTTCAAGCGGGCCGCTTCCTTCTGATCGATCTTCTCGACCCGAACCGCGTTCTGCTTGAACGCAGGCTGGCGCGAATACGGGTCGAGCAGGCCAAGCGTCAGGCGGTTGACGCAGTCGTGGAAGTGGAAGGGAATGAACAGCATGTCGCGGCCCACGCGCTGCGTGAGCTGCACCATCACCACCGCGTCGCCGCGCCGGCTCACCAGGCGCACGTAGCTGGAGTGCTCAATGCCGAGCTCGTCCGCCGCATCGGGGTTCATCTCCATGTACGGCGTCGGGCTGAACTTGTTGCAGTTGCCGATCTTGCCGGTGCGCGTGCGGGTGTGGAAATGCTCGACCACGCGGCCCGAGTTGAGCCAGAACGGGAATTCGGAATCGGGGCACTCGTTGTTGTTGACGAAGCGCACTGGGATCAGGTGGGCCAGGCCGTCGGGCGTTTGAAACTTGCCGTCGACGTAGAGGCGCGGGTTGCCCAGAAAGTCTTGTCGCAGTTTCATGTCGAAGCCGTGGGCCGGGCCGATCTTGGCGGTGTCGGCCGCCGCCTGCGCTTCGCTATAGGGCCACTGGATGCCGCGCGCTGCCTCGATGCGGTCGTAGCTCATGCCCGAGATGTCGAGCGTGCGGCCTTCGCCCTTGGACAGATGCTTCATCTCCTCGAACGCACCCTCGGGCGTCGCCGGGAAGTGGATCTTGTTGCGATCTTCGAAACGCCTGGCCATCTCGTTGAAGATCCAGAAGTCGGGCTTGCTGTCGGCGTAGGCCGGAAGCACGTTGCGCGTGAGATTCACGCGGCGCTCGGTGTTGGTGTGGCAGCCTTCCTTCTCGGCCCACACGGCCGCGGGCAGGAAGACGTGCGAATACTTGTTGGTCTCCACGTCCTCGTAGACGTCTTGCACTACCAGGAACTCGAGGTTCTCCATCGCCTTGACGATGCGCGGCTGGTTCGGCATTGAGGTCATCGGGTTGGTCGCGACCAGCCACAGGCCCTTGATCTCGCCGGTCTCGATGGCGGGGAAGATGTCGGTCTGCGCGAGGCCGCGCGCCGGCGGAAAGAAGCTCTCGTCAATGCCCCAGAATTCGGCGACGTGCTTGCGGTCCTTTTCCTTTTCCAGTGCGCGGTAGCCGGGCAGGCCCGAGCACGACGACCATTCGCGCGTGCCCATCGCGTTGCATTGGCCGGTGATCGACAAGCTGGTGCCGCCGGGCTTGCCGATGTTGCCGGTGACGAGGTTCAGGTTGTTGATGTTGACCACGCCGTCGGAGCCGTGGGTGGACTGGTTGATGCCCATGGTCCAGATGCTCATCGCGGCAGGCGCCTTGGCGTAGATGCGTGCGACGGTGCGGATGCGGTCTTCGTCGATGCCGCAGACGTGCTGCGCGGTCTTGGGGTCGTAGTCTGCCACCAGCGCGCGCAGCTCATCGATGCCCTTGGTGTGCTGCGCGATGTAGTCCTTGTCTTCCAGGCCTTCCTTGAAGATCACATGCATCATCGCGTTGATCAGCACGGTGTCGGTGCCGGGCGTGATGGGCAGGTGGATGTCGGCGAACTGCGCGAGCATGGTGACGCGCGGGTCGACGACGATCAGCGGGAACTTGCGCTTTTCCAGCGCTTCCTTCAGGCGCCAGTAGATGATGGGGTGCTGCTCGGGCAGGTTGGAGCCGAATGCCATCAGGCAGTGCGTGTGCTCGAAGTCGCCGTAGCAGCCGGGTGGGCCGTCGGAGCCGAACGAGCGCTTGTAGCCCGACACGGCCGAGGCCATGCACAGCGTGGTGTTGCCGTCGTAGTTGTTGGTGCCGATCTGGCCACGCACCAGCTTGCCCAGCGTGTAGAACTCTTCGGTGAGCAACTGACCGGTGGAGACCACGGCGAAGGAATCGCGTCCGTACTTGGCCTGGATTTCCTTGATCTTCGCCGCGGTCTTGTCGAGCGCCGCGTCCCAATTCGCGGGCTGGAAGGGCAGGTGCGCTTTGTCGCGCATCAGCGGCATCGTGCCGCGGCCGGGCGAGTCGAACAGCTCATGCTCGAGCAGGCCCTTGATGCACAGCTTGCCGCGGTTCACGTCGGCGCCGGCGTGGCCGCGGCTGGTGACAATCTTGCCGTTTTCGTTCAGGCCGATTTCGATCGCGCAACCGGTCGAGCAATAGTTGCAGGTCGTGTACTTCCACTCCCTGACGTCCTTGACGGGGATGGAAATGGGTTTGCGGTGCTTGCGGCCGAAGATCATCGCGGTGTCTCAGGCCGACTGGCAGGCAGGATCGAGAGCCAACTGGCTCAGCTCGTCGAGGTCGAGATGAACCATGCCCAGCTCGACCTTGACGCTGAAGCGCGTCGTGCAGCCCGCGTCGGGTGCCTTGGCGCAGCCGTCGTCCAGGCCGATGGTCCAGTTGTGCAGCGGGCAGGCCACGCTTTCGCCGAACACGATGCCCTGGCTCAGCGGCCCGCCCTTGTGCGGGCAGCGGTCGAGCAGCGCGAAGACCTTGTCTTCGGCGTTGCGGAAGATCGCCACGTCGGTGGCGTGTTGCCGCGCGACGCGGCGTGCGCCGAGCACGGGAATCTCGTCGATGCGGCAGATGCTTTTCCAGTTGCTCATGGTGCTCAGCTCAGTTTGGAATACATGCCAGTCACGCCATCCATCACTTGCAGGATGCGTTCGCTGGTGGTGAAGACATTCGTCATGTGGTGCTCGACGGGGATGCCCGGGCGCAGCGTGTGCAAGGCCGTGTCGAAGAAGCCGAACTGCATTTCGGCGAGCTCGAGTTCGGCCTTGATCGCGGGCGTGGCTTCGGGTGCCTTCTTCAGCAGCTCGTGTGCGGCGACGAACTCGTCGCGCGCCTTGTTCAGCTCGGTGGTCGATGCCGCCACCTGCACGCCCCAGCTCGCGCTCAGATAGAACGCGGCCATACGCTGGCTCAGCATGCGCTGGCGACCGGAAATATTGACGAGCCGACCGACCGGCTTGCCCGACACCTTCTCAAGCTGGCCGGTGCCCTGGTTGGCCAGCGCGAGCACCCTGGTCGCCAACGCGAGCACGGCCTCGGCCTGCGGCTTGGCCGGCTTGGCGCCGACCAACGCGGCCTTGTAGTCGCTCCAAGTGGACTCGAGCTCGCCATAGGTCGACTTGATCTCCGGTCGCGGCGAGAACACCTTCAGTTCGACCAGTTGCCGATCGAACAGCGCCATCGACGCCGACATCGTGCGATCTGCCAGCTCGGGCACCACGCCCAGCCCTTGGGCGAAGTAGCTTTTGGCCATGCGCTGGCTGAGCATGCGCTGGCGGCCCGCCTTGTTGATGGCGTCGTTCAAATCGGCCACCTGGGCGCTCGCCGACACGGGCAACAGCAATGCCGCGCCTGCAGTGGCGATGAACTCGCGTCGCTTCACACGACCTCCACGGGTTTGAACTGCCGCGTGTCGACCGTCGCCTTGTCGAAGTCGAACCACGGATCGGGTTCGCCTTCGAGCGAGAACTGCAGCCGCGCCCACAGCGCCTTGCGGCCGTCGTGGTCGTCGAGGATCTTCTTCTTCACGACGTCGAGGCCGACGCGGTTCACGTAGTGCACCGTGCGCTCCAGGTACCAGCCTTCTTCGCGGTACAGCTGCAGGAAGGCGCCGCTGTACTCCAGCACCTCTTCGGCGGTCTTGAGTTTGCAGAAGAAGTGCGCCACCTCGGTCTTGATGCCGCCGTTGCCGGCGACGTAGATCTCCCAGCCCGAGTCGACGCCGATCACGCCGACGTCCTTGATGCCGGCCTCGGCGCAGTTGCGCGGGCAGCCCGACACTGCGAGCTTGACCTTGTGCGGCGCATACATGCGCCACAGCGCGCGCTCCAGGTCCTTGCCCATCTGCGTGCTGTCTTGCGTGCCGAAGCGGCACCACTCGGAGCCGACGCAGGTCTTCACCGTGCGCAGCGCTTTCGCGTAGGCATGGCCAGACGGCATGCCGATGTCTTTCCAGACGTTGACCAGGTCTTCCTTCTTCACGCCCAGCAGGTCGATGCGCTGGCCGCCGGTGACCTTGACGGTGGGGATCTTGTACTTGTCGACCACGTCGGCAATGCGGCGCAGCTCGTCGGCCGTGGTTTCGCCACCCCACATGCGCGGGATCACCGAGTAGGTGCCGTCCTTCTGGATGTTGGCGTGGCTGCGCTCGTTGATGTAGCGGCTTTGCGGATCGTCCTGCGCCTCCTTGGGCCAGGTGCTCAGCAGGTAATAGTTGATGGCCGGGCGGCAGCTCGAGCAGCCGTTGGGGGTGCGCCAGCCGAGCATCTGGTAGACGCTGTTGATGGTCAGCAGCTTCTCGGACTTGATCGCGTCGCGCACTTCCTGGTGGCTCGCGTCGGTGCAGCCGCACATCGCCTTCTTCTTCGGCGCGGCGCTGTAGTCGCCGCCGGCGGTGAACATCAGCAGCTGCTCGACGAGGCCGGTGCAAGAACCGCAGCTCGCGCTCGCCTTGGTCTGCTTGCGCACCTCTTCCAGCGTGAACAGGCCTTTCTCCTTGATGGCCTTGCAGATCGTGCCCTTGTTGACGCCGTTGCAGCCGCACACCTCGTCGCCGTCGGCCATCGCCGCGGCCTTGCTGTGGCCTTCGTGGCCCACGTCGCCGATGTTCGATTCGCCGAACATCAGCTTGTCGCGGATGTCCTGCACGCTGCGGCCGTCGCGCAGCAGCTTGAAGTACCAGGAGCCGTCGACGGTGTCGCCGTACAGGCAGGCGCCGACCAGCTTGTCGCCCTTGATCACGAGCTTCTTGTAGACGCCGCCGAAGGGGTCGCTCATCACGATCTCTTCGCAGTCCCCGTCCTCTGGACGTCCAGATGATTTGCCCATGAAGTTGCCGGCGCTGAACAGGTCGATGCCGGTGACCTTCAGCTTGGTGCTGGTCTGGCTGCCGGTGTAGCGCCCGATGCCGAACTCGGCCAGGTGCGTGGCGCACACCTTGCCCTGCTCGAACAGCGGCGCCACCAGACCGTAGGCGATGCCGCGGTGCGCCGCGCACTCGCCGACCGAGTAGATGCGCGGGTCGGTGATGGTCTGCATCGTGTCGTTGACGAAGATGCCGCCGCGGTTTTGTGGTCCGCAGTGAAGGCCGATCTTCAGGGCCAGTTCGGTGTTGGGGCGGATGCCGGCGGCCATCACCACCAGGTCGGCCGGCACTTCGGTGCCGTCATTGAACTGCACCGCCATCACGCGGCCGTTCTTGTCGCCGATCAGCGCCTGCGTCTGAGCGCCGATCATGAACTTCAGGCCGCGGCTTTCGAGCGATTTGCGCAGCAGGCCGCCGGCCACGTCGTCGAGCTGGCGCTCCATCAGCCACGGCATGATGTGCACCACCGTGACCTGCATGCCGCGCAGCATCAGGCCGTTGGCGGCTTCGAGGCCGAGCAGGCCGCCGCCGATGACGACCGCGTGCTTGTACTTGGTCGTCGCCTCGATCATCGTGTTGGTGTCGGCGATGTCGCGGTAGGCGATCACGCCTTCAAGTTCCTTGCCGGGCACCGGCAGGATGAACGGGTTGGAGCCGGTGGCGATCAGCAGCCTGTCGTATTCGGCCTCGGTCCCGTCTTCGGCCTTCACGATGCGCCGTTTGCGATCGACGCTGGTCACCTTCTTGCCGAGCTGCAGGTTGATGCCGTTCTCTTCGTACCACGAGATCGGATTCAGCACGATCTCGTCGAGCGTCTGTTCGCCGGCGAGCACCGGCGACAACAGGATGCGGTTGTAGTTCGGGTGCGGCTCGGCGCCGAACACCGTGATGTCGTACAGATCGGGAGCGATTTTCAGCAGCTCTTCGATGGTGCGCACACCGGCCATGCCGTTGCCCACCATCACCAACTTCATCTTCTTCATGGGTCTCTCCGATACGACGCGACTACAGGGAACGTACTAGCAAGCACAGTGCCAAGTCGGTGCATTCGCACCGATCTGGATCGGCAAGGTTTGTGGGAAGCTCTGGCCATGAGCTTTGACGTAGAGATCGGCCACTTCAGCCTCAGGGGTCCGCGCGACCTCAATGAAGACTTCGCGGCCTCGCTGCGCCCCGCGGCCCATGACGAGGCGCGCGGCTGCGTGGCGGCGATCGCCGACGGCGTGTCGAGCGGCGGGCGTGGATTGGAGGCCGCGCAGACCACCGTGATGAGCGTGGTGCAGGACTACTTCGGCTGCCCCGACACCTGGGACACGACCGTGGTGCTCGACCGCTTGATCGGCGCGCAGAACGCCTGGCTGGCCGACCACAACCGGCGCCGCCAGGGTGTCGGCAACGGCGGCGGCGCCGCGATGACGACGCTGACCGCGTTGGTGCTGCGCGGCCACGCCTACACGCTCGCGCATGTGGGCGACACGCGCGCCTGGCTGCTGCGCGGCATCGGCGATGCGCCGGACAAAGGCTGTGTGCAATTGAGCCAGGACCATTGTTTCGACCACCCCGACCAGCGCAGCCGGCTGACGCGCGCCGTCGGCCTCGACGACCGGGTGCACATCGACTTCCTGCAAGGCGAGCTGCAGGTCGGTGACGTGTTCGTGCTGACCACCGATGGGGTGCACGGCGTGCTCAAGCGAGCGCGCCTGGCCGCGCTGGCGCGCGAAGGCGACGCGCAGTCCGCCAGCGAATCGCTGGTGCGCGCCGCGCTCGCCGCCGGCAGCCGCGACAACGCGAGCGCGCTGGTGTTGCGCGTGCGCGGCCTGTCGCAAGGACGGCTCGAAGACAGCCTGCTGCAGGGTCGGCAGCTGCCCGCACCACCGCGCCTGAAGGTGGGCGACCGGCTCGACGCCTTCACGATCACCGCGCTGGTGGCCAACACGGGCGTGCACAGGCTCTACCAGGCGCGTGTCACCGACTCGCAGGAACTGGTGGCGCTGAAGGCCTTGCACGAGTCGCGCGCCAGCGACCGCGAAGAGCGCGCCATGCTTGCGCACGAAGCCTGGCTCGCCAGCCGCGTGGCGCCGGGCTCGGGCGAGCGCGGCGACGCGGCCTTCGTGCGCGTGCGCGAAGTGCCCGAGCCGAGCGCCTTCTACACGGTGTTCGACTGGCACAGCGGGCGCACGCTCGAGCAACTGATGGGCGAGGGCACGCGCTTCGACGTGGCCGACATCGTCGGCGGTGCACTGGCCGTGGCGCGCGCGCTCGGGCGGCTGCATCGGCACGGTGTGATTCACCGTGACATCAAGCCCGGCAACCTGCATCTGGGCGACGACGGCCACTGGCGTGTGCTCGATCTCGGCGTGGCGATCTCGGGCAGCGAACCGAAGGCGCTGCGCACGCTGCATGCGGGCACGCCCAGCTACATGAACCCCGAACAATGGAGCGGCGACGAACACGTCGCGGCCGACGCCGGGAGCGACCTCTACGCGCTTGGCGTCACGCTGTACCAGTGGTTGACGGCCAAGCTGCCCTACGGCGAAGTCGAGCCGTTTCAAAGCGGGCGTTTTCGGCGTGACCCCAAGCCGCCGTCGCGGTTGCGGCCGGAGGTGCCGATCTGGCTCGATCACGTGGTGCTGAAGGCGGTTGCCCTCGACCCCAAGCAGCGCTTCGAAACCGCCGAGGAATTCGTGCTGTCGCTCGAGCGCGGCGCGTCGCGCCCGCTGAATGCTCCCGGCAGCACGCCGCTGGTCGCACGCGACCCGACTGCGCTGTGGAAGATTGCGTTCGGCGTCTCGCTGCTGTTCAACACGCTGCTGGTGTACTGGCTGCTGTTCCTGCCGAGATGAACCACCCCCGAAGCGCCTGCGGCGCTCCCCCTCGAAGGGGGCAACATTAGCGGACCGGCGGAGCCGGATCCGCGGTGTTCGCTTGGGAAGATTCCGTCTCATGCCAGCGACTGGATTTCGATCTTGGCTTCGCGTGCGGTGTGCGTGGCGTGTGACGTTGTTGCGCGGGCGCGGCCACCCTTCTCGGCCCAGGTGCGCGTCCAGCGGATCTGCACCAGGCGCAGCATGGCGAGCATCACGACGGCCAGCACGGCAAACGAGACGAAGCCCCACAGGTAGGTGCCGGCGAGCTGTTTGGACTGCCCCATCGCGTTCGGCAGGAAGCCGCCGCCGAGAGCGCCGATCTCGCCGATCATCGAACCCGCCACCGCGGTGGTGACCGGCCAGCGCAAGGGCACGAGTTGGAACAGCGCGCCGTTGCCGGCGCCCAAGGCGGCGAAGCACAGCATGAAGAGCAAGGTGGTGAGTGCCACCGAGCTTCCGGCGAAGCCGCACATCACCAGGGTCGCGGCTACCAGAATCAGAACCCCGCTCAAGGTGTTGATGCCGCCGACGCGATCCGAGATGTAGCCACCGACCACACGCACAGCCGAGCCCATCAGCGTGGCCAGCATCGTCAGCTGGCCGGCCTCGACCTTGGTGACCTTGAACTGGTCGTAGAAGTAGGTGGGCAGGAAGCTCGCCAGGCCGATGAAGCCGCCGAAGGTGATGATGTAGATGAGGCTGAAGGCCCAGCCGTCTTTCTCGAACAGGCAGGCGACGTGCTCGCGCAGTGTCTGGTGCTCGCGGTCCGGCGGTTCCTTGGCGGCGAACCACATCACGAGCATCGGCAGCAGCATCGTGCAGGCCGCCAGGCCGTAGACGGTGGACCAGCCGAACTTGTTGGCCAGCGGTGGTGCAAACAGCACGGCCAGCACGGTGCCCGAGTTGCCGGCACCGGCAATGCCCATCGCCAGGCCCTTGTACTTGGGCGGGAACCAGCCCGAGCCCAGCGACAGGGCGACGCCGAAGCTCGCGCCGGCAATGCCCAGCAGCACGCCCATCGCCAGCACGCCGTCGTAGCTGTTGACGAAGAAGTAGCCGAACGCGAGCGCGAAGACGATCAGCCCCATCTCGACCATCGCCGCGTTCTTGCGGCCGATGTACTGCGACAGCACGCCGAGCGGGAAGCGCATCAGCGCGCCGGCGAGGATGGGCACCGATACCATGAAGCCCTTCTGGGCTGCCGAGAGATGGAAGCTCTCGCTGATGAAGGGCGCCATGGCCCCGTTCATCACCCAGATGGCAAAGCAGAAATCGAAATAGAGGAAGGACGCGAACAAGGTGGGCCAGTGGCCCGATCGCACGAAGGTCTTGAAGTTGGACATCATGGTCTCCGGAACTCACCCCGGCACAAGCCCGAGGGAGGAGGCACATGAATGCTCACGTCGTCATGAGCATGACCCGCAGTGCGGTCGCAAAGGTCGGGTGCATCGTCACACCCGCACCCTGCTCTGCAAAGCGCGTGCCAACCCGGGCGGGTTCGCGTCGCGAGGGCTGGGCTGATATGGTGTGGGCCTTGCGTCGCCATCGCGATTTCCCTCGTATCCATCCGCGTCGTTCCCATGACTTCCTGCCTTGTCGTCGAGAGCCACTCACCCGGTGCGCCTGCCCTTGCATCGGACCTCGAGTCGGTCGGCATTCACATAATTGGTGCGGCGCAGCGAAGCAACTTGGTGCAAGAGGCGGTGCGGCTCGCGCCGGACGTGGTCGTATTTCACGAATCGAGCGTGAGCGATGCACTGTTTGACAGCGCCGCGCTGTTGCTCGCGACGGCGCCGCGGCCCCTCGTGGTGTTCACCAACGATCCCGATGTCGACAAGATGCGGCGCGCACTGCAGGCCGGAATTCACGCCTACGAGGTCAACGGATACGGTGTGCAGCGCTTGCGCGCAGTTATTCACATGGCGCAGTTGCGCTTCGCCCACGACCAGCAACTGCGCACGGCGCTGGCCGACGTGTCGCACCGCTTCGAGGAGCGCAAGTTGGTCGACCGCGCGAAGGGCATCTTGATGCGCGCGCGCCAGGTGTCGGAGGACGAGGCCTTTCGCGTGCTGCGCGCCGCATCGATGCACAGCAACCAGCGCGTCGGCCAGGTGTCGCAGCAAGTGATCGCGGCGGCGAACTATGCCGAGGCGGTGAATCGCGCCGGCCAGTTGCGCATGCTGTCGCAGCGGCTGGTCAAGCTGTACGCGCTGCGGGCCACCGCGCCATCGCCGGCGCCGGACGATGACTTGCTCGACGAGAGCTGCCAACGCGTCGACGCCAACCTGGCCGCGTTGGCCAAGAGTCTGTCCAAGGCCACCTACGGCGACCTGATCGATGCGGTGCAGGCGCCGTGGACGCAGTTGAAGTCTGCGCTGCTGGCGGCGGTCGACGTGGGCCGGCTGGCCGAGGTCGATGCGCTGGCCGAGCGCGTGTTGCTGAACGCCGACCGCCTGGTGACGAGTCTCGAGACCACCGGGATGGCCAGCAGCCTGCACGTGATCAACGTGTCGGGGCGCCAGCGCATGCTGTCCCAGCGCGTGGCCAAGCAGGCGCTGCTCGCAGTGCTGCTCAACGGCGAGGTCGCGGTGGCGGCGCGCGCCGAGGCCGACAAGGCCAGGGCGGCGTTCGAAGAGGCGCTGAGCTACCTGAACGGCGTGCCGTTGAGCACGCGGGAGATCCGCGAGTCGCTGGATGCGGCAGGGCGCACCTGGGGGGCGATGACCCAGGCCTTGGCACGGGTGCCGGGAGCCGCTGGGCAGCAGGCGCTCGGTGAGGCCAGCGAAGCGTTGCTGGCGCTGTTCGAGCAACTCACCGAGCGCTACGAACGCAGCATGCAAATGCTGATGGGGTGAACCGGGGACGCCACTGCGGCCGTGAACTACTGGGCATTTCGCAAGACGGCGCGATCACCGCCGCGCGCCTCGCCCCGCTATGATCAATTTAGGGGGATCGTGTCCGGTTCGGGCGGGTAGCGCTTGCAAAGCGCACGACCCCGGACCAAGATCAGTCGCCGAAGGCGGGCAAACGGCGGCCTCGCCAGTGAAGGAAGAACTCATGATCGAGACGATGCAGGCGCCGCCTGCCGAACTGGCTGGCCGCTCGCGCGAACTCATCGGCGCGCTGGGTCTTGCCAAGGGTGCGTTCGGTGCGGTGCTGTTCAGTCTGATCGAGCGTCTGGAAGCGCCGTTCGCGATCAAGGAAATCGCTACCGGTCGCTATGTTCACGTCAACTTGCGCATGGCCGCGTTGTTTGGCCGCCTGCCCGTACAACTCATCGGCAAGACCGACGCGGATCTGCTCGGCCCCGAGACCTCCGCCGCGCTGCGCACGGCCGAGCAGTCGGCGCTCGCGCAGGCCTTGCCTCACAGCGCCGAGCACCGCATCGAGCGCGACCGACAACGCCGCGACTTCAACGTGCTTCGCGTGGCGCTGCCCAGCGCCGAGGGCGACACGCCGCACCATCTTTGCGTCGTCTGGATCGAGACCACGCTGGCGCATCAGCGCGAGAACCAGCTGACCAACGCGTTGCAGCAACTCGAGCAGCAGCAGGTTGCCAGCGAGACACTGCGTCGCGAAACGCAAGACCAGGCGCTGCGCGACAACGTCACCGGTCTGTACCAGCGAGTGCACTTCGACGACCAGCTACGCCGCGAGGTCGACCTGTCTTCGCGCGAGCATCGCGAGTTTGCGCTCGTCTCGATCGCGCTCGACCCCTTGCCCGAAGCGGTATGTGCTCATGGGCCCGCCGCGCGCACGCGTGTGCTCGAAGCGCTGGGCCGGCTGCTGCGCGGCAACACCCGAGCCATGGACGCGTCGTGCCGGCTCGATGAAGACCACTTCGCGATCCTGCTGTCGGGCGTCGGCCTGGCCACCGCGCATTCACGCATGGAAGGGCTGCGCCGGCAGTGCGCGACGCAGATCGTCGTGCTCGACGGGAAGGACCTCGGCTTCAGCGTGTCGATGGGCGTGGCGAGTTTCCCGCACACCGCCCACACGCAGCAGGAGCTGATGCAGGCGGCCGACCTGGCGCTGGCCGAGGCGCAACGCCGCGGCGGCAATCACGTCACGCTGGCCAGTATCCGCTTTGAAGCGCTGTGAGCCGAATCAGACGGTGAACGCCTTGTAGAGCATGTACGCCGCCAAGGCATAAAGCAGCCCGGCGAAGACCCGTTTCAACTGTTGTACGTCCAGCCGATGCGCCCAGCGCGCACCGAGCGGTGCGGTCGTCACGCTGGCCGCCGAAACCACGAGCAGCGCCGGCAGATAGATGAACCCGAGCGTTCCCGCCGGCATGCCGTGCAGCGTCCAGCCGGCGGCCACATAGCCGACCGTTCCGGCCAGTGCGATCGGAAAGCCCAGTGCCGCCGAGGTGGCCACCGCGTTGTGGATGGGCACGTTGCACCAGGTCATGAACGGCACCGAGACGAAGCCGCCGCCCGCGCCAACCAGCGAGGACAGCACGCCGATACCGCTGCCCGCGCCGAACATGCCGGGAGCGGGCGGCAACTGGCGCGTCGGTCGGGGCTTCTTGTTGCGAAACATCTGCGTCGCCGAGAAGCTGACGAACGCGGCGAAGAACAGCGCGAGTACGTTCGAGGGCAGCGCCTTGGCGATCTGTGCACCGAGCATCGAGCCGACCACGATTCCGGGTGCCAGCAGCTTCACCACGCCCCAGCGAACGGCGCCGCGCTGGTGGTGGGCGCGCACCGACGAGATCGACGTGAAGCAGATGGTCGCGAGCGAGGTGGCAACGGCCATCTTGACGATGTAGTCGTTCGGAAAGCCTTTCAGCGTCAGCAGCAGTGTCATGAACGGCACCAGCAACATGCCCCCGCCGATGCCGAGCAGGCCGGCGAGAAACCCGGTGCAGCATCCGAGCAGCAGCAGTTCGACGATCAGTTGCCATTCGAGACCGAAACTCATGCGGTCCCCAGCAGCTGAACCACGGCCCGCCACTCGCCGGGCGTGACCGGCGTGATCGACAAGCGGTTGCCGCGGCGCAGCACCTGCATCGACGCGAGCGCCGTTGCCGCCCGCATCTCGGCCAGCGGCAGCAGGCGCGTCTTGCGAACCAGCGTCACGTCGACATGCAGCCAGCGCGGCGCTTCGCGCGTGGACTTCGCATCGAAGTACGGACTCGCCGGGTCGAACTGCGTGGCGTCGGGGTACGCCGAGCTGGCGACTTTGCACAGCCCCGCGATGCCGGGCTCGGCGCACGACGAGTGGTAAAACAGAACGTCGTCGCCGACGCGCATCTGGTCGCGCATGAAATTGCGCGCCTGGTAGTTGCGCACGCCGACCCACGGCACGGTCCGCGAAGGCGCGCGCGCGAGGTCGTCGATCGAGCACTCGCCGGGCTCGCTCTTCATCAGCCAGTGGGCCATCGGGAACGGAACGGGAAGCGTTAGGGTGTCCGCCGCGAACCGTGAGCCGCATTCCTGAACCCAGGGGATTCAGGTGGGCGAGGTCAGCCGGGCTTCGGGTTCATCTGACGCGAGACGATCACGCCTGCCGGGCAATGTTCCAAGCCCTTGCTCTAAGAGCATCGGTTCAAGGAAATATAAAACTCACGCGAACGCAACGGACGAAATCATTCTACGCCGCGAACGGCGACAACTTCACAGCAATTGACCATCTGCGCTGAGGGCTTGATCGACGCGGCGAATCAACGCGTCGATGTCGGCGCTGCCGATCGATGCACCGCCGGTTGCCGACGCGGATGGCAGCGGCCGCTCGGCCAGCGCATAGGCGAGGTTGAGCGCCGCCAGCACCGCAATGCGTTCGCGCGCCTTGACCTTGCCGGCATCGCGGATCGCGCTCATCTCGCGGTCGACGTTGTTGACGGCGGCGAGCAAGGATTGCTCGCCGCCGTCTGGGCACCCGAGGATGTAGCTCTGGCCCATGATGGTCACTTCCATCTGTTTCATGGCGCGCTGTCTCCGTGTTCAGCCGTGCCCGCCACTTTGTCGGCGGGCAGGCGCTCGAGCAGCGCATCGATGCGGCTGCGCGCAGCGTGCAACCGTGAACGCAGACTGTCGCGCTCCTGTGTCACCGCCGCGAGCTGCTGTTCGAGCAGTGCGTTGGTGCGCTTGATTTCCTCATGCCGAAGCAGCAGGCGCTCCACCCGGTCGGCGAGGTCTTCGATCTTCGACATGGCGCGGTGGTCAGTGGCCGGAAAGAAGTTGATTGTAGGGTGGTGCTTACAATGTCGATCGTTGGTGCCCGTGCCGGGTGTTCATTCCGGCACAGTTAAACGGGAAGCAGAAGAGACTCGTCTCGAAACTGCGCTGCCCCCGCAACGGTACGGCGGACGAAACACGAACCCTCAGGGTTCACGCTTTCCGCTCTTGTGCACACGCCACTGGAGGTGATCCACCTCTGGGAAGGTCGCAAGGGTCGTTCCGCCAGCCCGGATACCGGCCAACAGGCGGTGCGCGACCCCGGTCTCGCGCCATATGGCCCGGGCCCGCGGGGAAGCAGGCGAGGGCGACTGATCGCTTGTCTTCTCACCCATGAAAAAGCTCGTTTCCAGCGTGCGGCCGGTCTGGCTCGCCGCGTCTTCCTTCGTCCTCTCGCTGCACGGCGTGCCGTCACAGGCCCAGGTCCCTCCCTTTGAACTGCTGCCGGTGACGGTCACCGGCAGCGGCATGCCGCGCACGCTGGGCAGCGAAATCGCCGCCACCAGCGTGTTGACACGCGGCGACATCGAACGCTCCGGCGCGCGCGACGCGGTGTCGGTATTGAACATGCTTGGCACCGCGCTGGTGGAGCAGCAAGGTGGGCCGGGCACGGCGGCCGTCGTTCGAATCCGTGGCGCCGATTCCCGCGACACGCTGGTGCTGGTGGACGGCGTGCCACTGACCGACGTGACGAGCGGGCAGGCTTCGCTGTCGCAGATTCCCGCTGAGTTGATCGAACGCGTGGAGGTCGTGCGCGGCAACTTGTCGGCGCTGTACGGCGCGAACGCAACCGGCGGCGTGATCCAGATCTTCACGCGCCGCGGCGCCAGCGGCGGCGTCGCGCCGCATGTGGGGGCCGGCGTGGGCAGCCGAGGGACACGCTCGCTCGACGCCGGGGTCAGCGCGGGCGGCGAGAGTCTGCGCGGGCGCGCCAGCCTGGGTGTGGAACGCACCGACGGCTTCAGCGCGGCCGACCCCGCGGTCGCGCCGACCGCCAACCCAGACGCCGACGGCAACCGCCGCCAATACGCGACGGTTGCGATCGACGCGCAGCTCGCACCCGACCACCGGATGGGCCTCGACCTGCGCTATGTCGACGGGCATGCCGACTACGACAGCACCTCGTCCTTCAGCGCGGCCACCGACACGCATTCACAGCACCTTGTGCAAAGCGGCGCCACCTTGCATGGCCAGCACAAGCTGCACCCCGACTGGACAATGGCCTGGCGCTGGGCGCAGGCTGACGAGCGACGCACCGACAGCTCGGTCACGGCGTTCGGCCCATCGAGTTTCGGCAACGTGCTGCACAACCGCAATGCGGCGCTGGACCTTAACGGCACGCTGGCGCCGGGCTTCAAGTTGCTGGCCGGCATCGAGTGCTTGTCGCAGTCCACCGAGAACACCACCTACACGCGCCAATCGCGCGGCACGAACACGCTTCGATGGGGCAGCACCTACGATGCGACCTGGGGTTCAGTGCAGGCCAACGTGCGACACGACCAGACCAGCGATTTCGGCACGGCCACCACCGGCTTGTTGGGCGGCAGGGCCGTCCTCGGCAAGGGCCTCAGCGCCATCGCTTCACTGTCGACCAGCTACACGCCGCCGACGCTGGACTTCCTGTTCTACGACTGCTCGCCGTTCGGCTTCGTCTGCAGCAACCCGAGTCTGCGGCCCGAGAAGGGGCGCCACCTGGAAGCCGGCCTGCAATGGGAAGACGCCAGCACCGTGGCGCGTGCCACGCTGTTCGCCGCGCGCTATCGCGACAAGATCGCCAACGACGACAACTTCATCCCGCAGAACCTCAATCGCGCGAAGAACAACGGTTTGGAGCTGTCGCTTCGAGCGCATGTGGCGGCGTGGAGCGGGGTCGCAGAAGCGACGCTGCAAAACCCGGTGGACGCGGACACCGGGCAACGGCTGTTGCGCCGCGTGCGCCAGCAGTTCGCCATGCACGCGGACTACGACGCCGGGGCCTGGGCGGCGGGGGCCGGCGTTCGGTACGTCGGGGACCGCCGCGACGTCGTGGATCCCTTCCAGCCCATCGACGTGAGGCTGCCGTCGTACACCGTAGTCGACGCCTCGGCGCGCTGGACGCTCGCGCTCGCGTGGACCTTGCAGGCGACGCTCGAGAACCTGTTCGATCACCGCTACCAACCGACCGCGGGCTACAACGGCCGGCCGCGCGGTGTGTTTGTCGGCGTGAGCTGGCGGCCCTCGCCCTGATCGCGATCACGCTGCGATGAGCGCTTGGCTTCGACCGCGATCGGTGCTGTGGACGCTGCTGTTCGTCACTGCGGCCTCGCTCGCATTGGGATTGGCCGCCGGCAGCTCAGGCTGGGGTTTCACCGCGCCGGAGATCGTCTGGCAGATCCGCGCACCGCGGGTGCTGGCAGGTTTCGGTGCCGGCGCAGCGCTGGCCTTGTCCGGCGCGCTGATGCAGCTGCTGACGCGCAATGCGCTGGCCGACCCGTATGTGCTGGGCGTTTCCAGCGGCGCATCGGTGGGTGCGCTGTCGGCCATGTTGCTCGGCGCGCTCGGGTCGGCCGCTTGGTGGTCGGAGTGGGGCGTCGCCGCCGGCGCATCGGCCGGTGCGCTGGCCGCGACGCTGCTGCTGTTGAGCTTGTCGTGGCGGGTGCTTGCGCGCTCGGGCGTGTCCGGTGTGCAGGAGGCGCCGGTGTCGCTGCTGTTGATCGGCGTGATGATCGGCTCGGCCGGCTCGGCTGTCGTCACGCTGCTGCTGACCTTGGCACCCGAGGCGCAGTTGCGCGGCATGGTGTTCTGGCTGCTCGGCGACCTCAACGGCGCCACGCACTGGGTGGCAGTCTGGCTGGCGCTGGCCGTGGCGCTGGCCCTGAGCTGGCCGTGGGCACATCAACTCGACTGGCTGGCGCGTGGCGACGCCTGGGCCGCCACGCTCGGTGTGCCGGTCGAACGGCGACGCCGACAGGTGCTGGTCGCCTCGGCGCTGGCCACGGGGGCGGCGGTCGCCACCGGAGGGGCGATCGGTTTTGTCGGCCTGGTGGCGCCCCATGCCTTGCGCATGCTGGGGCTGCGCCAGGCACCCTGGCTGCTGCCCGCCAGCGTCCTGGCAGGCGGCAGCTTCGTCGTGTTGGCCGACGCGGCGGCGCGAACCATCGTCGCTCCGGTGCAATTGCCGGTCGGTGTGCTGGCCGCCGCGGTGGGTGTGCCGTCGTTTCTGGCCCTGTTGCTGAAGGGGCCGCGCGGGGCTGCCCGATGAGCGAGTCGCTGCGCTTCGACGTTCATGCACTGGCCCTTCGCGCCGGTGGCGCCGTGTCAGGCCGTGTGCTGTTCGATGGATTGGCCTTGACGGTGGGTGCCGGTGACCGCTGGGTGGTCCTGGGTCCGAACGGCGCCGGCAAGTCGTCGCTGCTGGCCGCGATGGCAGGCGTATTCCCGCTCGCTCGTGGCGATGTGACGCTGCAAGGCCGGGCGCTGCGGCAGTGGCGGCCCGAGGCGCTGGCCGACTGGCGCGCCTGGTGCCCTCAGTTCTGGGCCGACCCGTTTCCCTCGACGGTGGTCGAAACCGCTGCCATTGCGACACGTCGCGGCGCGTGGTGGAGCCCGACCGGCGACGAGCCCGCGGAGGTGCTGCGCGTGCTGGACGAACTCGACCTCGCCGCGCTGGCCCACGCCGACGTGCGCCATCTGTCCGGCGGTGAACGCCAGCGTGTCGCGGTGGCCACAGCCTTGCTGCAAGGCACGCCGCTGGTGTTGCTGGACGAGCCGGCGTCCCACCTCGACCTCGCCCACCAGCGCTTGTTGCTCGGCGTGCTCACGCTGCGCGCGTCGCAGGGGCGTGCCGTGGTGGCGAGCCTGCACGACGTCAACCTGGCCTGGGATCTGGCCAGCCACGCGGTGCTGCTCGACGGCGGCGGCGGCGCGCTCGCCGGGGCGCGCGACGCGGTGATGACGCCGGCGAATCTGTCCAAGGCCTTTGGCGTGCCCATCGATCGGGTCGAGGTCTGCGGCCAAGTGCGCTTCTGGGTCGGGCCGCTGCAAGTGGTGTCACGCTGAGCTGATGATGAGCATGCAACGCTTGCTCGCATCGATGCTGGCGGTCTTCGCTGCCGTGGCGCAGGCCGCGATCCACGTCGATGACGCCGGCCGCGCGGTCGAGTTTGCGGCTCCGGCACGACGCGTCATCACGCTGGCGCCCAACCTGACCGAGTTCGTTTACGCGGTCGACGCCGGATCGACCTTGGTCGGCACGATGGACACGAGCAATTACCCCGCGGCCGCGCAGCGCGTGCCGCGCATCGGCGACTACCAGCGGCTCGACGTCGAGCGAATCGTCGCGCTGAACCCTGACCTCATTCTCGTCTGGCAACACGGCAACCAGGGGCGCGAACTGGCGCAACTGGAAGCGGCAGGCCTGCGCCTGTTCTACCTCGAGCCACGCCGGCTCGACGACGTTGCGCGCGCGCTGCTGCGCGTGGGCGCCTTGCTGGGCCGCGACAGCGCGGCCGAGGCCCGGGCGGCGGCGCTGCGTCGCGAGATCGCCGAGTTGCGCGAGCGCCATGCCACGGCCACGCCAGTCAGCGTGTTCTTCCAGGTCTGGTCGCAGCCGCTGATGACGCTCAACGACCAGCACCTGACCAGCGACGTGATGGCGCTGTGCGGCGGACACAACGTGTTCGGCGCCTTGGCAGCCCTCGCGCCGCAGTTGTCGGTCGAGTCGGTGGTGGCGGCGGACCCCGAGGTGATGTTCACGGCCAGCGAGTTCCCGTCCGACGGCCCCAGCTGGCGGCGCGACGCCAAGCACCCGGCGTTTTCGATGTGGCAGCCCTTCGGCAAGTTGACAGCGGTCCGGCGAGGCTGGATGTATTCGCTGTCGGGCGACCTGATCACGCGGCAGGGGCCGCGCATCGTCGACGGGGCGCGCGCGGTGTGTGCCGTGTTGGACGAGGTTCGCAGGGAGCGCGGAAAACCGTAGGGCCCAGTGTTCACAGGCCCTAGCCTGTGTCGTCCTCGTCGAACGGCACCGTCATCGTGATCAGGCGGTTTGGGGAGCTCGGTTCCCACAACGCGCCCGGTGCTGTGTCGACCTGGGCGGTGACGGCGTGCATCAGCGTCAGGCTCGCGCGCGAGGCGATTCGGCGCAGCAAGCGCAGTTGGCGCGGCGCCCACTGAACCGCCTGCGCAACCATCTCGCAACTGAAGGTGCCGAACAGCACGCCATTGACCGAGAAGCCCACGTCGAGCAGGGAATAGACGTTCATCGGCAGCAGGTAGGCATCGAGGAAGCCCACCGTGGCCGGATCGGTGCGGGCGTCGGACGCCACCACGCAGCCGTCATGCAACAACAGCGCGAAGTAGGGGGCCGGGTTGGTGTTGGCCATGTCCGGCGCGTGGACGAGCCGTTCGAGCGTCGCGTCGTACGTGGCCAGACTGCGCAAAATGCGGCCGCCGCTGGTATCGACGAGCATGCGCACGCTCGCCCTGGAGCAGCCGATCTCGGCAGCCGACTCGCGTGTGAATTGCTCAAAGAACTGGGCGCGGTCGATTTCCCCCCGATCCAGCAGGCCGCAGATCTTGTGGATGGCGGAAAGATCGGGCATCGCCCGATTGTGCGCAGCGTGGCGCCGCGCGGACACTGCAAACCCTTGCAGGTTGACGGCGTCAACTTTTCGAGAACAGGTCGCGCGAGTCGCAGAAGGCGGCCACGGCACACTGCGGGCACAGCGGGCGACGCGCCAGGCAGACATAGCGCCCGTGCAGGATCAACCAATGGTGCGCGTCGACCCGGTATTCGCCCGGCACGCGTTCGAGCAGCTTCAGTTCCACTTCCAGCGGATTCCTGCCGGGCGCGAGCCCGGTGCGGTTGCTGACCCGGAAGATGTGGGTATCGACCGCCATCGTCGGCTCGCCGAAGGCCACGTTCAACACCACGTTCGCCGTCTTGCGCCCCACGCCAGGCAGGGCCTCGAGCGCCTCGCGCGTGCGCGGCACCGCGCCGCCGTGCTGTTCCACGAGGATGCGGCAGGTCTCGAACAGGTTGCGTGCTTTGTTGCGGTACAGCCCAATGGACTTGATGGCGTCGGTGAGCGCCGGCAGGCCCAGCGCGAGCATTCGTGCCGGCGTGTTGGCCGCGGCAAACAGCTTGCGCGTCGCCTTGTTGACGCCGACGTCGGTGGCCTGCGCCGACAGCAGCACGGCGGCCAGCAGCTCGAACACGTTGGTGTATTCGAGCTCGCTGGCCGGTTGCGGGTTGGCGGCCTTGAGGGTCGCGAAGAACGGTTCGAGGGCAGCAGACTTCATCGCCGGCGATTGTGGCAGCGCCGCCGCCGCGTTGTCCGGGGTAAGCATGCCTTGCGCGAGCGGGTCGATTTCGATAATCCTTCGCGATCGAAGACGCGGCAGGGGGAGTCATGAGGCGCTCGAGGTCCTGCTCGCTGGGCCGTCTCGCGTGGCTGCTGCTCGGGCCCGCCGCCGCAGGACCCGACCACGGTCGACGAAGCAAGCATCCTGCCGCTCGTGCTCAAGGAGGCGTGGAATCGCAGCGTGCCGGTGTTTTCCAGCAGCTATCTGCACGTTCGCAAGGGGGCCCCGTTCGTGCTCTATCCCAACAGCGACGAACTCGGGCGCAACCTCGCTTCGTCGGCGCTGCGCACGCTGTCCGGTGACTCGCGCAAAGGGATGCTGCCGCTGCGCGAGGTCTACACCGCCGTCAATCTGCGAACCGCGAGCCACATCGGATTGAACCTCAGCGAACAGCAACAGCGCAGCTTCGACTCGGTGTTTCCCGAGCAGTGAGGCTCGTGCGGCGGGGTGCTCAGGTCTTGCGTGCGCGCGCGCGCGCGATGGCCGCCTCGATCACCTGCCGCTTGCTTTCGAGCAATTGCGGATCGCTGATCTTCGACTCCTGCGCCAGGTTGTCGAGCTTGACTTGCGCCTTGGCCAGCAGGCGCTGCTCCTGCTCTTGCTTGTCGCGCTCGAAACGGAAGTTGTGGAATGCATAGCGCTCGCGCGCCTCGTCGGCCTGCGCCTCGCTCCATGCGTCCCAGCCGCTGCGCGTGCCGGTGACGTTGACCAGCGAGATGCAGTCCACCGGGCACACCGGAATGCACAGCTCGCAGCCGGTGCACAGCGGATCGACAACGGTGTGCATCTGCTTCGGCCCGCCGACGATGCAGTCCACCGGACAGGCCTTCAGGCACAGCGTGCAGCCGATGCACCAGGCTTCGTCGATGACCGCCAGTTGGCGCGGCCCTTCGTGGCCGTTGACGGGGTTCAGCGCGATGACCGGGCGCCCGGTGATGCTCGCCAGCCGGGCAATGCCTTGCGCACCGCCGGGCGGGCACTGATTGATGGCCGCGCCTTCGTCGGCGATGGCGTGTGCATAGGCGCGGCAGTCGGGATAGCCGCAACGCGTGCACTGCGTCTGCGGCAGCGCCGCGAGGAGCGTGTCGGCAAGGCGGGCGGCGGAGTTCACCGCCCGATTATCACGACGTTGCGAGTTCGCGTGCGGAGCTTGCCTTGCGCGCTGTTCGCTTGGGCGCCGGCGCTTGATGGCTGGCGATGAAGTCGCGCACCTGGGGGTACACGTTCTCGCGCCAGCGTCGACCTGAAAAGATCCCGTAGTGGCCGGCGCCGGTCACGTCGTAGTGGAACTGGCGCGATTTCGGAATGCCGGTGCAAAGCTCATGCGCGGCGCGGGTTTGGCCGGCGCCGGAGATGTCATCGAGTTCGCCTTCGATGGTCAGCAACGCGGGGGTGGTGATGTCTTGCGGGCGCACGAACTGGCCTTCGACTTCCCAGGTGCCATTGACGAGCGCGAAATCCTGGAACACGGTCTTGACCGTATCGAGGTAGTACTCGGCCGGCATGTCGAGCACGGCGTTGTACTCGTCGTAGAACGAACGGTGCGCGTCGGCGCTCTCGTCGTCACCGCGGACGAGGTCGAGGAAATAGTCGTAGTGCGAGCTGAGGTGGCGGTCCGGGTTCATTGCCACGAAACCGGTGTGCTGCAGGAAGCCGGGGTAGACCCTGCGGCCGGCACCGGGGTAGTTGACCGGCACGTTGTAGATGACGTTGCGCTCGAACCAGCCGAAGCTCTTGTTCATAGCCAGATTGTTGACGGCGGTGGGCGAACGGCGTGCGTCGATGGGGCCGCCCATCATGGTCATCGTGCGCGGCATGACGTCGTCGCTGCTGGCCATCAGCGAGACCGCGGCGAGCACCGGGACCGTCGGCTGGCACACCGAGATCACGTTCACCTGGGGGCCGATGTGGCGGATGAATTCCCGCACGTAGCCGACGTAGTCGTTGAGGTGGAACGGGCCCTCTTCGAGCGGAACCATGCGTGCGTCGGTCCAGTCGGTGATGTAGACCTTGTGGTCCATCAGCAGCGAGCGCACCGTCTCGCGCAGCAGCGTCGAATGGTGCCCCGACAGCGGCGCCACGACCAGCACGGTGGCCTGGTCCTTCATGCGCGTGAGTGCCGGCAAGTTGTCGGTGAAGCGCTTGAAGCGCAGCAACCTGCAGAAAGGTTTGGTCAAGGCCACCTGTTCCTGCACCGCCACATCGACGCCGCCGACCGTGGCCGACGTGATGTCGAACTGCGGCTTCTCGTATTCCTTCGACAGCCGGTGCATCAGGTCGAGACCCGCGGAGACGCGTTGCGACAGCGGCGTGTGGGTCAAGGGCGAGAGCGGGTGGCTGTAGAGCTTGGACGACGCACTGGCGAATTCGGCGAACGGGCTCAACAGAGCGCGTTGGGCTTCATAGAGTTGGTACAGCATGGACATTCCTCGAGTTGAGCGTGCCAGCAAGCGTTCGCTCGTGGGACCGGTCAGACCAACGCGGCAGTTTGGGCAGACCCTGGTAACCGACTGTGTTTGTGCGTTGCAACATTCTAAACAGATGCGTCCGACATCGCCCACTGCAAGCGTCGGTGCAAACCCCTCGGTGCAAACCCCAGAAAATCATGCTTTCTTGGCGCTTACTCCGCCGAAGTGTGCCGGCGCCGGCGTCGTCGGCTCAGAGCACCTTGGCCATCGCGCTGACGACGGCGTCGATGTTCTTGCTGTTCAGCGCGGCCACGCAAATGCGTCCGGAGTCGACGCCGTAAATGCCGAATTCGCTGCGCAGGCGCTGCATCTGGCCTTGGTTCAGGCCGGAATAGCTGAACATGCCCCTTTGCTCGGTGATGAAGCTCATGTCCTGCGCCACACCCGCCGCCTTCAGCTTGGCCTGCAGCGACGCGCGCATCTGCTTGATTCGCACGCGCATGCCGGCGAGTTCTTGTTCCCACAGCGTGCGCAGGGCCGGTGTGGTCAGCACGGTGGCGACCACCTGTGCGCCATGCGTCGGTGGGTTGGAGTAATTGGTGCGGATCACGCGCTTGAGCTGGCTCAACACGCGCGCGGATTCTTCCTTGGATTCGCACACCACGCTCAGCGCGCCGACACGCTCGCCATACAGCGAGAAGCTCTTCGAGAAGCTGGTGGAGACGAAGAAGTCGAGTCCGCTGTCGATGAACAGGCCGACGACGGCGCCGTCTTCGGCAATGCCCTCCCCGAAGCCCTGATAGGCCATGTCGAGAAAGGGCACCAGGCTGCGCTCCTTGATGGCGGCGATGACCTGCCGCCACTGATCGAGCGTGATGTCGTAGCCGGTCGGGTTGTGGCAGCAGGCGTGCAGCACGACGATGGAGCCGCTGGTCGCGCCACGCAGCCCCGATAGCATGGCGTCGAAGTCGATGCCGCGCTTGGCGGCGTCGTAGTACGGGTAGGTGGCGACCGGGAAACCGGCCGCCTCGAACAGTGCGCGGTGGTTTTCCCAGCTCGGATCGCTGATCAGCACCTGTGCCCCGGGACTGAGCCGCTTGAGGAAGTCGGCGCCGAGCTTCAGTCCGCCGGTGCCGCCGAGCGCTTGCACGGTGGCAATCCGGCCGGCCTTGACAGCGGCGCTGTCGGCACCAAATACAAGGTTCTGCACGGCTTTGTCGTAGGCCGCGATGCCGTCGATGGGCAAGTAGCCGCGCGCCGTCGGCGCTTCGAGCATGTGCCGTTCAGCTTCGGCCACGCACTTCAGCAGCGGCAGCTTGCCGTCGTCGTCGTAGTACACGCCGACACCGAGGTTCACCTTCGCGGGGTTCGGGTCGGCGTTGAACTGCTCGTTCAACCCGAGGATCGGGTCGCGGGGAGCCATGTCGACGGAGGCGAAGAGCGATGCCATGAACAGTCCTTGTCAGTAGAGCGGCGGTTGGAATTGGGCTACGCTGAGCGATTGCCCCGTTGTCCCGTACCACGGGAAAACCCGAGGATTTTATCTGCCATGGCTGACTTGCCCGATCTTGCCGCCGAAGTGGCCCCCGCAAATGCCCTGGCCGTGGGCGAATTCGTCAGCTATCCCGACTCGCCGTTCCAGCTGTTCCAGCCCTATCCGCCGGCCGGCGACCAGCCCACGGCCATCGTGCAGCTGGTCGAGGGTGTGAACGATGGCCTGAGCTTCCAGACGCTGCTTGGCGTGACCGGCTCGGGCAAGACCTTCACGATGGCCAACGTGATCGCCCAGCTCGGTCGGCCTGCGATCGTGTTCGCGCCGAACAAGACGCTGGCCGCGCAGCTGTACAGCGAGTTCCGGGAGTTCTTTCCAAAGAACGCCGTCGAGTACTTCGTCAGCTACTACGATTACTACCAGCCCGAGGCCTACGTACCCCAACGCGACCTGTTCATCGAGAAGGACAGCTCCATCAACGAAACCATCGAGCAGATGCGACTGTCGGCCACGAAGAGCCTGCTTGAGCGCCGCGACGTGGTGATCGTTGCCACCGTGAGCGCGATCTACGGCATCGGCAACCCGGGCGACTACCACCGCATGGTGATGACGCTGCGGGTGCACGACAAGGTCGGTCAGCGCGACGTCATCTCGCAGCTGATCCGCATGCAGTACCAGCGCAACGAGACCGACTTCTCGCGTGGCACCTTCCGCGTGCGCGGCGACACCATCGACGTGTTCCCGGCCGAGCATTCCGAACTCGCGATCCGTATCGAGCTGTTCGACGACGAGGTCGAATCGCTGCAGCTGTTCGACC
>JBGQEX010000036.1:0-32609 GCA_041496605.1 Piscinibacter sp.
CATCGGCTGAGAAAGAAGCTCGAAGGCAGCGACGCCATCATCGCGACGCTGCGCGGACTGGGCTATCTGCTCAGGCAAGGACACCGTGGCCCATAGCCTTCGTGCGCAGCTGCTGACGTGGGTGCTGCTGCCGTTGGCAAGCGCCGTCGCGGTCGATGCGGCAATCACCTACGGCAATGCCCGCCACACGGCCACTGTCGTCCAGGACCGGCTCTTGCTCGGGTCCGCGCGAATCATTGCTGAACAGTTGCGATTCGAAGAGGGGGAGTTTCAAGAACACGTTCCTCCGTCGGCGCTGGAGCTCTTTCAATCGGAGCACCAGGACCGGGTCTACTACCGGGTGATGACCGAGTCGGGGCAGCTGCTGTCGGGCTATGGCGAATTGCCGGTGCCTGAGGTGCCGTTGCAGCCCGAACAGCCCTTCTTTTTCGACACGTCCGTACGGTCGGTGCCGGTCCGCGTCGTCGCATTCCTGCAGCCCGTCGTCGGCGCACAGGGCTCGCAACCCGTGCTCGTCGAGATCGCCCAGACGCTCGGGGGCCACACAGCGCTGACACACAAGCTTTGGATCGAAGCGGTGGGCCAGCAATTGGTCATCCTCGCGCTGGCAACGGTATTCATCTTGTTCGGCCTGCGGCGAGGCTTGCAGCCGGTGTTGAGCCTGCGCGATGTGGTGATGTCGCGCTCGCCGGGAACGCTGGAACCGTTGCAGCCGAAGTCGATACCCGCAGAGTTGTCGCCGCTCGTGACCGCCATCAACGAGTACGTCAAACGATTGGAGCAATACACCGACGCCCAGCGCGTGTTCATCCAGGATGCCGCACATCAACTGCGCACGCCGCTCACGGTGCTGAACACCCAGGTCAGCTACGCCGTGCGTGCTACCGAGGCGGAGGGCCGGGCCGAGTCGCTCGCTGCAATCCGGCGCACGGTGCAGCAGGCGGTCCGGCTCGTGAACCAGTTGCTGACCTTGTCATCGGCTGAAGCCCATGTCCCCGATCACTCGCGCGCCGGATTTGAATTGGATCACGCGGTGCAGCAAGTCTTGGAGGATCTGTCCGCACAGGCGCAGGCCAAGAGCATCGACCTCGGGTTTTCAATGGTCGGCGCCGCGGCCTTGGTGGCGGGCCACCCGGTTGCGGTTCGCGAGATCGTGTCGAACCTCGTGGACAACGCGATCCGCTACACACAAGCGGGCGGCACCGTGACGGTCCACATCGAAGTGCTGGATGCCGGCAGTCGCTTGACGGTAGAGGACAACGGCCCCGGCATCCCTCACGATCAACGAGATCGCGTGTTCGAGCGGTTCTATCGTCTCAACGACAGTGAATCCAGCGGCTGCGGTCTCGGCCTGCCCATCGTGCGGGAGTTCGCTTCTCGCATTGGCGCGCAGGTGAGTCTGCAAACGCCTCCAAGTGGCACCGGGCTTGCCGTGGAGGTCCTGTTCGAGAGGGCCTCAGCTTCAAGCTGAATGCGACCAGCGCCAGCAATCGTCAAACTTGCGCTGCCTCCCTTGGTAGCCAGGGCCTGTTCACGCCCCGACGACGTGGACCTGACGAGCGCGGAAATCAACACGCCGACAGTCGAGACCCGCTGGCCGTGTCGAACACGTGCAGCCGGTCGAGCGGCCAGGCCAGCGGAACGAACTGGCCGAGCGTGATGGCCACGCGCTCGTGCAGGCGCACGCACACCAACTCGTCGCCGACCTTGCCGTACAGATGCGTCTCGTCGCCGGTCGGCTCGACGATGTCGACCTTCAGCTGAACCGGGCTGTCGGCGGCCAAGGCCAGATGCTCCGGCCGAACGCCCAGGGTGATGGCCTGGCCGGCGCTCGGGTGGATGCCCGCCGGGAGTGGAAACGCGGCTCCATCCACGGTGACGAGCAGCGTGCCGGTGCCGCCCGGCTGTGCGCGCGCCTGGCCGACGATGAAGTTCATCGCCGGCGAGCCGATGAAACCGGCGACGAAGATGTCGGCGGGGCGGTCGTAAAGCTCCACCGGCGAGCCCACCTGCTCGATGCGGCCTGCGTTCATCACGACGATGCGGTCGGCCAGCGTCATCGCCTCGACCTGGTCGTGCGTCACGTAGACCACGGTCTGCCGCAACCGCTGGTGCAGCGCCTTCAGCTCGGCGCGCATCTGCACGCGCAGTTTCGCGTCCAGGTTGGACAGCGGCTCATCGAACAGGAACACCGCCGGCTCGCGCACCATCGCCCGCCCCATCGCCACGCGCTGGCGCTGCCCGCCGGAAAGCTGCCCCGGCTTGCGGTCGAGCAGGTTGCCGATCTGCAGCAGCTCGGACACACGCGCCAGCGCCGCGGCCTGCTGGGGCTTGGGAACGTTGCGCATCTCCAGGCCGAAGGTGATGTTGTCGCGCACGTTCATGTTCGGGTACAGCGCATACGCCTGGAACACCATCGCGATGTCGCGGTCCTTGGGCGGCATGTCGTTGACCCGTCGGCCGCCAATCCAGACCTCGCCGCTGGTCACGGTGTCGAGTCCGGCAATGCAGTTCAGCAGCGTGGACTTGCCGCAACCCGACGGCCCCACCATGACAACGAACTCGCCGTCGGCGATCTCCAGGTCGACGTCGCGCAGCACGGCCGTCTTGCCGAAGCTCTTGCATATCTTGCGCAGGCTCACCGTGGACATGCATCGTCTCCTGCCGGCCTTCTTGATTTCTTTCGGGGACTGTAGATTCGCCTGCAGCGAAGCCATTGCGCAAGCGCAAGGTCCGGCGCACGACCGCGGCGGCGTGTGAAGAAGCGCAAAGAAGCGATTCGCTTTGCGGCATTGTCAACAGCTGCATGGCTCCTGCGTTGTCTGCGAAGGCGGCTTGTCTGCGCCTGCTGCATCGGGCCCGAATCGCCGTTCCATCGGCACCGATGCATTCGACACCGCAACACCGCAACCACCTTGACCACGGAGTCCCTTCCATGAAGCTCACCCAGACCCTTGCCGCCCTCTCCCTTTTCGGCGTCATCGCCGTGTCGTCCGCCTTCGCGGCCGATGAAGCGGCCCCGCGTGTCGGCGGCCCTGTCGCCGAAGCCTGCCGCCAGGATGTGCAAACCCTGTGCGCGGGCGCGAAGCCCGGTGACGGGCGCATCAAGGCCTGCATGAGGGAGAACCGCGCCAAGCTGTCCGACGGCTGCAAGGCGGCCCTCAAGGCGCAACGCGGCGAGCGCAAGTCGAGCGGCAAGTAGGCCGAGCCGGCCAGGCCGGGCGGGGCCGCTCAGGGGCTGGCGTAGCTCGCTGCGGCCGGCGTCGGCTGGGCTGTCGTTGACGAGCCTTCGGCACGCCGATCGACCAGCGCGTCGGTCAATGCGGCGCCGGCCCACATCGTCGACAAGGTGACCCACGCGGTGACGGTGAAGACCGCTGCGCCGGACAGCCCCGCGCCCACCGCGCAGCCGCCGGCGAGCATGCCGCCGAAGCCCATCAACAATGCCCCGACGATGTAGCGCCGCATGCTCTGCCCGCCCTGGAAGCCTTCGAGCTTGAGTTCGCCGAACAGCGCCGCCGCGATGAACGAGCCGAGGAAGACACCGGGCACCAGCCCAAGGTCGAACTTCAGCGGCTGGCCCGGCGGCGACAGCACCAGCATCAGCACGTCGGACGATGGCCCGGTGAAGCTCAGGCTCTGGATGGGAATCACGTCGAAGGCATGGCGCGACACCTGGTAGGTGGCGAGCCACGTCAGCGCGACCATCGCGCCCACCGCGGTGGCGCCGATACGCCGCCACGCGGGGACGCGCTGGCGGTGCGCCCAGACGAAGGCCGCGAGCAGCCACGCGGCACCGAAGACGACACCGCCGATGTGCCCGATGCCGGTGGTCGCGATGAGGTCGCGTGCGGTGCCGCCCTCGACGGTCCACCACCCCGAGATCGCCAGCCGCAACGGCGACAGCACGCCCGACAGCGCGGCCTGCGCCGTCACCGCGAACACCAGGCCGGACAGCAAGGCGCGCAGGTTGCCCTGCGCGGCCAGCACCAGCAGCCGGCTGGCGCAGCCGCGCGCGAGGATCATGCCGATGCCGAACAGCGCCCCGCCGACCGCGGCACCCGACACGCTGCCGCGCGCGGCAAGTTGCCGCGCCGTGCTCACGTCGAGCCAGCCGAGCACGACGAACAACTGGGTCAGGAACACCGCGGCGGCAAATGCGAACAGCCAGATCGTGAGCTTGCCTTCATGCGTGTTGCGCACGAACTCGATGACGGCCGCGCGCAGGCAGAAGCGCGAACGCTGCGCAAAGAAGCCGAACAGCACGCCGATCGCCGCACCGGCGGCGGTGATGGCCCCGATCTCGCCGAGGCGTTCAATGATGGCGTCGATCACCTGTGTGCTCCGTGGCTGCGCTGCGGTCTCGCCGATGGCGCCCTGTCGGGCAGCATCGTTGGGCAGCCGGCCGGTCACCTTGACGTGCGTCATCGATTCGGCGCGGCGACATCGGTAGAAACGATCATCAACAAGGCCCGTTTCCGGGCGCAATTCTCATTAATATCAGTCGATGCGAATGTACTACTTTCATCGCGCCGTGTTCGCGGTGCTCGCCGTCTTCAGTGCCGCCGCGGCCTGGGCGATCGACGACGCGACGGTGGCGATGACGCCCGTGCAGGTGGCGCCGCACAGCTACTTCGTGCAGGGGCAGTCGGCGCTCGGCTCGGCGGCCAACCAGAATTTCATCTCCAACGCCGGCTTCGTCGTGACCGACACCTCGGTCGTCGTCATCGACGCCTTGGGCTCGCCGGCACTGGCGCGCAAGCTGCTGCAGGAGATTCGCCGCATCACACCCAAACCGGTGAGCCACGTGCTCGTCACCCACTACCACGCCGACCACATCTACGGGCTGCAGGCCTTCAAGGACGCCGGGGCCACGATCGTCGCGCACCGTCTCGGGCAGGAATACCTCAACTCCGACACGGCGCGGCTGCGCCTGCAGGCCAGCCGCCAGGAGCTGTTCCCGTGGATCGACGACAGCACGCGGCTGGTCCCGGCCGACCAGTGGCTGGACGGCGCGACCGATCTGGCGATCGGCGGCGTGCAGTTCCAGATCCGCCCCGCCGGCCCGTCGCACAGCCCGGAAGACCTGGTGTTCTACCTGCCCGCGGAACGGGTGCTGTTTGCCGGCGACCTGGTGTTTCGCGGCCGCGTGCCCTTCGTCGGCCAGGCCGACAGCAAGCACTGGATCACCGCCCTCGACCAGTTGCTGAAGTTCGACGCGCAGGTCATCGTGCCCGGCCACGGCCCGCAGTCCACCAGCGCGAAGGAAGATCTCACTTTGACTCGCGATTACCTCGCGCACCTGCGGCGGGCCATGGGCGAGGCGGCGCGCAACCTGGAGCCGTTCGACGAGGCCTATCGAAAGGCCGACTGGTCGCGCTTCGAGCATCTGCCGCTGTTCAATGCCGCCAACCGGATGAACGCCTACAACACCTATTTGCTGATGGAGCAGGAACGTGACTGACCAGCACCCCACCCAAGGAGCACCCATGACCGGTTCGATGCAAAGAAGGCTATTCACGACATTCGCGGCGGTCGCGCTCGTGATGCTCGCTCCCCTGCCCACGCTCGCACAAACCGCGGCTGCGAAGAACAAGGTCGTGTTCCAGGTCAGCGACGGCGACCCGCAGAAATGGAACCTCGCGCTCAACAACGCGAGGAATCTCATCGACGATCTGGGCAGCGACACCGTCGATCTCGAGATCGTGGTCTACGGCCCCGGCATCGGCATGCTCAAGAGCGACTCCGTGGTCGGAAAGCGTGTTGCCGATGCGCTCAAGGGCGGCGTGAAGATCGTGGCGTGCGAGAACACCATGAAGGCCCAGAAGCTCGTCTACGCCGACATGCTTCCCGACATCGGCTACGTGCCGGCGGGCGTGGTCGAGCTGATGAAGAAACAGCATCAGGGCTACGCCTACATTCGCCCCTGAAACGGGGTGCCACACAAGGAGTCAGAGCCATGTACGGATTCAGCACCACGCTGCACATCCCGTTCGACGAGGCGGTGCCGGCGGTCGTCGACGCCCTCAAGAAGGAAGGCTTCGGGGTCTTGAGCGACCTCGACATCGCGGCGGCGATGAAGGAAAAGCTGGGCGTCGAGATGGCGCCTTACCGCATCCTCGGTGCCTGCAATCCACCGCTCGCGTACAAGGCGCTGCAAGCCGAACCCGACATCGGCTTGCTGCTGCCCTGCAACGTGATCGTTCGGCAGGCGGGCCCGCGGCAGGTCGTGGTCGCTTTCATCGACCCGCAGACCATGGTCGAGTTGGTGGGCAAGCCCGAGATGCAAGCGATCGCCGACGACGCAAAGCAGCGCTTGCAACGGGCCTGCGCGAGCCTCGGTCGCTGACGACCTGCGCCGGTCTTTGCGAGCGTCATCCAGCGGATCCGGCATGCGTTGCTTCAAGCCGGGACTGGCCTTGGGCACGCTGCTGCTGGGCCTGTCGGTGGGCGCCGGCGCCGCCGACGCCGACCGTGCGTTGGAGATCGTGCAGGGCAAGTGTTTCATCTGCCATGGCGTCGACGGCGAGAGTTCGAGTCCGGTGTTCCCGCGCCTGGCCGGCCAGCACGCCGCTTACGTGGCACGGCAACTGGCGGACTACAAGTCCGGTCGCCGCAAGAGCGACACGATGCGGCCGATGGTGGACGATTTGTCGGCCGAGGACTTTGCCGCATTGGGCCGCTACTTCGAGTCGCGCACGCCGCTCGCGCATGCGCAGGAAGACAGCGATCTCGCGCAGGTGGGGCGCTTCATCTTCGACCGCGGCAACCCGTATTCGGGCATCCCCGCGTGTGCCAGTTGCCACGGCAACACCGGGCGCGGCACCGAGGCATTGCCGCGCCTGGCGGGCCAGCATGCGCTCTACATCGAGAACCAGCTGAAGAAGTTCAACGCCCGCGAACGCACGAACGACAACGCGGTCATGCATTCGGTGGCGTCGAAGCTGACCGAACTCGAAGCCAAGGCGGTGTCGTCCTACATCAGCGGGATGAGGTGAATCAGGTGGCGAGCATGTCGGCCCAGATGTTCTCGGCCCAGGCCAGCGCATTGCGGCCCTCGACCTGATTGGCCGCCACCGAGACGCCGCCGGAACCCGGCACGGTCTTGAAGATCTTGTCCTTGGCGTCGTACTGGTGCACCGAGGCGACGTGGATCACGTCGCGTGCGGTGACGAAGCTGTAGCAGGTGTTCAACACCACCGGCGTGGGGTTCACCGGCTGGCCCTTGAGCAGCTCGATGATCGCCGCGGCGGCCACCTTGGCATGCTGGTTGGCCATGTGGCCAGACTTCGGCATCAGCGGCGCGGAGAACGTGGCGTCGCCCAGCACATGAACGCCCGGCACCGCGGTGGACTCCATCGTCAGCCAGTCCACGCCGACCCAGCGGTTGTTCATGTTCACCAGGCCCGTGGTGCGCGCGATATCGCCGGCGCGCTGCGGCGGCACGACATTGAGCACATCGGCCTTGACATCGTCGAACTCGAGCTTGGCGGTGTTGGTCGCTGCGTCGACCTGCTTGAGCTCGTTGTTCGGCCGGTACTCGATGATGCCCTTGTAGTGGTCGGCGAAGGCCTTCTCGAACAGCGCCTTCTTCGACTGGATTTCCGGATTCGCGTCGAGCACCAGCACCTTGGACTTCGGCTTGAATTGCTTGAGGTAGCTGGCCACCATGCAGGCACGCTCGTAGGGCCCCGGTGGGCAGCGATACGGCACCTTCGGGATCGCCAGCGCATAGACGCCGCCGTCGGGCATCGCCTCCAACTGGCGGCGCAAGGCCACGGTCTGCGCTCCGGCCTTCCAGCTGTGCAGGATCTTCTCCTGCGCCGCCGGCTCGGCCAGGCCTGCGACCTGGTCGAGCATGAAGTCGATGCCCGGCGACACGATGACGCGGTCGTAGGGCAGCTTGCGGCCGTCGGCCAGCCGCACCTCCTTGGCCTGCGGGTCGATGGCCACCGCGTCGCCCTGAATGCGCTTGACGCCCACGGCCTCGAGGCCCGCGTACGACAGCGTGATGTCGCTCATCTGCTTGTGGCCGCCGAGCACCAGGTTGGAGATCGGGCAGGACACGAAGTTGGCGTTGCGCTCGACCAGCGTGACGTCGACATTGCCGCCCCACAGGCGCAGATACCGCGCCGCCGTGGCGCCGCCGTAGCCGCCGCCGACGACCACGACGCGGCCGATCGATGGGCCGAAGCCCAGGTTGGCGCAACCGGCCAGTGGGCCTGCGGCCGCGGCGGCGAGGCCGGCACCGAGCACGCGACGACGGGAGAGATGGGATGCTTGGGTCATGGCCGTCTCCTCACTTCTTCGCCGGCTGCGCCGAGAAATACGCGGCGATCAGCTTGAACTGATCATCGGTATAGCCCTTGGCGATCTGATGCATGATCGTCGCGGGCTGCGCGCCGCTCTTGAAGTCTGCGATGGCCGCGAGGATCTTCTCGGCCGGCACACCGGCAAGTTGCTTGGAGTCGCCACGCGCGTTGCCGTTGGTGCCATGGCAGTTCGCGCAAGCGGCTGCGAGGTTGCGACCGAGGTTTGCGTCCTGGGCCTGCACCAGCGGCGCGGCGGCCACCAGCAGCCCGGCAGCGAGCCGAGAAACCTGTTTCATGCTTGCCTCCCGATTTGAACGAAGCTGTTGCGCCGCGGCGCGACCCGCCCGGCGCTGGACTGCGCCGATTCTCACTGACGCATTAGCTCGCCAACATTGCTCGGATGGAGTAGGTGCAAACCTTTAGGCCCTCGTCGCGTCACGCCGCCATCGCTGCGTCAGCCGCAGCGGGCGCCTCGAGCAAGACGCCGTCGCTGTCGAACACCCGCACGTCGACCGGGAAGGCGGCCCGCACGCTCTGCGTGATGACGCAGAAGTCCTCGAACTGCGCGAGGATGCGATCCAGCATGTTGACCTTGGCCGCGGGTACGCCGAGGTGAAGATCGACGCCGATGTGGCCGATGCGCAGGCGCTTTTGCTCGTTGCGCGCCAGGCTCACGGTGGCCCGCGCGCGGATCGGATCGGGCGTGTTCTTGAACTTGCGCATCGAGAACAGCAGGCTGGCCGCAAGACAGTTCGCCACCGCCGTGCCGAGCAGGCGCGACGGGCTGGGCCCCGCGTCGCGCCCCAGCGGCGCGTTTTCATCGGTCACCAGCACCGGCACCGCCGGGTTGTCGAAGCGCACCTCGAAACGATAGTCCGCCTGCTGGACGAGGTCGATCGCGAACGACGTTTCCATGGCTGCGTCAGCGTTGGCCGCCCGGGCAGGTGTCGACGCCGATCAGCCAGTACGCCGGACACACCCTCACGAGTCCGGTCAGCAGCGGAAGCACGCCGATGTAGCCCCAGGCGCCGATGGTTCCGACGTAGGCCAAGCCGACGAGCACGACACCGGCACCGATACGGATGACGCGGTCGACCGTTCCGACATTCACTTTCATGAGGGCACTCCTTGCAAGTTGGTCAGCCATGTTCGGCGCTCGCGGCCGCGCGCGCTTTGCTGTGCATCAAGGCGGGCTGAGCAAGGGCGTGTCGTGCGCAACGAGGTAAGCCTCGCCTTCCTCGATGATGAAATAGCGAAACGCCTCGGCAGCCGGCGACAGCAGCTTGGACAGCAGGTGCACGACGTTCCAGGTGCGCATCACCGGCGTGCCCTCCACCGACAGCACGTGCAGCAGGCCGCTGCGCAGCTCCAGCCCCACGGTGTGCAATGACAGGAAGCTCAAGCCCATGCCGGCCATCACGGCCTGCTTGATGGTTTCGTTGCTGCCCAACTCCATCGTGATGCGCGGCGCAATGCGCCGCTCCTTGAAGAAAGCTTCCATCGCGTTGCGCGTACCCGAACCCGCTTCGCGCGCGATGAACGGGTAGGACTGCAGCGCCTCGGCCGGCGGGTGGCCGATGTTCAGCAGCGGGTGCCCCGGCGGGCAGACGAACACCAGCGGGTGGGCCGCAAACGGCTCGGAGCGCGTGGCCAGCTCCGTCGGCGGGCGGCCCATCACCGCCAGGTCGACCTCGTTCGCATGCAGCAGCGCGACCAGCTGCTCCCGGTTGCCGGCGACCTGCAGGCGCACTTCGATCCCGGGATGTTCCTCGCGAAAACGCGCCAGCAGGTGCGGCAGGAAGTACTGCGCCGTGCTGACCATGCCGATGTTCAGCTGCCCCGCCTCGACCCGCTTGAAGCGGGCCATCGCGTCGTCCGCGTCCTTCAAGGTGGCGATCAGCCGTTTGGCGTAGACGAGGAAGTACTCGCCCGCCGTGGTCAGCGACACCTTGCGTCCCTGCCGCTCGAACATCGGCAGCCCGACCTGCCCCTCCAGCTCCTTCACCTGCATCGTCACCGCGGGCGGCGTGAGGTGCAGCACTTCGGCGGCGCGCACGAAGCTGAGCTGCCGGGCAACTTCGGCAAACACGCGCAGCTGGCGGAAGGTGATCGCCTTCATTCAGTCTTTCCTGAATCGAAACCAAACAACATCTGAATTCCCCTTATTTCAATCGAAACTTATATTGATCCGACCGCGCCGTCAATGGCGATGCACTGCAAGGAAAAGGCCGTGAACAAACCCGTGGAAGAAGGCGTCATCACCGACGCGAAAAGGCGGTACTCCGCCGGAGTCCTGAAGTACCGCCAGATGGGCTACTGGGATGCGGACTACGTGCCGCGCGACACCGACGTCATCTGCCTGTTCCGCATCACGCCGCAGGAAGGTGTCGACCCGATCGAGGCGGCCGCAGCCGTGGCCGGCGAATCGTCCACTGCCACCTGGACGGTGGTCTGGACTGACCGCCTCACCGCCTGCGACAGCTACCGCGCCAAGGCCTACAAGGTCGAGCCGGTGCCCAGCAAGGATGGACAAAACAGCGGCCAGTACTTCGCCTGGGTTGCCTACGACCTGATCCTGTTCGAAGAAGGCTCGATCGCCAACATGACGGCGAGCCTGATCGGCAACGTGTTCAGCTTCAAGCCGCTGAAGGCGGCGCGCCTGGAAGACATCCGCATCCCGGTGGCCTACGTCAAGACGTTCAAGGGCCCGCCCACCGGCCTGGTGGTCGAACGCGAGCGGCTCGACAAGTTCGGCCGCCCGCTGCTGGGCGCCACCACCAAGCCCAAGCTGGGTTTGTCGGCGCGCAACTACGGCCGCGTGATCTACGAAGGCCTGAAGGGCGGGCTCGACTTCATGAAGGACGACGAGAACATCAACTCGCAACCCTTCATGCACTGGCGTGACCGCTTCCTCTACGTGATGGAAGGCGTCAACAAGGCCAGCGCGGCCACGGGTGAAGTCAAGGGCAGCTACCTGAACGTGACCGGCGCGACGATGGAAGACATCTACGAGCGCGCCGAGTTCGCCAAGGAGCTGGGCTCGGTGGTGATCATGCTCGACCTCGTGATCGGCTGGTCGGCGATCCAGAGCATGGCCAACTGGGCACGCAAGAACGACATGATCGTCCACATGCACCGCGCGGGGCACGGCACCTACACGCGGCAGAAGAACCACGGCGTGAGCTTTCGGGTGATGGCCAAGTGGCTGCGCCTGGCCGGCGTCGATCACCTGCACGCCGGCACAGCGGTCGGCAAGCTCGAAGGCGACCCGATGACGGTGCAGGGCTACTACAACGTGTGCCGCGACAGCATCACTCGGCAAGACCTGCAGCGCGGGCTGTTCTTCGAGCAGGACTGGGCCGACATGAAGAAGGTGATGCCGGTGGCCTCGGGCGGCATCCACGCCGGGCAGATGCACCAGCTGGTCGACCTGTTCGGCGACGACGTGATCCTGCAGTTCGGCGGCGGCACGATCGGCCACCCGGCGGGCATCCAGGCCGGCGCGGTGGCCAACCGCGTGGCGCTCGAATGCATGGTCAAGGCGCGCAACGAAGGGCGCGACATCAAGAACGAGGGGCCGCAGATCCTGCAGAAGGCGGCGCAGTTCTGCACACCGCTGGCGCAGGCGCTCGAAACCTGGAAGGACGTGTCCTTCAACTACGCCTCGACCGACACCAGCGACTACGCCGTCACCCCCGCGGTGGCCTGAAGGAGAAGCCCACCATGATGACCAACCCCACCGGCCGCATCACCCAAGGCCAGTTCAGTTTCCTGCCCGAGCTCAGCGACGCCGAGATTGCGCTGCAGATCGAGTACGGCCTCGGCAAGGGCTACGCCTGGAGCGTGGAATACACCGACGACCCGCACCCGCGCAACACCTACTGGGAAATGTTCGGCATGCCGATGTTCGACCTGCACGACGCCGCCGGCGTGATGCTCGAGTTGACGAACTGCCGCAAGACCTTCCCGAACCACTACATCCGCCTGATGGCCTTCGACTCGACGCGCGGCGTCGAGTCGGTGGCGATGAGCTTCATCGTCAATCGGCCGAAGGTCGAACCCGGCTTCGCGATCGAGCGGCAGGAGGTGAACGGGCGAACCATGCGCGTCACGCTGCGCAGCTACGCGACCGACAAGCCCGAAGGCCAGCGGTACTGAGATGTTGGCCCGCATCGCCCCGTCCATCCTCTCGGCTGATTTCGCGCATCTCGGCGACGAGGTGAAGCGCGTCATCGCCGCCGGCGCCGACTGGATTCACTTCGACGTGATGGACAACCACTATGTGCCGAACCTGACGATCGGCCCGATGGTGGCGCAGGCCCTCAAGCCGCATTGCGTGCGCGCTGACGGCACAAAGGTGCCGCTCGACGTGCACCTGATGGTGCAGCCGGTCGACACACTCGCGCAGGCGTTCTGCAAGGCCGGTGCGGATCTGGTGAGCTTCCACCCCGACGCCAGCGCGCACGTGGATCGCACGCTGCAGCTGATCCGGGCCGAAGGCTGTCGCGCCGGACTCGCGTTCAACCCGGCCGCGCCGCTCGACGTGCTCGAGTGGACGATCGACAAGGTCGACCTCGTCCTCATCATGAGCGTCAATCCCGGCTTCGGCGGGCAGAGCTTCATCGCCAGCGCGCTGCGCAAGATCGAACAGGCCCGGCGCATCATCGAAGCGAGCGGGCGCGACATCCGGCTCGAGGTCGACGGCGGCATCAAGGCCGACAACATCCGGTCGGCGGCCGACGCCGGCGCCGACACCTTCGTCGCCGGCAGCGCGATCTTCGGCCAACCCGACTACCGGGCCGTGATCGACGCGATGCGCCGCGAACTCGCCGCGCCCCTCGCGAAGGCAGCGTGATGGCGACGCCGCTGTACTCGATCCCCGGCACGGCCGCGCCGGCACCCGACGACCCGGCGCCGCAGGATGTCGCGACCGCGCGCACGGTCAACGACGTGCTCGCGCAAAGCCAGGTCGAATCGGTGATCGCCGAACTCGAGCGCGACCTGATCGGCCTGGCGCCGGTGAAGCAGCGCATCCGCGACATCGCCGCGCTGCTCGTCATCGACAAGCTGCGCGGCAACCTCGGCCTGGCGGCGCAGGCGCCGTCGCTGCACATGTGCTTCACCGGCAACCCCGGCACCGGCAAGACCACGGTCGCCCTGCGCATGGCGCAGATCCTGCACCGACTGGGCTACGTGCGCAAAGGCCACCTCACGGCCGTCACGCGCGACGATCTGGTGGGCCAGTACATCGGGCACACCGCGCCGAAAACGCGCGAGGTGCTGAAAAAGGCGATGGGCGGCGTGCTCTTCATCGACGAGGCCTACTACCTGTACCGGCCCGAGAACGAGCGCGACTACGGGCAGGAAGCGATCGAGATCCTGCTGCAGGTGATGGAGAACCAGCGCGACGACCTGGTCGTCATCCTCGCCGGCTACAAGGACCGCATGGACACCTTCTTCAAGTCCAACCCGGGACTGAGCTCGCGCATCGCGCACCACATCGACTTCCCCGACTACGCGCCGCACGAGCTGCTGTGCATCGGCGACAAGATGCTCGAGCAGCAGAACTACCGCTTCGGCGACGACGCACGCGAGGCGTTTGCCGACTACCTCGCGCTGCGCATCCGCCAGCCCCATTTCGCCAATGCGCGCAGCGTGCGCAACGCGCTCGAGCGCGCGCGGCTGCGCCAGGCGAGCCGCCTGTTCGCGCAACGCGAGCGCGAGCTCACGCGTGACGACCTGACGACGATCGCCGCCGACGACATCCGCGCCAGCCGGGTCTTCGCCGCCACGCCAACCCAAACGAACTGACGGAGAGACCCATGCACCTCGGACGCACCACGCTGTCGAAATTCCTCATCCAGCAACTCGCGGGCATAGCAGGTGCCAGCGACCTCGGCGCGCTGCTGGTCGACGTGGCCGCCGCGGTGAAAGCCATCTCGGCGATGACGGCCAAAGGTGCGCTCGGCGGCTACCTCGGCGCGCTGGCCGAGACCAACGTGCAGGGCGAAGTGCAGAAGAAGCTCGACGTGCTCGCCAACGACGTGCTGATCCGCAGCTGCGAATGGGGTGGGCTGGTGGCCGGCATGGCGTCGGAGGAACTCGAAGCGCCGTATGCCATTCCGGCCGAGTTCAAACGGGGCAACTTTCTGCTGGTGTTCGACCCGCTCGACGGTTCGTCGAACACCGACGTCAACGTTTCGGTCGGCACCATCTTCTCGGTGCTGCGCCACGACAAGACCACGCCACCGGACACCGCCGACTACCTGCAACCCGGCCGGGCGCAGGTGGCCGCGGGCTACGCCATCTACGGGCCGGCAACGATGCTGGTGCTGAGCGTGGGCAAGGGCACGCACGGTTTCACGCTCGACCGCGAGATCGGCAACTTCATCCTGACCCACCCGAGCATGACGATCCCCGAAGACAGCAGCGAGTTCGCGATCAACGCCAGCAACGCGCGCTTCTGGGAGCCGCCGATCCACCGCTACGTCAGCGAGTGCCAGTCCGGCCGCGCCGGCGAGCGCGGCCGCGACTTCAACATGCGTTGGGTCGCGTCGATGGTGGCCGAGGTGCACCGCATCCTGGTGCGCGGCGGCGTCTACATGTACCCGCGCGACAGCAAGGACCCGGCGCGCGCCGGGCGCCTGCGGCTCATGTACGAGGCGAACCCGATCGCCCTGCTGATCGAGCAGGCCGGCGGCGCCATCACGACCGGGCGCCAACGCATGCTCGACGTGGTGCCGGAGTCACTGCACCAGCGCGTGCCGGTGATCCTGGGCTCGCGCAACGAGGTGGTACGCATCGAGCGCTACCACGCCGAGTCCGACGCCGGCACCGACAAGCCGTACTCGTCGCCGCTGTTCAACGAGCGCTCGCTGTACCGCCCCGAAGCCCTGGCCTGAGGTCCTGCCATGTCGCAACGCCACCCCATCATTGCCGTGACCGGATCGTCCGGCGCCGGCACCACCACCGTGATGAAGAGCTTCGCGCACATCTTCCGGCGCGAAAACATCTCGGCCCAGGTCATCGAAGGCGATTCGTTCCATCGCTTCGACCGCGCCGAGATGCGCGAGCGCGTGCGCAAGGCCGACCACAGCGAAGGCCCGCAGATCAGCCATTTCGGCCCCGAGTCCAACCTGCTCGCCGAGCTGGACCGCGTGTTCGGCGACTACGCCGAAACCGGGCACGGCCAGGTGCGCCGCTACATCCACGACGCCGAGGAAGCCAAGCAGCTCGGCGGCGATCCCGGAACCTTCACGGCCTGGCAGCCGATGCAGGACAAGAGCGATCTCTTGTTCTACGAAGGCCTGCACGGCGGCTATGTGGGGCCCGACGCGAACGTGGCGCGCCACGTCGACTTGCTGGTCGGCGTGGTGCCGATCATCAACCTCGAATGGATCCAGAAGCTGCACCGCGACCAGAACCTGCGCGGCTACAGCCAGGAGGCGGTGGTCGAGACCATCCTGCGCCGCATGCCCGACTACGTGAATCACATCTGCCCGCAGTTCAGCCGCACGCACGTGAACTTCCAGCGCGTGCCGACCGTGGACACCTCCAACCCGTTCATCGCGAAGGACATCCCGAGCGCCGACGAAAGCATGGTGGTGATCCGCTTCGCCAACCCCAAGGGCATCGATTTCCAGTACCTGATGTCGATGCTGCAGAACTCGTGGATGAGCCGGCCCAACAACATCGTCGTGCCCGGCGGAAAGATGGGCCTGGCGATGCAGCTGATCTTCACGCCGATGATCCTGCGCCTGATGGACCAGAAGCGGCGCTCGGCATGACCGACGCGTCCGTCATCCCGGCGCACGCCGGGATCCACAGTCTCGCCTCCAGCAGTGGATCCCGGCGTGCGCCGGGATGACATTGCCTTGCGCTGTACCAGTTTCCATCAAGACTCAAGGAGACCCACCGATGAACGCACCCCTTGCCGCCGCCGTCCTGTCGGACCTGCAGGCGCCCGATTCCTTGCTCTCGAAGGGCATGGCCGACGCGCTGCGCATACTCGCCGTCGACGCGGTGGAGCAAGCCAGAAGCGGCCATCCGGGGGCGCCGATGGGCATGGCCGAAATGGCCGTGGCGCTGTGGGACCGGCACCTCAAGCACAACCCGGCGAACCCCCGCTGGGCCGACCGCGATCGCTTCGTGCTGTCCAACGGCCACGCGTCGATGCTGCTCTACGCACTGCTGCATCTCACGGGCTATGAACTGCCGATCGATGAATTGAAGCGCTTCCGCCAACTCGGCAGCAAGACGCCAGGCCACCCCGAGGTGGGCCTGACGCCGGGCGTCGAAACCACCACCGGCCCGCTCGGCCAGGGGCTGGCCAACGCCGTGGGCATGGCGCTCGCCGAGAAGCTGCTGGCCGACGAATTCAACCGCCCGGGGCACGCGATCGTCGACCACCGCAGCTTCGTGTTCCTGGGCGACGGCTGCCTGATGGAAGGCGTCAGCCACGAAGCCTGCTCACTGGCCGGTGCATTGAAGCTCGACAAGCTGATCGCGCTGTACGACGACAACGGCATCAGCATCGACGGCCCGGTGACGCCGTGGTTCGCCGACGACACGCCGCGGCGCTTCGAAGCGTACGGCTGGAACGTGATCGGCCCGCTCGACGGCCACGATGTCGATGCGGTCGACGCGGCGATCGCGCAGGCCAGCGCACGCACCGGCAAGCCGACGCTGATCGTCTGCAAGACGAGCATCGGCAAGGGCTCGCCGAACCGCGCCGGCAGCGCCCGTGCGCACGGCGAGCCGCTCGGAGCGGACGAGACGCAGCGCACGCGCGCCGCGCTGGCCTGGCAGCACGAGCCCTTCGTCGTGCCCGACGACGTCGCGCAAGCGTGGAATGCCCGCGCGCGGGGCGCCGATGCCGAAGGCGCGTGGCGTTCGCTGTGGGCTTCCTACCGAAAGCTGTATCCGGCGGAGGCACTCGAATTCGAGCGCCGCATGGCCGGCGAGCTGCCCAAGGGCTTTCACGGCGAAGCGCTCGAAACCGTGGCCCGCTTCGCGCAGCGCGGCGAGAACGTGGCCACGCGCAAGGCCTCGCAACAGGCGCTCGGCGCGCTGGCGCCCAAGCTGCCCGAGATGCTCGGCGGCAGCGCCGACCTCACCGGCTCGAACCTGACCGATTTCCCCGGTTGCGGCGCAGTGCGCGGTGGCCAGCCGGGCGGGCGCCACATCAACTACGGCGTGCGCGAATTCGGCATGGCCGCACTGATGAACGGCATCGCGCTGCACGGCGGCTTCATCCCCTACGGCGGCACCTTCCTGACCTTCTGCGACTACAGCCGCAATGCGATCCGCATGGCCGCGCTGATGAAGCTGCGCGTCATCCACGTGTTCACGCACGACAGCGTGGGTCTGGGCGAAGACGGCCCGACGCACCAGCCGGTGGAGCACGCCGCCAGCCTGCGCCTGATCCCGAACCTCGACGTCTGGCGACCCGCCGACGCGGCCGAGACCGCGAGCGCCTGGACCCATGCGCTCGCGCAGCGCACCCGCCCGAGCGCATTGCTGCTGTCGCGCCAGAACCTGCCGCTGCAGCCGCGCACGCCCGAGCAGGCGTTGGCAATCCAGCGCGGCGGCTATGTGCTCAGCGAGCGCGCGAACGCACGCGCGGTGATTCTTGCTACCGGATCCGAAGTGGCACTCGCCATCGCGACGCAGCGCGAGCTCGACGCGCGCGGCGTGCCGGTGCGCGTGGTGTCGATGCCTTGCACGACGCTGTTCGACCGCCAGGAGCGCGCCTGGCGCCAGCGCGTGCTGCCACCCGAGCTGCCGCGCATCGCCGTCGAGGCCGGCGTGAGCCGCTTCTGGTTGGGCTACGGCTGCGCCGCCGTGCTCGGCATCGACGGCTTCGGCGAATCGGCGCCGGGGCCGGCGGTGTTCGAGCACTTCGGCTTCACGGTCGACAACCTGGCCCGCCTCGTCGTCGGTGCGCTCGACGCTGAAACATCCAACTGAAAGGAACCCCGATGCGCTATTCGGTCATCACATTCGACCTCGACGGCACGCTCGTCGACACCGCCGGCGAAATCGCCGAAGCGGCCAACCGCGCGCTGGCCGAGTTCGGCATCGGGCGCCAGCCGGTATCGCTCATCGCCGGCTTCATCGGTGCCGGCACGCGCGAGATGATGTTGCGCCTGCTCGCCCATCTGCTGCTCGAACGCCCGGCACTGGCGGCGCAGCTGTCGCCGGAGCGCGTGCTCGAGCGCTTCGCGTTCCACTATGGCGTGACGGCCGGCTCGACCGGCGTGCCCTACCCCGGCTGCCGCGATGCGCTGGCAACACTGAAGGACTCCGGCGTCAGGCTGGCCTGCCTCACCAACAAGGAGAAGCGCTTCGCCACGCGTGTGCTCGACGCGACGCGGCTGCACCACTGTTTCGACCTGGTCGTCGGCGGCGACTCGCTGCCGCACAAGAAGCCGCACCGCTCGACGCTCGACCATGTGCTGAGCGTGCTGGGCGGCGAAACGCATCGCGCCGCGCACGTCGGCGACTCGCGCACCGACGTCGAAACCGCACGCAACGCCGGCGTGGCCGCGTGGGCCGTGCCCTATGGCTACAACGGCGGCGAAGCGATTGCCGAGGCCGTGCCGCACCGGGTCTTCCGCGACCTCGGCGAAGTGGCCGCGCATGTGCTCGCCGCCAACGCCGCCCATGCGTCGCCGCTGGCCGCATGACCTCGACAACTCTGCACAGGAAGCTCCCATGGCCTTCATCTCCTTGCGCCAACTGCTGGACCATGCCGCCGAACACGGCTATGGCGTTCCGGCATTCAACGTCAACAACCTCGAGCAGATCCAGGCCATCATGGAGGCAGCCGAAGAGACGCGCAGCCCGGTGATCCTGCAGGCCTCGGCGGGCGCACGCAAATACGCGGGCGAGCCTTACCTGCGCCACATGGTGCTCGCGGCCGTCGAGGCGCATCCCGACATCCCGCTGGTGCTGCACCAGGACCATGGCGCATCGCCGGCGGTGTGCGTGCAAGCCATCCGCTCCGGCTTCAGCAGCGTGATGATGGACGGCTCGCTGAAGGAAGACGCCAAGACGCCTGCGAGCACCGCCTACAACGTCGACGTGACGCGCCGCGTCTGCGAGATCGCGCATGCAGTGGGCGTGTCGGTGGAGGGCGAACTGGGCTGCCTGGGTTCGCTTGAAACGGGTCGAGCCGGCGAGGAAGACGGCGTCGGCGCCGAGGGCACGCTGACACACGACATGATGCTCACCGACCCCGCCGAGGCGCGCGACTTCGTCGCGAAAACCGGCGTCGACGCCCTCGCGATCGCCATCGGCACCAGCCACGGCGCCTACAAGTTCTCGCGCGCGCCCACCGGCGACATCCTGGCGATCGATCGCATCGCGGCCATTCACGCCAGCGTTCCGAACACGCATCTCGTGATGCACGGTTCGTCGAGCGTGCCGCAGGAATGGCTCGCCATCATTCGCGAGTACGGCGGCGACATCAAGCAGACCTATGGCGTGCCGCTCGAAGAGATCCAACGCGGCATCCGAAGCGGCGTGCGCAAGATCAACATCGACACCGACATCCGCCTGGCGATGACCGGCGCGATACGCCGCAGCCTGGCGCGCGAGCCCGGCGAGTTCGATCCGCGCAAGCCGCTGATCGCCGCCAGGACCGCCGCGCGCGCCGTGTGCAAGGCGCGCTTCGAGGCCTTCGGCTGCGCCGGCCATGCCGACCGCATCAAGCCGCTGCCGCTGGACGCGATGGCGCAGCGCTATCGGTGAAGCGCGGGCTTGTTGGCGGCTCCGCAGCCGCTTACGATGCACCATCGGATGGACAGCCGGAGGCCGCCATGTCGACGATGCATCGAATTCTTCTCGGCGTCGCACTGCTGGCGCTCGCCCCAGCGGTGGCAGCGCAGCAGACCGACCCGTTCAAGGACGCCGACCCGGCGCTCGGGCGCCGGCTCATCGCGGAGCACCAATGCGCGCAATGCCACGCCCGCAACGTGGGGGGCGACGGCAGTGCGATCTACCGGCCGCAGGGCCGAATCAACTCGCCGGCTCGCCTGGTGGCCATGGTCGAGTACTGCAACACGCAGATGAATCTCGGCATGTTTCCTGAAGACGTGAACGCCGTCGCCGCGGCGCTGCAGCAGGATCACTACCACTTCAAGTGACGCGCAGGCCGACCCCGGCCGCGATTAGGTGCTTGCGCATTGACCGATATGCGGGGCCTGCTGCGCTATCATCACGGCGCAGGAATTGCCCGTGGAGGCCAGCGTGAGCAGCAACGAATCCGACAAGGTCTTTGAAACCGCGGCGGAGCTGTTTTCGGTGCTGTCGACCCCGGTGCGGCTGCGGCTGATCAGCGCCTTGTGCCACGGCGAGAAGAACGTGTCGCAGCTGCTGTCGGAGATCGACGCGACGCAGCCCAACATGTCACAGCACCTGGCCACGCTGTACCGCGCCGGCATCCTCGCGCGCCGGCGCGACGGCACGCAGATCTTCTACCGCATCCAGAGCGAACGAGCAGCAATGCTGTGCCGCGCCGTGTGCACCCAGATCGCCACCGAGATGGGCGACGGCGCGACGATGCCGCAAAGCGAGCGGCTCGTCCCCAGCCTTCAGCGGGCGTGATCGCCGGCGCAGCGGCGAGCCCACAACGACGAAAGGCCCAGCACGCTGCCCGTCGCATAACTCCAGTGACACAAGGCGCGACGCGACTGCATCCAGACGATGCGTACGCAATCCCTCTCGTTTCAGATCTTGCCAAACACCCTTCGCCGCGCCGGCTCGGAGCTGCCGTCCCGTCCCCCATCCAGTGCCCGGGAGTATCGCCAGCGACGAACCACTGACGGCATCATCAATTGGGGTGACGGCGCCGGGGTGCCTTGATACCGCCATGGGCCGGCTCGGACCGTCCTCCACCGGACATCCAGCGGCGCAAACGACCATTCGAGACGCGGTCATAGGCCAGGCGAACGGCCAGACATTTCGGGGCTCGCACCCCGACAACAATGCACGAGATCAACTGAACGCTGGTCCGCTCGGCAGCATGCGCATCACCGTGGCTGAAGCGCCCGAAGTCGATGGGTGGGTTTGGTCCAGTAGTCCACCGCGTCGGCATCCGTTCACACAAGGTTCTTCGTGGAGCAAACCGCGCCAATGCGCACGAGAAGTGCAACTACCACGCCGCGCGGAATCCAATCGTCGTTGTCGTGTCGCTCCTTTGGGTTGTGAACCCGGCTGCTTCCCGAGACGCTGGCGACTCGAGAGCTGCGGCCGAGGCCGGCGGCGCCTCCCGATCAAACGCCCGCGCCGAACAGCGCCCCCACGCCTGCGGTGATCGCCATCGCCAGTGCGCCCCAGAAGGAGACCCGCCATGCGCCCGCCAGGACGCCGGCGCCGCCAGCCCGGGCGGCGATGGCGCCCAACAAGGCCAGGAACGCGAGCGACATCCCCGACACCCAGGGAATCAGCCCCCGCCCGGGCGTCAATGCCGTCACGGCCAACGGCAGAAGCGCACCGACCCCAAAGCTCGCGGCCGACGCCAACGCGGCCTGAACCGGCCGGGCGGCGTGGGCTTCGGAGATGCCGAGCTCGTCGCGCCCATGGGCGCCGAGGGCGTCGTGCGTCATCAGTTGCTCGGCCACCTGCTGCGCCAGGCCGGGCTCGAGCCCCCGGCCGACATAGATCGCTGTCAGTTCGCGCTGCTCCGCGGCAGGATCCGTCTCGAGCTCCGCCCACTCACGCGACAGGTCGGCGTTCTCGGTGTCTGCCTGCGAATGCACAGAGACATATTCGCCGGCGGCCATCGACATCGCCCCGGCCACCAAGCCTGCGACGCCGGTCACCAGAATGTTGCCATGGCTCGAACCGGCAGCCGCGACGCCGACCACGAGACTGGCTGTCGACACGATGCCGTCGTTGGCGCCCAGTACGGCGGCCCGCAGCCAACCGATGCGCTCGGTGCGGTGACGTTCAGTGTGGCGGCGCAACGATCTCATGGCGCGGTGCTCTCGGTGGGTCGATCGCAAGGGGGCCCGCCACGAACCCTGGTCCATTCCGTGCGGGGGGGATCAGGCCGGCGGATACGCATGTTGATTCTCGTCAATCACCGCTTCGGTCGGACGGTAGAAAAACCAACGTCGATCGTACGCAGGAGAACGCACGGATGACCGCTGTTGACTCGCGAACCGCCGACGGAGCGAAGTCTTCCGTGGTTCGGGCGCTCATTCGACGAGTCGTCGACCGAGTCGCCGGCAGCCGTTTGAGTTTGCCGTTCGCTGGCTTCCAATGTCTCCAGACGCGCTGCGTCGGAGACCTTCGTGCCGCCGCACATGGCCTTCCAGGCGTAGCAGCCAGTCTCACCGAACCCATGCTTTCTGCACAGCTCTTTGATGGGCAGTCCAGCATTAGATTCGCGCACGAAGCCAATGATCTGTTCCTCGGTGAATCCCCTCTGCATCGGTCCGATCGGCGGGACACTCGATTTCGACTGCTCCTCGCCGGTCATGAAGCTCGCGATTGACTGCCTGCCCGCCATTCAGCTTAGATCCTTGCTCGCGATGCAGATGTGCGCTCCGCCGCCGGCAGCGGCTATGCTGGACGCCCTGCACTCAAGTCGGCCAGCATGAACGAGGTGATGAACAGCGGCCGTACGATCATTTGGTGGTCCTCGCGTTCCGGTGCGTACAAAGGGTCCTGGCTGCAACGCGTGTATTGGTTGTAGGCCGAGGTGAGCGACTTACGGTGTTGGGCGCCGTCGTAGAAGCCGCGCGCCGTCACTCGCTCTGGCACAACGCTCAAGTGGCTCGCGATCGGAAAGTAGCCGTACGAGCGCTCGCCGACTTCGACGCCCGAAACGGTCTAGGCGACGACATCGACGAAGCCCCACACCGGCATGTGGCCCCACGCATCGTCGTCCGTCGGAAAGAAGCCCCAGTACTGCATCGCCTCGCCAAACGCAGCGTAGGTGATGTTGTTGGTGGTGATCGCCACGCGCGAGATCTTCAGCAACGCCTCGCCCTGCGCGAGCGGCAGGGGCATCGCCCGCGTGTCGATGCGGCTGTGATTCAATGACAGCTTGTCGGTGAGCAGCCGGGTGATGGTGATCGTCGTGTCATTCATGGTTGTGTCTCGCTTCGTCGTCAAAGGTCGGTGGCTTGACTGTAGGGAGCCCCGTCTCATCGTGGGTTCGGAATGCGCCACGTCGCTCATGCACCGGTGAGCGCGCCGCGTGCCAAGCCGCTGAAGCGCCCTTCACAGGCGCGCGCACGCTTCACGGTGCAGGCGATCTACGACGCCTTTGTTCGGATTTGGCAAGCGGACGGTTGGGAGCGGCTCACCACCCGCGCCGTGGCGCTGGAGACCGGCATCTCGGTCGGCACGCTGTACGAGTACTTTCCCAGCAAGCAGGCGCTGTTGTCTGGCTATGTGCGCCATGGCATGGACGTGCTGCTCGCGGCCATCGAAAAGCAGGTCGTGCAGGCGAAGGATGCGTCGTGGCAGGAACGCTTGCACCACCTGTTGCGGCTCACGCTCGGCATCGACGCGCCGGAGTTACCTTACTACGACGCCAGGATGCTCGCCCTCGAGCATCAGATCGCCGAGCTGAAACACCACCGACGCGTGCATGACGAGATCCTCGCCGCCTGGACGACGGCGCTGAACGCTTGCGCCGATTTGCCGCACCCGCCGTCGGCGCGTACGGTGCAAACGCTGTTCCACTCGGCCTTCGGCGGAAGACGCTATGTGTTGCTCGTCCATGCCGACGACGCGACAGCGCGCGCGTGGGCCGTGGAGCTCGAGCGGCAGTGCCAGTTGGTGCTGTCGGTGCCGTCGCGGCCCTAGTCCGTCACTCTCATATCCGAACAAGCGCGTTGCCGAAGACCTTGATCTTCGACTCGGGCGATGCCGTGCAATGCTCTGCACCGGGCGTGCCTGCAGGCGCGCAGCCCCTGCAGGGGGAGGCCTGGCTATCCGAACCCGCGCACACAGGGTCGTCGATAAAGTCTCAAGCAGTTGATGGCAGTTCTCACGCTCATCGACATCACCACCGGAGACATCGATGAACACCCACGTGGCGCGTGCACCAGGCACGCAACCTGCGCTTCCCAAGGTCAACGCCGTCGACGCGCTGTATTCGAAGGTGAGCTGGCGGATCATTCCGTTGCTGATCGTCTGCTACATGGTCGCCTACCTCGACCGCATCAACATCGGCTACGCGCAACTGCAGATGAAGCAGGTGCTGAGCTTCAGCGATGCGGTCTATGGCCTGGGCGCCGGCATCTTCTTCATCGGCTACTTCCTGTTCGAAGTGCCGAGCAACCTGATGCTCGAAAAGATCGGCGCGCGCAAGACGCTGCTGCGCATCATGGTCTGCTGGGGCATCGTCGCCGCGGCGATGATGTTCGTGCAGACGCCGACGCAGTTCTACGTGCTGCGCTTCCTGCTCGGCGTGTTCGAGGCCGGCTTCTTCCCCGGCATCATCCTGTATCTCACCTTCTGGTATCCGTCGGCGCGGCGCGGCCAGATGATTGCCATCTTCATGGCTGCCACCACGGTGGCGAGCGTCATCGCCGGCCCGCTGTGCGGCGGCATCATGAAGTACCTGGACGGCGCCAACGGCCTGGCCGGCTGGCAGTGGCTGTTCCTCGTGCAGGGCTTGCCCGCCACGCTGCTCGGCATCGTCGCCTACTTCTACCTGCAGGACAAACCTGAAGACGCCCACTGGCTGAGCGCGTCGGAAAAGAAGGCGCTGCGAACCAACCTCGACAACGACCAGAAGAACGTCGCTTGCGCATCGCATGCGAGCCTCGGCCAGATGCTGCGCGATCGCAAGGTCTATGTGCTGGCGCTCGTCTACTTCCTGCTGCTCGGCGCGACCTACACGATGATCTTCTGGGTGCCGACGCTCATCAAGAGCTGGGGTGTCGCCGACCTGATGCAGATCGGCCTGTACGCGGCGTTGCCGAGCCTGATCGGCGTGTTCGGCATGATCCTGATCGGCCGCCACTCCGACAAGCACAGCGAGCGCCGCTGGCACTTCGCCGCCAGCGTCGCCATCGCCGCCGTCGGCTTGGGGCTGACCACCTTGACACAAGGGAACCTGGGTGCCTCGTTGGCTGCGCTGTCGCTTTCGGTGATCGGCATCGCCGCGGCCACGCCGCTGTTCTTCACCATCACCACCGAGTACCTGTCGAAGGTCGGAGCCGCCGCCGGCATCGCACTCATCAGCAGCCTCGGCAACCTGGGTGCGGCAGCCAGCCCGGCCGTCACCGGTGCGATCACTGCGAAGACCGGCAGCCCCGTCTACAGCATGTATCTGGTGATGGCGCTGTATCTGCTTTCGGGAATCGTCTTGCTGCTGGCGGTGCGGTCTGCAAAGGCGCCGAAGAGCATCCAAGCCTGAGAGCGCGAGCACCACACCTTCCAACGGAGACAAACGCATGGACCACTTGAGCAGCATGGACGCATCGTTCCTGCATCTGGAAACCCCGGAGACACCGATGCATGTGGGCAGCCTGATGCTGTTCGATCTGCCCGAGGACTACCGAGGCGACTACTACGACGACGTGAAGGCGCAGTTGGCTAAGCGGTTGCACCTGGCGCGGCTGTTCCACCGCAAGCTGGCACCGATGCCTTTCGAGCTGGCAGACCCGGTGTGGATCGACGACGACGACATCGACCTCGACTACCACGTGCGAAGCGTCACGCTGCGCCGCCCGGGCACGATGGCGCAGCTCGAGGTGCTGGTCGCACGACTGCATTCCAGCTTGCTCGACCGCAGCCGCCCGCTGTGGGAGGTGTACGTCATCGACGGGCTGGCCAACGGCCAGATCGCGTACTACTCCAAGGCTCATCACAGCGGCGTCGATGGCAAAGCGGGGATCGAGATCGCCAAGGTGTTCTACGACGTGACGCCGCAGGCCCGCGACGTGCGCCCGCCCCGGCCCGCGCGCGCTGGCAATGCCTATCAGCTCGGCGTGGCCGAGCTGCTGCAGGCTGCCATCTCGAACTCGGCGGCGCAGTACGTGAAGCTCGGCAAGATGCTGCCGCAGACGGCCAAGGCGCTGGGCTGCACCGCGATGCAATTCATCAGTGCCCGCAGGAAGGCGCCGCGCGAGCGCAGCCTGGGCCTGAAGACGGCGCCGAAGACGATCTTCAACGCGTCGATCACCAACCAACGTTCGTTTGGCAGCCTGTCGGTGCCGTTGGCCGAACTCAGGACACTCGGCAAGCAGATGGGCGGCACGCTCAACGACGTGGTGATGGCGATGTGCAGCGGCGCGCTGCGCAAGTTTCTCAACGAGCGCGAGCTGCTGCCACGCAAGTCGCTGATCGCGATGGTGCCGGTGAGCCTGCGCGAGGCCGACGACAACTCGAACAACAACCAGGTATCCGCCATCCGCGTCGACCTCGCCACTGATCTCGCCGACCCGGCCAAGCGCTTCCAGGCGATCCGTGAATCGTCTGAGGCGTCGAAGGAATTGATCGGCGGCCTGAAGTCGATTCTCGGCACCGACCTGCCGATCGCAGGTTCACCGTGGCTGATGACGGGCATGGCTTCACTTTACGGACGATCCAACCTGGGCACGCGTTTGCCGGCGCTGGCCAACGTGGCGATCTCGAACGTGCCGGGGCCTGCCGTGCCGCTCTACATGGCCGGGGCGCGCATGGTGCACTACTACCCGGTGTCGATCCCGTACCACGGCGTGGGCCTGAACATCACCGTGCAGAGTTATGCCGGCGAGATGGAGTTCGGCATCACCGCATGCCGACGGGTGCTGTCGCAGCCCGAAGTGCACGAACTCACGCAGCACTTGCTGGCGTCGCTGCGCGAATTGCAGCACCTGGCACCCGTCGCCGTGCAAGAGACGAAGCTTCCTGCGCTAACAGCCGCTGCGCCGGTGCGCGTCGCACGGCCCGTGGCGAAGAAGCGCGTGGCCGAACCCAAAGCACCCGCCAATCGAACGCGCGCTCCCGGCACCGCAGCCCATCGGCCCCATTGAGGGCTTTCTTCCAGCCTGCCTAGGGCAGTCGTACTAAGTATCGTGGGCTTCTAGCTTTCAGAGCCTAGGCCTTGTCAAAGATGATCCAGTCATCGAGTGGACGCAGCCGCATCGTGGCTTAAAACACAGGCGTCACGCGGTACTTCATCATCATCCACGGAGATCCTCACATGTCCACGCAAACTCTCAGCTCGGTCGCCACCCACGTTGTCGGCCAATACAGCCAGGTCGGCAAGCTCATCGTCGGCGCGTATCGCGCCGGTGCGCAGCGTATCGTCAGCGGCGCAAACACACGCTACGCCGCGTTCCTGAACAGCCGCTCGCTGCCGCTGGTGAACGAGGCCGTCAAGGCCAGCCTGATCGACGTGCAGCAGCAATTCGCCGGCCTCGTCGAAGGCGGCATCGCGAGCGGCTCCAATCGCGCCGAGCAGGCCATCGAGTTTCTGGCCGGTGGCATCAACGGCGGCATCCAGCGCATCGCCGCGACCAGTGAGCGCGTCGAGACCGCCTTCGGCAGCACCGCCATCACGACCGTCGGCAGCCTGACGATGCCGGCCGCACAGGTCTCGCTCGAGATCGCGAACCGCGCCGTCGAAGGCACGAAGCGCCTGTCGGCCCGCGTCATCGGCGCCGAGGCAGAAGTGGTCGAAGTGGCCGCCACCGCCAAGCGCACGGTCAAGAAGGCCGTGCGCCGCGTCAAGGCCCGCAGCTGATTTGATTTCACTGCAGTGAGTGCAAGGCCTCCGCGCGTGCGAAGGCCTTTGTACCTTTGCAACCCATCCGCGCGGCCCGCAGCTTGTCAGGCATCATGCCTGCGAAGGGGAAACACGATGGTCACCAAGACGAAGCGCGCCACAGCCAAGCCCGCGGCATCGATCAAGCGCGGCAGTGCGCGCGCGCCGGTACGCAAGCGAGGTGCAGTTCGAGCCGAGGCGCCCATCACCGAATCCGTCACCGAAGCCGCGCAGCCGAATCTGCTGCGCGCCGGCCTGAAGGCGCTGGGCAACGCACGCGACGAGGTGGTGCAGCGCCAGAGCCGCGTGTTCGAGGCGATCCTCGGCGTCGAACCCGGGCAGGGCTGGTCGGGTCTGGTCAAGCGCGATGTTGCAGCCAAAAAAGCCGCCCAGGAGGCCTTCGGCCTACGCAAGTTCGAGGCGGTGTTCGACCAGCGCGTGGTTCAGGCGCTGGAGCGCATGGGCATGCCTTCGATCGAAGCGCTGCAGGCGCTGACCGAAGACGTGGCCGCGCTGAAGGCCGAGCTGCGCGGCCTGAAGGCGGCGCAGCGCAAGCGCTGATGCATGGCGCGCTCGCATCGGGTTGGCCGCAGAACGAACGCATGACGGTGGCCGCGACGCGAACCCGTGACCGCATCCTCGAGGCCAGCCTCGCGCTGTTCAACCAGGACGGGCTGGCTGCCGGGTCGACGCACCGCATCGCCGCCGAACTGGGCATCAGCCCCGGCAACCTGCACTACCACTTCAAGGCCAAGCAGCTGATCGTCGGAGGGCTGTTCCGCCGCTTCGAGGAGCGGCTGTCCGCGTGCATGGACGCGGCCGCGAGCGTCGATGCGCTCGACGACGCGTGGCTGTCGCTGCACCTCACCTTCGAGGCGATCAACGAGTACCGCTTCATCTACCGCGATGTCGGCTACCTGCTCAGCGAATACCCCGAGCTCGAGGCCCGTGCGCAGGCCCTGACGGCCCGCAGCCTGCTCGGGTCGAGGAGCCTGTGCGCCGGCCTGAAGGACGCAGGCGTGATCGAAGCGAGCGACGAGGACGTCGAGATGCTCGCACTGCAGATCGTGTTCGCCACCACCTGCTGGTTCAGCTTCAAGCGCCTGACGCCGAAGCGCGGCACCCAGGCGCACGCCGAGCCAGCGCTTGCGGCGTACTACGCGCTGACGTTTCTTTCGCCGTATATCGTGGGCGAAGCGCGCGGCTACCTGAACTACCTTCGCTCCAAGTACCTTCTATAGACCATGAACCACGGCAAGCAGGAGACAAGCATGAACACCACCAGCACCACGGCCTCGCGCGTCGCCCCGCCCTCGCGCCTGCTGCAACTGCTCGAGCTGCGCGCGTCATGGGAGCTGGCCGCCGGCTTCGCGGCGCTGCCTTGGCTGCGCCTCGCACCGCGTGGTGACGGGCACCCGGTGCTGGTGCTGCCGGGCCTGGTCGCGAGCGACCATTCGACGCGTCTGCTGCGCGACTTCCTGACGCGTCGCGGCTACGAGGTCCATGGGTGGGGCCTCGGCCGCAACTACGGCCCGCGCCCGAGCGTCGAAGAAGCGATGCTCGCGACGATCGACAGGCTGTATGCGAAGAGCGGCCGCAAGGTGAGCCTGATCGGCCAGAGCCTCGGCGGCGCCTACGCGCGTTTGTTCGCGGCGCAGCGGCCCGATGCGGTGCGCTGCGTCATCACGCTGGGCAGCCCGATCAGCGGCCATCCGCGCTCCAGCAATGCCTGGCGCATCTACGAGTTCACGAGCGGCGAGAACTCGGTTGATCCGCGCCGCTGGCAGCAGGTCACGCAGACGCCGCGGGTGCCGACGACCGCGATCTACAGCCGCAGCGACGGTGTCGTCGCATGGCAAAACAGTGTGGAGACCAGTGGGCCGCACACCGAGAGCATCGAGGTCGTCAGCAGCCACATCGGCATGGCCGTGCACCCGGCGGTGCTTTATGCAGTGGCCGAACGCCTCGCGCAGCCCGAAGGGCAGTGGCTACCGTTCGAGCGGCGCGGCTGGCGCGCCGCGGTCTACCCGCGCCCCAGCTCGCCGAAGTGATCTTCCGATGACGATCCGCGAATCGCTTTTCAGCGGGGCGCAGCATGGGCAAGCCCTTCGAGCACGAGGCACCCCTGTCGACAGCAGATATCGAGCGACTCGGCCAGTGATCCCAGTGCGGCCGGACGCACCGCTCCAAAACTGCCACGGCGCTGAACTGGGCAATACGGCTCCGGCGTCGACAGCATGAAGCCCGAAAGCAAGCCTTGACGAGGACCGCAAATGGTCGGGTCCGCTGGTTTGGCAGGTTAGCTAGCCTAACTTCCGAGTTCAGCGGACTCAACCCGACCCATTGCGGTAGGTCGGGACGCCTGAATCATCACCTCACAGCGGACGCTGAACGCAGGGACGACCGTACCTCCGCAGCGCCGCCAGTGGAGTGGAGACGCGGATGGTGCGCCCGCGTGATCGACGTGTTGGGCGTCTCACTTTCCGTTGCCTACGGGCTTCCTCAAGAAACCGAGCAGACGCTTGCTGCACGAGCATCGCATCGACCAGGCGCAGAAGGTCTTGAGGCACAAGCCTGTCTTTGCCATCTACCCAACCACGACTGTCCAGCCCTCGGCTTTGGCTTCGACCAGGGACCGACACAATGCGGCGGAGTAAGCCGGAACACCGTTCCGGTCGTCGGAGTGGCTGAGCACCGACCTCACCACTTTCTTGGGATGCCTGCGCCCGGCTCGTTGGCTTAGAGTCGAGCGCGCGGGCGCGGGGTCCGCGAGGAGGACGAACCATGCGGTGGATTCCGGCGGTGAGCGCGTTGGCGCTCTCTTTCGCACTCGGCGCAGGTTCGCTCCCGGCACGGGCCCAGAGCTCCGACGCCACCACCCAGGCGAACGCGCTGTTCGACGAATACTGGGAGTGGGTGCTGCGCGAGTTTCCAGACGCCGCAACGCTTTACTTCGGCGAACACCGCTACGACGACCGCCTGCGCGATGAGTCCGCCGCCGCGGTACTCAGGCGCAGTGCGGGCTACGCGGCATTTCAGCAGCGCGCCGGCGCCATCGATGCGGCACGGCTTTCGCCGCAAGACCGCGTTTCGCTGCGCATCCTGCGCGACCGCCTGAGCGCCGCGGTCGCGATCACCAAGACGAGCGGTCCCCTGCCCTCCAACGCCTTCGATGCGTGGGCGCCGATCACGCAGATGTCCGGCTTCCATTTGATGCTGCCTCAGCTCGGCGGGGCGGCACGCTTCGACTCCACGCGCGACTACGAAGCCTGGCTGAAGCGCCTGGACGCAGTGCCCACCAGCGTTTCGAACCTGATCGAGCGCATGCAGCTCGCCATCGACGCAGGCTGGATGCCGCCCAAGGTGGCCGTGTCGCGCGTGCCGCAGCAGCTCGACGTGCAGTTCGTTGCCGACCCGCGCGACAGCCCCGAGTTCCGGCCCTTCAAGAGCTTCCCGCGGGACATGGCGCCGGCCGAGCAGACGCGCCTCGCACAGGCCGGCGAGCGCGTCATTCGCGACAAGGTGATCCCAGCTTTCCGTTCGCTGAAGGGCTTCTACGAAACGCGCTACCTGTCCGCGGCCTCGCAACGGCTGGGCGCGTCTGCCCTGCCCGGCGGCATGCCGTATTACCAGGCCATGCTCGCGTGGAACACCACCACCGACATCACGCCGCGGCAGATCCACGACCTGGGCCTAGCCGAAGTGGCGCGCATCGACGCGCAGATGAACGCCATCGTCCCCGCCACCGGCTTCAAGGGCACGCGAGCGGAATTCCAGAAGTTCATCAGCACCGACCCGCAGTTCTTCTACACCACGGCCGAAGACATGCTGGCCGGCTACCGCGACATCGCGAAGCGGGCCGACGCAGCACTGCCCGCGATGTTTGCCGAGCTGCCGCGCCAGACCTACGGCATCCGAAGCATGCCGCCCGAAGAAGGCAACAACGCCGAGCGCTACATCCCGGGCGCGGCCGACGGCAGCCGCCCGGGATGGTTCGAGGCCAACACCAACGACCTGAAGACGCGCACCAAATGGTGCATGGAGACGCTGCTGCTGCACGAGGCCGTGCCGGGCCATCACCTGCAGGGCGCGCGAGCCCAGGAGCTGAAGCAATTGCCCGCGTTTCGCCGCAGCTCGTGGTTCACTGCCTACGGCGAAGGCTGGGCGCTGTACGCCGAGAGCCTGGGCGACGAGATGGGCTTCTACAAAGACCCGTACCAGAAGTACGGCAATCTCTCCTACGAGATGCTGCGCGCAAGCCGCCTCGTGGTCGACACTGGCCTTCACGCCTTCGGCTGGACGCGCGAGCAGGCGATCGACTACATGGTCAACAACACCGGTCTCACGCGCGATGACATCACGGCCGAGGTGGATCGCTACCTCGTGTGGCCCGGCCAGGCCACCGGCTACAAGCTCGGCGAGCTGAAGATCAAGGCGCTGCGCGCCAAGGCCCGCACCGAACTCGGCGACAAGTTCGACCTGCGGCGCTTTCACAACGCGGTGATCGACAACGGCGCGCTGCCGCTGGCCGTGCTGGAGCAGTTGATCTACGAGTGGATCGCGGCGGAGAAGGCTAA
>JBGQEX010000037.1:0-31354 GCA_041496605.1 Piscinibacter sp.
CGAGGTGAAGGACCGCATTCGCGGCCTTCGCACCGGTGCAGACGAGTATGTCGGCAAGCCCTACGACACCAACTACATGGTCGCCAAAGCGCGGGAGCTGTTACGCCAGCGGCGCGGCGCTGGAGGCGGGGAGCTGCCGAGCATCCTCGTCATCGATGACAGCCCCACGTTCCGCGACGCGTTGCGGCAAGCCCTGGAGCACGATGGCTACGACGTGACGACCGCCGACAACGGCGAGACCGGGTTGCGATTGGCGGCAGCCTCGCGCCCCGGCGCCGTCATCGTCGACAGCGTGCTGCCGGGGGTCGACGGCACCACGGTGATACGCCGCATGCGGCTCGACGCCGCACTGCGCGGCGTGCCTTGCCTGCTGTTGACCGGGTCCGAGGATCGCGGCGCCGAACTGCACGCCCTCGATGCGGGCGCCGATGCCTTCGTGCGCAAGGACGAAGAGGTCCCCGTGATCCTGGCGCGGCTGGCGGCCGCGCTGCGCAGTGCCGCGAGCAGCGGCGGCGACGGCCCGACCAGCTTGCTCGGCCCGAAGAAGATCCTCGCGGTGGACGACAGCGCGACCTACCTGCACGAGTTGGCGTCGACACTGCGTGACGAGGGCTACGACGTGGTGCCCGCGCACTCGGGCGAAGAAGCGCTGGAGCTGCTGGCCGTGCAGCCGGTGGATTGCATCCTGATGGACTTGATGATGCCCGGCCTGGGCGGCCAGCAGACCTGCCAGCGCATCAAGGCCGCGCCGGTCGTGCGCGACATCCCGCTGATCATGTTGACGGCGTCCGATGACCGCAGCGCGATGCTCGAGGGCCTGGGAGCGGGGGCGGACGACTACATCCAGAAGTCCGGCGAGTTCATGGTGTTGAAGGCCCGTGTGCGGGCGCAGATCCGGCGCAAGCAGTTCGAGGACGAGAACCGCCGCATCCGCGAGGAACTGCTGTACGAACGGCACGAGGCGTCGCAAGCGCGTGCCGCGCGCGAACTGGCCGAGACACGGGCCGTGCTGGTCGACAAGCTCGAACGCAAGACCGGCGAGCTGGAGCTGGCCACGCAGGCCAAGAGCCAGTTCCTGGCGACGATGAGCCACGAAATCCGCACGCCGCTGAACGCCATCATCGGCATGGCCGGGCTGCTCAACGACACGCCGCTGAACGACGAGCAGCGCGAGTTCGCCGCCGTCATCCGTGGCAGCGGCGACCACCTGCTGAATGTCATCAACGACATCCTGGACTTTTCTAGCCTGGAGTCGGGCAAGCTGCCGCTGGAGAGCCGGCCGTTCGAGATGGACAGCGTCGTCGAGGAGTCCTTGGACCTGGTGTCCGGCCGAGCCCGGGAGAAGGACATCGAGCTCGTCTACGAACTGGCGCCCGACGTGCCGCACACGGTGGTCGGCGACGCAGGACGGGTGCGCCAGATCCTGGTCAACTACCTGTCCAACGCCGTGAAGTTCGCCACCCGAGGGGAGGTGGCCGTCTCGGTGAGCACCACGCCCACCCCGGACGGACGGCATGAACTGCATTGCGCCGTGCGCGACACCGGCTTGGGCATTCCGCAGGATCGTTTCGGCCGCCTGTTCCAGTCGTTCAGCCAGGTGGATGCGTCGACGCAGCGCGAGTTCGGCGGCTCGGGCCTCGGCCTCGCAATCTGCAAGCGGCTGGCCGAGTTGATGGGCGGTCGCGTGTGGGTGGAGAGCGAACTCGGTCGGGGATCGACCTTCCATTTCAGCTTCGTCGCCGGCGTGCCGGCGCAAGGCGCCAGGGTGAAGTGGCAGCCCAGCGATGCCATGCCGCTGGCGGGTGTGCGGGTCTGGATCGTCGACGACAACGACACCAATCGGCGCATCCTCGGCCGGCAACTGGAAGACTGGGGCATGCAGGTTCAGGGGACCGGCTTCCCGAAGGAGGCGCTGCAATGGGCGCAACGCGGCGACGCCTGCGACCTGGCCATCCTCGATTTCCACATGCCCGAGATGGACGGCCTGCAGCTGGCGCGCGCCCTTCATGCACTGCGCGGCGCCGATCTCAAGCAGGCGCTGCTGACTTCGGGGTTCCCGTTGCCGGACGCCGATGCCCGCCAAGCGGGGCTGCTGGCGCAATTGTCCAAGCCGGTCAAGCACGCGGCGCTGTTCAACACGATCGTCAAGCTGCTCGAACGGCGCAGCGCGTCGACATTGGCCGCCGCGGCGCCGGTGCCGCAGAGCGATCTGTCCCGCCAAAATCCTCTGCGCATCCTGATTGCCGAGGACAACGCGGTGAATGTCCTGCTCCTCACACTGCTGCTCGAGCGCATGGGCTATCGCGCCGACGTGGCTGCCAACGGCGCTGACGCCATCGCGGCGTTGCGGCGTCAGGTTTACGACGTCATCCTGATGGATGTGCAGATGCCGGTGATGGATGGCCTCGAGGCGACGCGACGCATACAGCGCGAGTGGAAGGCTGGCGGCCGCCCGCGCATCATCGCGCTCACCGCGGGCGTGATGGCCGAGGAACAGGAAGCGTGCCGAGACGCCGGCATGGATGATTTCCTGGTGAAACCGCTGGATCGCGAGCATCTGGCAGCCGCCCTGACTCGCTGCAAGCGGCTTTGGCTATGACTTGCCGCTTTCCTGCAAGGACTTGAGCTTGTAGAGCGCGTCCAGAGCGTCCCTGGCCGACAGCATATCGGGGTCGAGGCGCGCCAGCGCGCTTTCCACGGCGGACGCCTCGCGCGCCGGCGCCGGCACGGGTGCCGCGAACAGGTCGATCTGCGCGTCGGCGGCCTGCTGCTGCGTCTCCAGCGCCTCCAGTGTCGCGCGTGCTTGGCGCACCAGCGACGCGGGCATGCCGGCCAGCCGCGCCACTTGCACGCCGTAGCTGCGGCTTGCCGGGCCGGGAAGAATGTCGTGCAGGAAGACGATGTCGTCGACGCCGTTGTTGTGAGTTTCCGCCGCCGATACGTGTACGTTGAGCGCGCGCTCATGCTTGAGCGGGAAATGGGTCAGCTCGAAGTAGTGCGTCGCAAACAGCGTGAACGAACGGCTGCGCTCATGCAGGTGGCTTGCGATGGCGCCGGCGAGCGCCAGGCCGTCGAAGGTGGACGTGCCGCGCCCGATCTCGTCCATCAGCACCAGCGACTGGTCGGTCGCACCGTGCAGGATGGCCGCGGCCTCGGTCATCTCCAGCATGAAGGTCGACTGCGCGTTGGCGAGATCGTCGGCCGCGCCGATGCGGGTGTGGATCGCGTCGATGGGGCCGAGCCTGCAGGCCTTGGCCGGGACGAACGAGCCCATCGCCGCGAGCAGCGCGATCAGCGCCACCTGCCGCATGAAGGTGCTCTTGCCACCCATGTTCGGGCCGGTGATGACGAGCATCTTGCGCGTCGCGTCGAGCCGGCAGTCGTTGGGCATGAAGTTGCCCGTGCCCGTTTCCTGCAGGCGCGCCTCGACCACCGGGTGGCGGCCGGCTTCGATGTCGATGCACGGCTCGCGCACGAATTGCGGACGGCACCAGTTGAGCGTGGCGGCGCGCTCGGCCAGCGTGGCCAGCGCGTCCAGGCTTGCCAGCGCGCGGGCCAGGCCGGTCAACTCTTCCAGATGGGTCTGCAACTGGTCGATCACCTGCTCGTACAGCAGTTTCTCGCGAGCCAGCGATCGTTCCTGCGCTGACAGCGCCTTGTCCTCGAAGGCCTTCAGCTCGGGCGTGATGAAGCGCTCGGCGTTCTTCAGCGTCTGGCGGCGCAGGTAGTCGAGCGGCACCTTGTCGACCTGGCCTTGCGTCACCTCGATGTAGAAGCCGTGCACCTTGTTGAACTGCACGCGCAGGTTGGCGATGCCGGTGCGCGTGCGCTCGCGTGACTCGAGGTCGAGCAGGAAGGCGTCGCAGTTCTGGGCGATGCCGCGCAACTCGTCGAGCTGCGCGTCGAAGCCGGGCGCGATGACGCCGCCGTCGCGCAGCAGCACGGCAGGCTCGTCGGCGATTGCGGCGCTCAGCAGGGCCTCGATTTCGCTCGACGGTTCGAGCGCCTCGGCCAGCATGCCGAGCAACACGGCGTCCGCGGCCGGCACCCGCACGCGCAGCGTCGGCAGTTGCTGAAGCGTTACGCGCAGGCCGGTGAGTTCACGCGGGCGCACCTGACGCAAGGCGATGCGCGCAGTGATGCGTTCCACGTCGCTGACGCCGCGCAGTGCATTGCGCAGCGCTTCGACGCCATGCTCGATCAGCACAGCGAGCGCATCGTGGCGCTGGCTCGCGACCGTGCGCTCGCGCAACGGATGAGTGAGCCAGTGGCGCAGGGCGCGGCTGCCCATGCCCGTGCGGCAGGTGTCCAGCAGCGAAAGCAGTGTCGGCGCGTCCTCGCCGCGCAGCGTCTGCGTGAGTTCGAGGTTTCGGTGCGTGGTCGGCGGCAGGTCGAGCAGGGCGCTTGCCCGCTCGACCTGCAAGCTGCGCACATGCGCAAGCGCCTGGCCTTGCGTGTGTTCGGCGTAGCTCAGCAGCGCGGCGGCGGCCGCATGCGCGCACGCCAGCTCCTGTGCATTGAAGCCGGCCAGGCTCACCACCCGCAGTTGCTCGCACAGCTTGCGTTGGCCGAGCGGCGCATCGAACTGCCACGCCGGGCGGTGGGTGATCGCGATGCGCGACTGGGCCAAGGCCGCCGGCACCTGATCGCGGTCGACCAGCGCTTCGGCGGCGTTCAGGCGCGACAGCCAGCCCGGCAGTTCGCGCTCGTCGCATTCGGTCAGGCCGAGTTGCCCGTTGGTGAGGCCGAGCCATGCCAGGCCATAGGTCTTCGCTCCGCGCTGGGTTCGGCACGACAGTGCCAGCAGCAGCGAGTCGCTCTTGTCGGCCAGCAATTCGGTGTCGGTGACGGTGCCGGGCGTGACCACTCGTACCACCTTGCGCTCCACCGGGCCTTTGGCCGTGGCCACATCGCCGACCTGTTCGCAAATCGCGACCGCCTCGCCCAGCTTGATCAGCTTCGCGAGGTAGCTCTCGACCGAATGCACCGGCACACCGGCCATGACCACCGGCTCGCCTGCGCTTTGGCCGCGCGAAGTCAGCGTGATGTCGAGCAGCTTGTTGGCGCGCCGGGCGTCGTCGAAGAACAGCTCGTAGAAGTCGCCCATGCGGTAGAACACCAGCGTGTCGGCGAAGTCGGCCTTGATGCGCAGGTACTGCTGCATCATCGGCGTGTGCCCACAGAGATCAGCGGGCACGAGCGGGGTGCTGAGCGCCGCGTCCATCAGAACGCAGCGTCATCCTTGGCCGGCAGGTCGGCGCGGCGTATGCGCACCGGGCCCTTGGCCTTCGCTGCCTCGGGCGGCTTGGCTTGCGTGGCGGCCAATGCGGATTCCGGTGTCGTCGTCGGCGCCGCGGCGTGGGCGGGTTCGTCGGCCTTGAGCACGCGCGTGTAGGGCGCCAGAATCTGCACCAACTGGCCATAGATCTTCGGATTGCCGGCCACCACTTCGCGCTGGTACATGTAGTCCGCCTCGCCGGTGAAGTTGCCGATGAGGCCGCCGGCCTCGGTGATCAGCAGCGAACCGGCTGCGATATCCCACGGGTTCAGGCCGGTCTCGAAAAAGCCGTCGTAGTAGCCCGCAGCCACATAGCACAGGTCGAGCGCAGCAGCGCCCGGGCGGCGCAGCCCGGCGCAGTTCTGCATCACCGCCTCGAACATCTGTACATAGCGCTTGAAGTTGTCGCCCTTGCGGAACGGGAACCCGGTGCCGATCAGCGACTCAGCCATGCGCGTGCGCTTGGACACCCGCAGGCGCTTGTCGTTGAGGAAGGCGCCGCGGCCTTTGGAAGCGAAGAACATGTCGTTGCGCGTCGGGTCGTAGACCACGGCCTGCTGCACCTGGCCGCGGAAGGCGAGCGCGATCGACACCGCGTAGACCGGGAATCCATGAATGAAGTTGGTGGTGCCGTCCAGCGGGTCGATGATCCAGACGTAGTCGCTGTCCTTCGCACCGTGCGCGCGGCCCGATTCTTCGGCGAGGATGCCGTGGCCAGGGTAGGCGGTAAGCAACACTTCGATGATGGCCTGTTCGGCGGCCTGGTCCACCTCGGTCACGAAGTCGTTGGGCGACTTGGTGTTGACCTTCAACAGGTCGAGATCGAGCGAGGCGCGGTTGATGATCGCCCCGGCTGCGCGTGCCGCCTTGATGGCGATGTTGAGCATGGGATGAAGCGCTTGCGACATGGGGCAACCTCGAGGGAGAGCGTGGACTGGCGGGAGGAAAGAGCGGACCCGTGCGTGGAGCACTGCGGACAATCGTAGATTGCGTCGCAGGCTGACTTCGCTCTGCGAAGTTAAGGCGCGAAGCGCCGGGCCGTAGACATAATCCCAATTTTACCCGTCGCCCCATGACAGCCCCCGACCCGACGCGCTTCATCCTGCTGCAGACCAGCCACCCAGGCAACGTGGGCGCGACGGCGCGGGCCATGAAGGTCATGGGCTTTTCCGATCTGGTGCTGGTCGCGCCCCGCTACGCCGACGTGCAGCACCAGGCCGAAGCGATTTCGCTCGCCAGCGGCGCCACCGACGTGCTGCGCAACGCGCGCGTCGTCGACAGCCTGGCCCACGCGCTGGACGGCGTGACCTACGCCTGTGCCACCGCGATGACGCCGCGCGACTTCGGCCCGCCGACGCACCCGCCGCGCGAGCTGTTCGCGACGCTGGGTGCGCAGGGGCAGCGCGTCGCCTTCGTATTCGGCTCGGAGCGCTTCGGCATGAGCAACGACGATGTCTACCGCTGCCACGCGTCATTGAGCATCCCCACCGATCCGCAGTACGGCTCGCTGAACCTGGCGCAGGCGGTGCAGATCATTGCCTACGAGTGGCGGCAGGCCTTGGGGGGATTCGAGGTGGCAGCTCGAACGGCGCCGTCGCTGCGGGCCGACGGCGCGGCGGTACAGGGTCTGCTCGACCACTGGCAGCGCTCGTTGACGAGCATCGGCTTCCTCGACCCGGAGGCGCCGAAGAAGCTGATGCCGCGCCTGAACCAGCTCTTCAACCGCGCCCACCTGACGCCGGACGAAGTGCAGATCCTGCGCGGCGTGGCGCGCGCGATGACGTCCGAAAGCAAGCGCCACGACAAGTGAGCGCGGGTGGCCATCGCCGCCGCGACGCGCAGCCGCCACAAACCCCCGAGTTCGGGGATCGACCGGGCATGCGGGCTTGGGTAACTTCGCTCCAACGAGATCGCAGTGAGGGGTCTCGCCCACTCAGAGACCAACAAATAGGGATACTCATGAAGCTTTCCAAGTTCGCGGTGGCCAGCGCCATGGCTCTGTGCGCCGTTGCGGCACAGGCCGTCGTGACGGAGTCGGTTGCCCTTTACACCGACCCTGCGGCGCCGAGCGGCCCGTTGACCTATGGGTTTGAAGCCAGCGACGTGCTGCCGGCATGGTTGAGCTTCAGCGGTGGCTATGTGTTCTCGGATGGTGACCCGGGTGTCGGTGTCATCACCGCCAAGCCGCCCGGAGCGGAGGGAGCGAGCTGGTGGTCCATTGGGCCGAGCGAGCCGCAGACTCCTACCGGGACGGTCAATTTTGCCGACGGCGCCAGCTCGGTGAGCTTCCTGTGGGGGTCGCCTGACACCTACAACGAGCTCTCGTACACCTACACCAGTGGCGGTGCGAGCTTCGTCAACACGGTGCTTGGCACCTCGTTGGACGGCGACCGCAGCGTCGGCGTGTATCTCACGCTGACGGCGACCGCCGGGGACGTGATCACCGGCTTGACTTTCAAGTCTTCCGCTGCGAACGCCTTCGAGGTCGACAACTTCCGTGTGACGAGTGTTCCGGAACCGGAAACGTACGCGCTGATGTTGGCCGGCTTGGGCGTCATGGTCATCGTGGCTCGCCGCCGCCGGCTCTGAGCGTCCTTGCTCATGAAGAGGCTCCTTCGGGAGCCTTTTTGTTGCCTGAACTGCGGCTGGCGCGTACCCCCGACGGCGGCAGGTTCGAGGGGCTGCGGATAAACTGAGTTGCAGCCAACTCAAGCGAGCCTCATGTTCCAGCGCCTTCGAGAAGACATCGCCTGCATCCTGGAGCGCGACCCCGCAGCGCGCTCGACGTGGGAGGTGCTGACCTGTTACCCGGGCCTGCACGCGCTGGTGCTGCACCGCTGGGCGCATCGCTGCTGGACGCACGGCTGGCATTGGTCAGCCCGCTTCATTTCGCACCTGAACCGCTTCTTCACCGGCATTGAAATCCATCCCGGCGCAAGCATCGGCCGGCGTGTGTTCATCGACCACGGCATGGGCGTCGTGGTGGGCGAGACCGCCGAGATCGGTGACGGCTGCACCATCTACCAGGGCGTGACGCTCGGGGGAACTTCGACGACCAAAGGTGCCAAGCGTCACCCGACGCTGGGGCGCGGGGTGATTGTCGGCGCCAATTCCCAGGTGCTCGGCGGCTTCACCGTCGGCGACGGCGCCCGCATCGGATCCAGCGCGGTGGTCGTCAAGCCGGTGCCTGCCGGTGCCACCGCGGTGGGCAACCCGGCGCGCATCCTGCACGCTGATCTCGACGCGGCGCGCGAAGCGGCCGCCGCGAAGATGGGTTTTTCGGCCTACGGTGTGACTCAGGGCGACGACCCGGTGGCGCAGGCGATGAAGGGCCTGATCGACAACGCCTTTGGTCACGAACATCAGATCGCGTTGCTGTGGAAGGCCGTCGAGAAGCTGTCGAGTGCAAAGACCGATGGCTTTGTTCCGAGCGACGCGCACACGACCGAAGACTTCGACGCCGAGCGGCTCAAGCAGTTGATGAAGTGATCAGGTCGGCGCGGGGCGCTGCGCAGACTTCGGCCGAAACGCCTTGCATACCGCCGGGTCGCACTCGATGTAAGGGCCGCCGATCAGGTCGACGCAGTACGGCACCGCCGCGAAGATGCCGTGCACCGGCGGCTGCGCGGCGGGCAGCCCTTCCAGCGTTTCGGCGATCGACTTCGGCTGCCCCGGCAGGTTGATGATCAGCGCCTTGCCGCGAATCACCGCCACCTGGCGCGACAGGATCGCCGTCGGCACGAAGTTCAGGCTGATCTGGCGCATCTGTTCGCCGAAGCCCGGCATCAGCTTGGTCGCGACCGCGAGTGTGGCCTCGGGTGTCACGTCGCGGGGCGCCGGGCCGGTGCCACCGGTGGTCAGCACCAGGTCGCAGTGCGCCACATCGACCAGCTCGCGCAGCGCCGCAGCAATGGCGTCCTGCTCGTCGGGAATCAGCCGGCTTTCCCAGCTGATCGGGTTGCGCACGGCGCGCGTCAGCCAGTCTTTCAGCGCCGGGATGCCCTTGTCTTCGTAGACGCCGCTGGACGCGCGGTCGCTCACCGACACCAGGCCGATGCGCACGGCGTCGAGCTCATTCATCGTCGGCCTCGACATGGGTGCCCTGGCGGATGAATTTGAAGAGATCGCGATAGGCCTTGCCGCTGCGCTGCTCCGGCGCCACCGAAGCGTCCTTGCGCGCGGCGCGAATCAAGCTGCGCAGCTGTTGCAGATCGGCTTGCGGATGCTCGGCCATCCAGCCCGTCAACGCGTCGTCGCTGGCGATCAGCTCGCTGCGCCAGTGCTCGGCCTCGTGCAGCGCGAGGGCGTCCTTGGCGCGCCCGAGCTGCATTGCGGCCACCGCTTCACGCAGCGGTTCGGGGTCGGCGCGGCGCATCAGCTTGCCGATGTATTGCATCTGCCGCCGCCGGCCTTCGTGCGAGCGTGTGCGCTTGAATTCCTGGATGGCGTTCAACAGCGACTCGTCGATCGGCAGCCCCGCGAGCCGGTCTTCGGGCAGTGCCACCACCGCTTCGCCCAGGTCTTGCAGGTCATGCGAGGCCTTCTTCAGCTGCGTCTTGCTGGGGCGGTCGTATTCGCTCGTGGCGTCGGGCGCATCTTTGGTAACAAGGGGTCTGGACGCGCGCATGATCTCGCAGGCTGGAATGAAATGTCGCTGAGTATGATAGCCGCGAGCCTGCGCTCGCAGCTGCGTCCACCCGGTACCTCCATGTCCGTCATCACACCCCCGTCTACCTTGTCCGCCCGCGCCGGTTTCGCCCACTCGCGCGAACGCTTCGAGCAACTGGTCGACGACGCACTGTCGTTCGCGAAGTCGCTCGGCGCCAGCGATGCCGGCGTCGAAGTGTCCGAAGGTGTCGGCTTGTCGGTGTCGGTGCGCAAGGGCGAGATCGAGAACGTCGAACGCAACCGCGACAAGTCGATGGGCGTGTCGGTTTACCTCGGGCAGCGGCGCGGCAACGCCAGCACCTCCGACTTCTCGCGCGCGGCGCTGGAGCAGACGGTGCGTGCTGCCTACGACATCGCCCGCTTTACCGCCGAAGACCCGGCCGCCGGCCTGCCCGACGAGCAAGATCTCGCACGCGGCGAGGCTGTCACGCGCGACCTCGACCTGTTCCACCCGTGGGCACTGGACGCCGAAGGCGCGGCCGAGATCGCCACGCGTTGCGAGCGGGCCGCACTGTCGGTGGATCGGCGCATCACCAATTCCGAAGGGGCCGGCGTGTCGGCGCAACAGTCGCACTTTTTTGCCGGCAACACGCGCGGCTTTCGCGGCGGCTATGCGAGTTCGCGCCACTCATTGTCGGTCGCGCCGATCGCGTCGCTGCCCGCGACCAAGGGACAGGGCGGCGACGACATGCAACGCGACGCCTGGTACAGCTCGATGCGTGCGCCGGGCGACCTGGCGGCGCCCGAGGCAGTCGGACGCTACGCCGCAGAGCGCGCGCTGTCGCGCCTGAACTCGCGCAAGATCGCAACCTGCGAAGTGCCCGTGCTGTTCGAATCGACGGTGGCAGCCGGCCTGCTGGGCGCCTATGTGCAGGCCACCAGCGGCGGCGCGCTTTACCGCAAGTCGAGCTTCCTGCTCGATTCGCTGGGCAAGCAGGTGCTGCCGGAGCACGTCGACATCCACGAAGACCCCCACAAGCCGCGCGGCAAGGGCAGCGCACCGTTCGACGACGAGGGCGTGACGACATGGGTGCGCGACGTGGTCCGCGGCGGCGTGGTGCAGGGCTACTTCCTGTCGAGCTATTCAGCGCGCAAGCTCGGCATGCACACCACGGGCCACGCCGGCGGTTCGCAAAACCTCACGCTCACGAGCCGCCTGACCGAAGCAAGCGATGACCTCGACGCGATGCTGCGCAAACTGCACCGCGGCCTGTTCGTCATCGAGCTGATGGGGCAGGGCGTGAACTACGTGACCGGCGACTACTCGCGCGGCGCCGCCGGGTTCTGGGTCGAAGGCGGCCGCATCGCGTATCCGGTGCACGAGATCACGATCGCCGGCAACATGCGCGAGATGTTCAAGCGGCTGTCCGCAATTGGTGCAGACGCATACACCTTGGGCGGAAAAACGATCGCATCGGTGTTGATCGAACGCATGAAAATCGCAGGCTCGTAAGGCCTCGCGCGGGCATCGCAAAGCACGTCATTTTGCGCACGGGTAAATCCCGGGGAAGCCCATTTACCCCCACTCCTAGAATGCGGCGCGACACGATTCTTTTCGCTCTACCACACAGGAGATTTGATATGCAACGTCGTTCCTTTGTCCACGGTGCAGGAATGGCCGGCGTGCTCGCCGCAGGCGTTGCGCCCGCGATCGTGCACGCGCAAGCCGCGATCCGCTGGCGCCTGGCTTCCAGCTTCCCTAAATCGCTGGACACGATCTTCGGCGCGGCGGAAGTGTTTGCCAAGTTGGTTGGCCAGATGTCCGGCGGCAAGTTCCAGATCTCGGTGCACGCCGGCGGCGAACTGATGCCCCCGTTTGGTGTGGTCGACGGTGTGCAAAGCGCGACCGTCGAAATGGCGCACACCGCGCCTTACTACTTCTTCGGCAAGGATCCGACCTTCGCGCTCGACTGCGCGATTCCGTTCGGCCTGAACAGCCGCCAGATGACGGCGTGGATGTACGAAGGCAACGGTCTCAAGCTGATGCGCGAGTTCTATGCCAAGTTCAACATCGTGAACTTCCCGATGGGTAACACCGGCGCTCAGATGGGTGGCTGGTACCGCAAGGAAATCAAGTCGCTGGCTGACATCAAGGGCCTGAAGATGCGCATTGGCGGTTTCGGCGGCGCGGTGCTCGCGCGCGTCGGCGGCGTGCCGCAGAACATTCCCGGCGGCGAGATCTACCAGGCGCTGGAGAAGGGCACGATCGACGCAGCCGAGTGGGTGGGCCCCTACGACGATCAGAAGCTGGGCTTCAACAAGGTCGCGCAGAACTACTACTACCCCGCGTGGTGGGAGGGTGGCCCGCAGTTGACTTTGTTCGTCAACAGCAAGGCCTATGAAGGCTTGTCGGCCGAGTACAAGGCGATGATCGAGTCCGCTGCGTCGCATGCGCATGTGGAAATGCAGGCGAAGTACGACGCACGCAACCCGGCCGCGCTGAAGCAACTGGTGGCAACGGGCACCAAGCTGTTCCGTTTCCCGAAGGACGTGATGGAAGGCGCCTTCAAGGAAGCCCAGGCGCTCTATAGCGAGCTGAGCGCGAGCAACCCGTCGTGGAAGAAGGTCTATGAAGACTTCGCCACCTTCCGCCGCGACCAGAACCTGTGGTTCCGTTTCACCGAAGCCGGTTTCGACGACTTCATGCAGGCCCAGAAGCTTTAAGCGGCATTGCGCCATGAAAAAAGCCCCGCTTCGGCGGGGCTTTTTGTTGGGTGCGACAGCTTCAAGGCTTCTTGGGCTGGTCCTTCTTCATCGACTCGAGCAACCCGCTCATCGGGTCGCCCTTTGCATCGGGCGTCTCGTTGCCCGATGGCGTCGAGGCGCTGGGCGCGGACGGTGCGGCATCCGCCTGGTCGGCTGCCCTTTGATTGACCCGCATCTGCTGGAATGCCTTCTCGGTGTCGATCGTGCCTTCCTTCGCCAGGTCTCGGGAGACCAAACCCGGGAACGCGATGATCATGCCGACCATGGCGACCTGGATCAGCACAAACGGCACCGCGCCCCAGTAGATTTCACCGGTCGTCACCTTGGCGATCCGCTTGCCGGTGAGTTTGTCGGTGTAGTCCTCGTTCGGCGCGACGCTGCGCAGGTAGAACAGCGCAAAGCCGAACGGCGGGTGCATGAACGAGGTCTGCATGTTCACCGCCAGCAGCACGCCGAACCACACCAGGTCGATGCCAAGCTTGTCGGCCACCGGGCCGATCAACGGGATGACGATGAACGCCAGCTCGAAGAAGTCGAGGAAGAACGCCAGGAAGAAGATCAGGATGTTGACGACGATCAGGAAGCCGAGCTGCCCGCCGGGCAGGCCGGTCAACAGATGCTCCACCCACTTCTGGCCGTCCACGCCCTGGAACGACAGGCTGAATACCGTGGAGCCGATCAGGATGAACAGCACGAACGACGACAGCTTCATCGTCGAGTCCATGGCCTGGCGCAGCAGCCTGAGGTCGATGCGGCGGCGCGCCAGCGCCAGCGCGAGTGCGCCGGTGGCGCCCATCGCACCGCCTTCGGTCGGCGTGGCTACGCCGAGGAAGATCGTGCCCAGCACCAGGAAGATCAGCCCGAGTGGCGGAATCATCACGAAGGTCACGCGCTCGGCCATGCGCGACAGCAGGCCGAGTTTGGTCACGCGGTTCAGCACTGCGAGCACGAAGGCCACGCCCACGCCGACGCACATCGAGGTGACGATCAACTCGTCGGTGGGGACCGTCGACGGCCGCGACTTGGCGAACACCAAGGCGCAGGCAATCGACGCCAGCACCAGCAGGCCGAGCGAGCGCAGCCCGGCCGAGCCGTCATCCTCGCGGATGGTGCGTGCCTCTTTGGGCAGCGCGGGCGCCTGATGCGGCCTGATCAGCGTGATGACCAGCACGTAGGCCACGTACATACCGGTCAGCACGAAGCCCGGAACGAACGCCCCCTTGTACAGGTCGCCCACGCTCTTGCCCAACTGGTCGGCCAAGACGATCAGCACCAGCGACGGCGGAATGATCTGCGCCAGCGTGCCCGAGGCCGCGATCACACCGCCCGCCACACGGCGGTCGTAGCCGTAGCGCAGCATGATGGGCAGCGAGATCAGGCCCATCGAGATGACCGAGGCCGCCACCACGCCGGTGGTGGCCGCGAGCATGGCGCCCACGAAAATCACCGCGTAGGCCAGGCCGCCGCGAATCGGGCCGAACAACTGGCCGATGGTGTCGAGCAGGTCTTCGGCCATGCCCGAACGTTCGAGGATCAGCCCCATGAAGGTGAAGAAGGGGATGGCCAGCAGCGTGTCGTTCTGCATGATGCCGAACATGCGCAATGGCAAGGCCTGCAACAGCGCTTCCGGCAGCATGCCCAGCTGAACCCCGAGGAACCCGAAAAACAGGCCACAGGCGGCCAGCGAGAACGCGACCGAGTAGCCGAATAGCAAGAAGACGATGAGGCTGCCGAACATGAACGGCGCCATGTTGGCGATCAGGAAGTCGATCATTTCTTCGCCTCCAGTGCAGCCTGTTCGCGGGCGGCGACGTGCTGCGCCAGCGTTTCGGCGAGTTCTTCTTCGGCCGACTTGGCTTGTTGCTTGCGCGTCGGGTCAGGCACCAGGCCTTGCAAGAAGGCGATGCGCTTGATCAGCTCCGAGATGCCCTGCAGGCCCAGCAGCGCGATGCCGGTGGGCAGCAGCGCAAACACCGGCCAGCGGATCAGGCCGCCGGCGTTGGACGACATCTCGTGGCTGCTGTAGGCACGAATCACCAACGGCAGCGAGAACGTGATGACCACGATGACGAAGGGAAAGAGGAACGCGCAGATGCCGACGATATCGATCCAGATCTGCGTGCGCTTGGAGAAGCGCCCCGAGATCACGTCGATCTTCACGTGGTCCTGGCGCATCATCGTGTAGCCCGCGGCCAGCAGGAACACCGCGGCGAACAGGTACCACTGGATTTCGAGGAAGGCGTTGGAGCCGATGTTGAGAGCCTTGCGGACCGAGGCGTTGGCAGCGCTGATGAGCACCGCCGCCAGGACCAGCCAGGCCACCCAGCGACCCACCAGCTCGCTGAGCCGATCGATCAGGCGTGACAGTTGGAGTAGGGCAGACACGTTATCTCCGTGGAGTTGCTGAAACCGGTGATCGGCGGGGAAGGGTTGGGAGCACGCATCAGATGAGCGCGCCCGCAGCTTGCCACCCGACGGGCACAAGGCGCTATCAGACACTGGGCGGGTCGATCCGCGCAACGGGTGAAACCGGTAAGTGGAAACACGCAGCGCACGATGCGGCCCCATTCAGGGCCCGCGAAATTCCCGGCCGCGTTCCACTGCGTACTTGATCAGTTCGCCCTGGCTTTCGAGCTTGAGCTTGCGCTTGATGTTCTGCCGGTGCGTCTCGACGGTTCGAATGCTCAGGCCCAACTCCTCGGCGACTTGCTTGCTGGCAAGGCCCTTGGCGATGCAGGCGAGGATCTCGCATTCGCGCAGCGACAGCAGCGGGCGCGGTGTCTGGGCGCGCGACATGCGGCCCGAGATCGACGGGCTCAGGAAGGTGTGTCCCTCGGTGATCGCCTCGATGGCCGTGATGATCTCCTGCGACGGCGCGTCCTTTAGCACATAGCCCCGGGCACCGGCCTGCAATGCGCGGTGCACGTACTCCGGGTTGTCGTACATGCTCAGCATCAGCACCCACAGATGCGGGTGGCGGGCCAGCAATTCGGCAGTCAGCTCGATGCCGTTGACCTCTTTCATGCCCACGTCCATCAGCACCAGATCGGGGCGTGTCTCGTCGACGACGGCAAATGCCTCGGCGGCATTGCCGGCTTCGCCCACAACGACTAGGCTCGCCAGCCCGGCGAGCCGCGCCTTCAGGCCTTCACGCACCAGCGGATGGTCATCGACCAGTAGGACACGGGTAGGCTCGGTCATCGCACGGTCTCGCGTTGAAGGGGTTGAAAGCGCTGGATGGCGGAGGTGGGAAGGTTCGCCACCACCTGGGTCTGACCCTGGCGCGACACGATGGAGAAGGTGCCACCAATCGATTCGACGCGTTCACGCATGTTGCGCAGGCCGATGCCGCGGCGCGGGTCGACTCGAATCGCCGGCACGTCGAAGCCGACGCCGTCGTCGATCAGCCGCATGCGCAGCCCGCCGGCGTGGTACACGAGCCGCAGTTGCACGCGCGTCGCCGCCGCGTGCTTCTCGATGTTGGTCAGTGATTCCTGGGCGACGCGGAACAGCACGGTGTTGACTTCGTCCGGCAGGCGGATCTGCTCGCCGCGCACCTTCATCGAAAAGCTCATTGCGCTGTCGTCGAGAAATTCCTGCCCCAGATGCTCCAGGGCCGCAGGCAAGCCGAGCACATCGAGTTCCGCCGGGCGCAGCCGGTGCGAAATGCTGCGCACCTCGGTCAGTGCGTCGCCGAGGCGGGCGAGCGCCTTGGTCAGCGGCGCCGGTAGCGGGGTCTGATGGCGGTCGAGCTGAGCCACCGCCGATTCGAGCAACAGCTTGATCGATACCAGCGTCTGGCTGGTGCTGTCGTGCAGTTCGCGCGACAGGTGAGCGCGCTCGTCTTCCTGCGACTTCACCACCTGGCGCGCCAACAGCCGCAGTTTCGCGTCGGCGACACGCGCGTCGCTGAGGTTCAGCGCGAGTCCGCTGATGCCGATCAGCGCGACGCCGAACACCGCGATGCCGGCGATCCAGCCGAGCGTGGTGGCCACGTTGTCGCTGACCTGGCGGTCGAGCTGGGCCAACGTGGCCTGGATGTCGTCGAGGTACAGCCCGGTGCCGATCATCCAGTTCCAGCGCGGCAGCGTGATCGCATAGCCCAGCTTGGGCGCCAGCGCGTGCGTCGACGGCTTCTGCCACTGATACTGAACGAAGCCGCCCCCTTCATGCGCCTTGGCGATGAGGCGTTGGATGACGGGGACACCGTTGGTATCGCGCAGGTCCCACAGGTCGCGGCCCACGAGCTCGGGTTGACGCGGATGCATGATGGTCCGGCCCCCGGTGTCGAAGACGAAGAAATAGCCGTCGATGCCGTAGTCGAGCGACTGCAGCAGCTGCATCGCGTCGTGCCGAATTTCCTCATCGTCGCGTCGCGTGTCGTAGAGCGGTGCGATGGTGCTCTGCGCGATGTCGACGTAGTTGCGCAGCTCGGCCTGCTTGGCCTGCATGTACGCCGACTCGACCAGCGCGCGTTCGCGCGCGTACAGATGGTCCTGCTGCAGCTTCACCGCCAGCGCGATCAATCCCAGAGACACCAGCAGCGGCGTGACCGCCAGCAGGATGAGTCTGAGCCTGAGGCGCACGTGCGTTGGTTTGGGTCAGCTGCCGATGGCTGCGCGGTAGAGCTTGCCCGAGCGCGTGCCCGAACGACAGAACGCCAGAATGGGCTTGGGCAATGTGGCCAGCAGCTCGGCAAAGCGCGCGATCTCGTCCGGACTCTGGTAGTTGGGCGCCACCGGCAGGAACACGTACGCGAGGCCGGCGGCGCGGGCTGCGGCTTCGATGCTTGCGTTGGTCGGCTGGTCGGGGCCGCCTTCGAAGTCGGGGCGGTTGTTGATCACGCTCTTGAAACCGGCTTGCGCCAGTTGTGCCATGGCTTGCGGGCCGAGTTGCGGCGCGACGCTGACGTCGGTGCTCAAGGTCTGCACGGGCGGAGTGGTCATTTGGTGTCCTCGTTGCCCTGCGAGTTTATGGGTTCAGCGCCTGCTTTACCGCGGCGGACACCAGGCTCATGTCGGCCTTTCCGGCCAACCGCGTCTTCACCGCGCCCATGACCTTGCCCATGTCGCCGGGGCCTTTGGCGCCGACTTCGGCGACGATCTTCGCCACCTCGGCCGCGATCTCATCGGCCGAGAGGCGCTGCGGCAAATAGCCTTCCAGCAGCTTCAGTTCGGCCGTCTCCTTGTCCACCAGGTCGGTGCGACCGGCGGTGGCGAACTGCGAGATCGAATCTTTGCGCTGCTTGATCAGCTTGTCGACGATGGCGATGACCGCCGCATCGTCGAGCGTGATGCGTTCGTCCACTTCCTTCTGCTTGAGCGCTGCCAGCAGCCCGCGGATGGTGAGCAGCCGCGCCGCGTCTTTAGCTCGCATCGCGGTCTTCATGTCTTCGGTGATCTGGTCCTTGAGGCTCATGATGGTGTTGGATGGAAAAAAGCCCGCTGATGCGGGCTTTGTTGGATGTTGGGCGCCCGGGGGCTTAGTACAGACGCTTGGGCAGCTGCATGCTGCGAATGCGCTTGAAGTGGCGCTTCACCGCGGCGGCTTTCTTGCGCTTGCGCTCGGCGGTGGGCTTTTCGTAGAACTCACGTGCACGCAGATCGGTCAGCAGGCCCAGTTTCTCGATGGTGCGCTTGAAGCGGCGCAGTGCCACGTCGAACGGCTCGTTTTCTTTGACGCGAATCGTAGTCATGTATTCAGTGAATCCTAGAAGTTGCGCTCGGTGCCAGGTGCGTCGTTGGGGTGGAGGGTCCGGAGTTCCAGCCCCGCAACGTGTTCCCGATCGCAGCGCGGGTTTGCCAGCAAAGAGGCGGATTATAGCCCGGCCGTTTTGGCCCTGCAACGCCCGGTCAGTGGCCGCTCTCTGAGGTCGTGGCGCAGGCTGCCAGCGCCCGGGCGCTGGCAGCGGCGCTGGCCCAGGCCCACTGGAAGTTGTAGCCGCCCAACCAACCGGTCACGTCCACCACCTCGCCGATGAAGTACAGGCCCGGCACCTGCTGGCTTTCCATCGTCTGCGAGCTGAGGCCGCGGGTGTGGACGCCGCCGGCGGTGACCTCGGCCTTGCGATAGCCCTCGGTGCCGGCTGGGGTCAGCTCCCAGCGCTGCAGTGATGCCGCCAGTTCCAGCAGGTCGCGGTCGCGCTGCTCGGGCAGCGCTTTCTCGGCCCGATCCGGTCGATCGGCCAGCCAGGTGTCGGCCAGCCGCCGCGGCAGCAGCTCGGCCAGTTCGTTGCCGAGCCGGCGGCGCGAGGTCTTCTTGGCAGCCAGCAGCACGTCGGGCAGGTTCTGATGCGGAGCCAGGTCGATGCGGATCGGCGTTGCGGGCTGCCAGTACGTCGAGATCTGCAGGATCGCCGGACCGCTCAGGCCGCGGTGGGTGAACAGAAGGTCTTCGAGGAACTCGCCGCGTGCCTTGCCGTTGCCCGTCGTAACCCGTGCTTCGAGCGAGAGGCCGGCCAATGACACGAACGGCGCCCATGTCGTCGCGTCGAAGGTCAAGGGTACCAGAGCGGGCCGGGTCTCGACGATGCGGTGTCCGAACTGGCGTGCGATGCGGTAGCCGAAATCGGTCGCGCCGATCTTCGGAATCGACAGGCCGCCGGTGGCGATCACGACGCGAGACCCGCGCACCGCGCCGCGATCGGTGTCGAGTTCGAAGCCGTCGCCGCTGCGGCGGACGTCGTGCACCGCGCAGGGCTGCCAGTGCGTCACGCCACCTTGTGCGCATTCGCGCACCAGCATCGCGATGATGTCGTCGCTCGACTCGTCGCAGAACAACTGGCCCTTGTGCTTCTCGTGGAACGAGATGCGGTGGCGCTGCACCAGCGCGATGAAGTCCTGCGGCGTGTAGCGTGCCAGCGCCGAGCGGCAGAACTGCGGGTTGGTCGACAGGAAGTGGGGCGGCGCGGCGTCGCGATTCGTGAAGTTGCAGCGCCCGCCACCGGAGATGCGGATCTTTTCGGCCACCTTGGCCGCGTGGTCGATCAGCAGCACCTTGGCGCCTAGCTGGCCCGCGATGCCCGCGCAATGAAGGCCGGCGGCACCTGCGCCGATGATCACCGCGTCAAATCGCTGCATGGACGCAAATGATAAGGGGGGCCCTTGGCCCCCCGCTCCCCGTCCCCCCGCCAGGGGTCATGGCTGGTACTTCCACACGCCGTTGTCGATCTTCACCATCACGCGTGCGCGCTGGTCGAGGCCGAGGTGGTCGCTCGTCGACATCGTGAAGATGCCATGTGCGCCCGGCATGTCCTTCACCGCTTCCAATGCGTCGCGCAGTGCGGCGCGGAATGCAGCCGTGCCGGGCTGCGCGGTCTTCAGTGCGACTGGCACCGCGGCGCTCATCAGCAGGCCGGTGTCCCAGGCGTGCGCCCCGAAGGTCGAGACGCTGCCTTTGCCATGGGCCGCTTCGTACGCCGCCACGTAGGCCAGCGCCGACTTGCGCACCGGGTGAGCCGCCGGCAATTGGTCGGCCACCAGCACCGGGCCCGCCGGCAAGAAGGTGCCGTCGACGTCCTTGCCGCCGACGCGCAGGAAGTCGGCGTTGGCCACGCCGTGTGTCTGGTAATACTTGCCGGTGTAGCCACGCTCCTTCAGCGTCTTCTGCGGCAATGCGGCCGGCGTGCCCGAGGCGCCGATCAGCACCGCGTCGGGTTTGGCCGCGATGATCTTCAGCACCTGCCCGGTGACGGCGGTGTCGGTGCGCGCATAGCGTTCGTTGGCGACGATCTGTATGCCCTTCAAGGCCGCGATCTTCGAGAATTCCTGGTACCAGCCTTCGCCGTAGGCGTCGGCAAAGCCGATGTAGCCTGCCGTCTTGACGCCGGCGTTGGCCATGTGCGTGACGATGGCGAGCGACATCATGATGTCGTTCTGCGGCGTCTTGAACACCCAGCGCTTCTTGGCGTCGACCGGCTCGACGATGCGCGCCGACGCTGCCATCGAGATCATCGGTGTCTGCGCTTCCGACACCACGTCGATCATCGCCAGCGAGTTCGGCGTGGTGGTCGAGCCGAGAATGATGTCGACCTTGTTCTCGGTGATCAATTTGCGAGCGTTGCTGACGGCGTTGGTCGTGTCCGACGCGTCGTCGAGCACGATGTAGTTCACCTTCTGCCCGGCGATCGTCCTGGGCATCAGCGCGACGGTGTTCTTCTCCGGGATGCCGAGCGACGCCGCGGGCCCGGTGGCCGACACGGTGACGCCGACGTTGATGTCGGCCTGTGCCGCCGCAGCGGCGCCGAGCACGGCGAGTGCAATGAGTTTGCTGAGCCTTGTCATGGGTTGTCTCCTGGGCCGCCGGCCGGCAGCGTTTGTCGTGGGGAAGTGGTGCGGGGGATGGGCTGCACCGCGGCGAGCCCACCGAGAAACAGGTCGGCCACGACCGGCGCCATGTCGTGGTGGCTCAGCTTGCCGTCGGGCCGCAGCCAGGTGAACATCCAGTTCATCATGCCGAACAGCAGCATCGTCAGCGGCTTGTCGAGTGCCGCGGCGCGCAGCTCGGGGCGTGCCGCAGCGATCGTGCGTGCGAACGCATCGACGACGTGGCGCTCCTTGCCCAACACGCGGGCGCGGTCGGCGCCGCTCAGGAACTTCACGTCCTGCGTCAGCACGCCATGGTCGTGGCGCGCCTGCGCGTACTCGTCGACGAAGCGGGCGATCAACTGGCGCAAGCGCGGTTCCGGCGCGAGCCGCTGTGCATCGACCTCGGCGACCAGGGCTTCGAGCCGGCTCACATGGCCGTCGGCGATTTCCAGCAGCAGCTGGTACTTGTCGCTCACATAGTGGTAGAGCAGCGGCTTGGAGATGCCGCATTCGCGCGCGATGTCGCTCATGGCCGTGCCGGGGTAGCCCGCTTGCGCGAACAGCCGGGCCGCCGCGCGCACGATGGTCTCGCGGTTGATCGCAAAGTCGGCGGAGCGCGGACGCGCCATCAGCGTTGGTCCAGCGTGATGACGACACGCGGCGTGACCGGATGCGACTGGCAGCACAGCACGAATCCCTGCGCGACCTCGTCGGCCGTCAGCGCGAAGTTGCGGTCCATGCGCACCTCGCCTTCGAGCAGCTTGCCCTTGCAGGTGGAGCACACGCCGGCCTTGCACGAGTACGGCACCTCGAGCCCGCTGCGCGTCGCGGCGTCGACGATCGACGGGTCGGTGAGCCGGAATTCGACGTCGCGCGCGAGGCCGTCGACGATCAATGTCACCTGCGCGTGGTCGGCGTCGCGCGGCTCGACGTGGTGTGCCGCGGCCGCGTTGGCGTCGCCGAAGCGCTCGACGTGGACGTGCGCGCTGCCGATGCCGGCGGAAGACAGCGCGGCGAGCGCGCCGTCGATCATTCCGGCGGGGCCGCAGATGAAGGCCTCGTCGACGGTGTCGGCCGGTACCAGCGTGTGCAGGAATGTCGCGATCCGTCCTTCGTCCAGGCGGCCGTGGAACAGCGGCGCATCCTGCGCCTCGCGCGAGAACACGCAGTACAGCGACAGGCGCGACAGGTAGCGGTTCTTCAGGTCTTCGAGCTCCTCGCGAAACATCGTGCTGGCGAGGCGCCGGTTGCCGTAGATCAGCGTGCAGCGGGTGTGCGGCTCGCGCGCCAGCGCGGTCTTCAGAATCGACAGCATCGGCGTGATGCCGCTGCCGGCGGCGATGCACAGCAGGTGGCGCCGCGCCTGCGCGTCGAGTGCGACGAAGAAGCGCCCCTGCGGCGGCAGCACCTGCAGCGTGTCGCCGACGTGCAGCGATTGCTGGGCCCAGCCGGAAAAGGCGCCGCCGGGCACGAGCCGAATGCCGACGCGCAGCTCGCCATCGTCGACGCCGCTGCAGATCGAGTACGAGCGGCGCAGGTCCTGGCCGTTCGCGTCGGTGCGCAGCGTTAGGTACTGCCCCTGCGTGAATGCAAAGGCCTTGCGCTGCGTGTCCGGGACGTCGAAACCGACGATCAGCGCATCGGCGTCGCGGTCGACGCTGCGCACGTGCAAGGGGTGAAAGCTCAGGCTCATCAGATCGGCTTGAAGTATTCGAACGGCTCGCGGCAATCGAGGCAGCGGTAGAGCGACTTGCACGCGGTCGCGCCGAACGCCGACAGTTGCTCGGAACGCGTGCTGCCGCACTGCGGGCACTGAACGCTGCGCGGGTGGAAGCGCAAGGGCTGCGCGCCGGGCGCGTCGACGCAGACGTGCGGCGGCGCGATGCCATAGCGCTGCAGCTTGTCCCGCGCCTGCGGTGACATCCAATCTGTGGTCCAAGCCGGCGCCATCCGGGTGTGCACGACGACGTCAGTCGCACCCGCCTGCTTCAGTGCGGCGACGATGGCGTCGTTGATGACCTCGGTGGCCGGGCAGCCCGAATAGGTGGGCGTGACCGTCACCTCGGCGGCACCGCCGGCGTCCACCGTCACGTCGCGCACGATGCCGAGTTCGACCACCGACAGCACCGGCACTTCAGGATCCAGCACCTGCTCCAATGCGGCCCAGGCATGAGGCGTGTCGAGCGCGCTGGTCACCACACAGCCCCTGGGAAGGCGCGTGTGACCGACTGCATCTCGGCCAGCACGTAGCCCATGTGCTCGCTGTGGCGGCCCTGTTTGCCGGTCGAAACGAAGGGCGTCTCCGCGGGCGCTTGCAAGGTGGCCTGGCCGAGCACCGCCTGCACATCGGTCCACCACGCCGCGCGCAGATCGGCCCACGACGGGCCGAGGCCCCTGGCCGCAGCATGGGCATCGACCTCGTCGGCGACGAACCACTCAGCGATGTAGGGCCACAGGTCGGCAAGCGCGCGCACCATGAGCTGGTGCGACGTGTCGGTTCCGTCACCGAGCCGCAGCACCCAATCAGCGCTGTGGCGCAGGTGATAGCGGCACTCCTTCAGGCTCTTGACGGCGATGGCCGCCAACGTCTCGTTGCTCGACGAGGCGAGCGCCGTCCATGCGGCCTTCATGAAGCTCGACCAGAGGAACAGGCGCAACACCGTGCGCGCGAAATCGCCGTTCGGCAACTCGAGCATCGTGACATTGCGGAACTCGCGCTCGATGCGCTGGAACGCCAGCGCGTCTTCGTCGCGGCCGCGGCCTTCGATCTGCCCGGCCAGCGTCAACAGCAGGCGCGCCTGGCCGATGTGATCGAGCGCGATGTTGGCCAGCGCAATGTCTTCCTCCAGTACCGGCGCATGGCCGCACCATTCGGCCAGGCGCTGGCCGTGAATCAGGCTGCTGTCGGCCAGCCGCAGCACGTAGGCGAGGGTGGCAGCGTCACTCACATGTGGTCCACGTCTTTGGGGAGCTTGTAGAAGGTCGGGTGGCGGTACACCTTGTCTTCGGCGGGCTCGAAGAACATGTCCTTGGTGTCGGGGTCGCTGGCGACGATCTGGTCCGAGCGCACCACCCACACGCTGCTGCCTTCGAGGCGCCGCGTGTACACGTCGCGCGCCAGCTGGATCGCCATCTGCGCGTCGCTCGCATGCAGGCTGCCGCAATGTTTGTGGTCGAGGCCGCTCTTGCTGCGCACGAACACCTCCCACAGGGGCCAGGTTGCATCGCTCATGTCAGGCCGCCTTGTCTTGCAATGACTGCTTGCGCGCATGCGCGAGGGCCGCTTCGCGCACCCAGGCGCCGTCGTCCCATGCCTTCACGCGGGCCGCCAGCCGTTCCCTGTTGCAGGGGCCGTGGCCGTTGACCACGTTCCAGAATTCGTTCCAGTCGATGGTGCCGAAGTCGTGATGGCCACGCTCGGCGTTCCACTTCAGTTGTGGGTCTGGCAGCGTCACGCCAAGCACTCTGGCCTGTTCGACACAGGCGTCGACGAACTTCTGACGCAGCTCGTCGTTCGAGTTGCGCTTGATGCCCCAGCGCATCGACTGCTCGCTGTGCACCGAGGCCGCGTCAGGCGGGCCGAACATCGCGAGCGATGGCCACCACCAGCGGTTCACCGCGTCCTGCACCATCTCGCGCTGCTCGGGCGTGCCGCGCGACATCATCGTCACCAGCGCATCGAAACCCTGGCGCTGGTGGAACGACTCCTCCTTGCACACGCGCACCATCGCCCGCGCATACGGGCCATACGAGCAACGGCACAGCGGCACCTGGTTCATGATCGCCGCGCCGTCGACCAGCCAGCCGATCACGCCGACATCGGCCCAGCTGAGGGTCGGGTAGTTGAAGATCGAGCTGTACTTGGCGCGCCCGCTGTGCAGCGCATCCAGCAGATCGTCGCGCGACACGCCGAGCGTCTCGGCCGCGGCGTACAGGTACAGGCCGTGGCCGCCTTCATCCTGCACCTTGGCGAGCAGGATGGCCTTGCGTTTGAGTGAGGGCGCGCGCGTGATCCAGTTGCCTTCGGGCAGCATGCCGACGATTTCGGAATGCGCATGCTGGCTGATCTGCCGCACCAGCGTCTTGCGATAGTGCTCGGGCATCCAGTCCTTGGCCTCGATGAAGGCGCCGGATTCGATGCGGGCCTCGAAAGTGGCTTCGCGCGCCGCCTCGTCGGCGCTGCGAACCGGTGGCGGCGCAGCGGCCTCCTTGTCCATCACGTCCATGGCCTGCGTGTACATGCGTCGCTCCTTACTGCTTCGGGCGTTTGTCGATGACGCGGCGGGCCTTGCCGACCAGCGTGCGTTCGATCGAGTCGGGTGCGCCGACATGCACCTGCGCGTTGATGCCGATCATGGTCTTGATGCGCTGCTGCAGATCGCGCGCACAGTCGTTCGCATTGACGTTCAGCACCGCCGGCAGCAGCTCGCAGCGCACCTCGATCTCGTCCAGCAGCCCCTCGCGGGTGACGACGATCTGGTACTGCCCGGCGAGCTGCCCGTGTTGCAGCACCAGCTCTTCGATCTGCGTCGGGAACACGTTGACGCCGCGGATGATCAGCATGTCGTCGCTGCGGCCGACGATCTTGCCCATGCGGCGCATGCTGCGCGCGGTCGGCGGCAGCAGGCGCGTCAGGTCGCGCGTGCGGTAGCGAATGACCGGCAGCGCCTCCTTGGTCAGGGTCGTGAACACCAGTTCGCCTTCGCTGCCTTCGGGCAGCACCTCGCCGGTGTCGGGGTCGATGATTTCCGGATAGAAATGGTCTTCCCAGATCGCCGGGCCATCTTTGGACTCGATGCACTCGTTCGCGACGCCCGGCCCCATCACCTCGGACAGTCCGTAGATGTCGACCGCGTCGATGTCGGCCTGCGTTTCGATGGCACTGCGCATCGCCTCGGTCCACGGCTCGGCGCCGAAGATGCCGACCTTCACCGACATCGCGCGCGGGTCCAGCCGATGGCGCCGGAACTCCTCGATGATCACCTGCATGTAGCTCGGCGTGACCATGATGATGTCGGGGCGGAAGTCGTTGATCAGCTGCACCTGCTTTTCGGTCTGCCCGCCGGACATCGGGATCACCGTGCAGCCCAGGCGCTCGGCGCCGTAGTGCGCGCCCAGTCCGCCGGTGAACAGGCCATAGCCATAGGCGACGTGGACGATGTCGCCGCGGCGGCCTCCCGAAGCGCGAATCGAGCGCGCCATCAGGTCGGCCCAGACATCGATGTCGCGCTGCGTGTATCCGACCACAGTCGGCTTGCCGGTCGTGCCCGACGAGGCATGGACGCGCACCACCTGCTCGCGCGGCACCGCGAACATGCCGAACGGATAGTGGGCGCGCAGGTCGGCCTTGCTGGTGAACGGGAACTTCGCCAGGTCCGCCAGCGATTTCAAGTCCTGTGGGTGAACGCCGCGTGCGTCGAAGGCACTGCGGTAATGCGCGACGTGTTCGTAGGCGTGCTGCAGCGACCAGCGCAGGCGTTGCAGCTGCAGGGCCTGCAGTTCGTCGCGGCTGGCGGTCTCGATGGCCTCCAGCTCGCCGGCGACCGGTCGCTTCACCGTCATGGCGCGCCTGCGCCTTCGGCGTCGCCGACCACGGGCTTGCCTTGCAGCCGGTACGAGCGTCCACGGAACATCGCGATGCGTTCGCCGTTCTGGTTGCTCACCTCGGCGTCGTAGACACCGGTGCGGCCGGATTGCGACACCACGTCGGCCCGCGCGGTCAGCACATCGCCTTCACGGCCGGGCGCGAGCAGGTCGACGCTGAAGCCCGACGCGACCGTCTTGACGTTGTACGAATTGCAGGCGTAGGCGAACGCGGCGTCGGCCAGCGTCGTGACCAGCCCGCCCTGGCAGATGCCGAAGCCGTTGAGCATGTCGGCGCGCACCGCCATCGTGACCACGGCGCAACCGGGGCCGATGCTGCTCACCTGCATGCCCAGTGCGTGGGCGGCAGCGTCGGCAGCCAGCATGCAATCGCGCACGCGCTCGGCAGTGCGTTGCGCGGCGTCGTCGGTGGGGCGGGAACGGTGCATGCCAGCGCGCGTTTCAGCGATCGGTGAACTGCGCCGCACGCTTGTCGAAGAACGCGCTGACGCCTTCGAGGTAGTCATGGCTGATGGCCAGTCGGCGTTGCACGTCGGCTTCCATGCTCAGCGCATCGGCGAAGCTCAGGCGGTCGGCGGCGGCAAAGGCGCGTCGTGTTTCAACGAGCGCGCGCGAGGGCATCGTTGCCAGCCGCTGCGCCAGCGCCTGCGCTTCGGTGGCCAGCGCCGCGTCGTCGACGCACCTCCAGATCAGCCCGATGCGTTGCGCCTCGTCGGCACTGAGCTTGTCGCCGAGCATCGCCAACGCCATCGCGTTGGCACGGCCAACGAGCCGCGGCAGCAACCAGGTGCCGGCGCAATCCGGAATGAGCCCGATCTTCGAGAACGCCTGAATGAACGATGCCGAGCGCGCGGCCAGCACGATGTCGCAGCAGAGCGCGAAGTTTGCGCCGGCGCCCGCGGCCACGCCGTTGACCGCCGCGACCACCGGCACCGGGAATTCGTTTAGCGCCATGGCCAGCGGCTTGTAGCGCTGCTCGATCAGTTGGCCAATGTCCTTCGGCCTCGGGCCGGGCGCGACTGCCGGATCGGCAAGATCCTGTCCGACGCAGAAGGCGCGGCCGGCGCCGGTCAGCACGACGCAGCGAACCGACGCGTCTGCCGCGGCCGCGCGCAGCGCCGGCAGCAGCATGTCGTGCAGCGCGGCGTTGAAACTGTTCAAGGACTGCGGCCGATTCAGCGTCAGCGTCAGCACGGCGCCATCGCGCTGGCTCAGCAGGGGTTCGGTGGGTGCGGTGTCGTCTGCCATGGGCACTCCGGCAATTCATTGACCGATCGGTCAATGAAACTTAATGTAGGTCAAGGCGCGGGCTCAGTGCAAGCGAAAACCACCCCGGGAAAGCCCCAGCCCTCGCGAGCTCAGCGTCGACCGGGGTCGTTGTGCACGCGCCAGTACCAATGAAGTCCCAACCGCAGCGGCGGCAAGCCGCGCAGTGACCCGGTTCGCCCTTCAGCGGAGCGACAGCGTCTGCTGCTTCCACAGCGGGTCTTGCCAACGATAGAACAGGCTCAGCGAACCCGGGTGGTCGGCCTGCCTCACGGTGGCGAGCGTGTCGATGCGGATGACTTCGAACCGGCGCCTGAAGCGGCCGTCGACGCGGGCCTCGCGTGCGGCGAGCAGTTGCTTGCCGCCCGGCACCCAGCCGGCGAACTCGATGACGCCGAGTTCCGGCTCGCCGGTGCCCGGCGGCAGCACGTCGACCACCCAGGCCGAGCCCTTGCGGTGAAAGACCCAGAGCTCGCGCCAGGTCGCGAGCGGCTGCACGGCCAGCGCGAGCGCGGTGCCCGGTGCATTCACGCTCGCCGAGCCGGCCCACACGCTGCCGTAGGTGCAGCGCCGCAGCAGTGGGTTCGCGCTGTCGTGGCGAGCGTCGACCAGGGCGACGCAGGTCTGGCCGGGCTGCCCCGGCGTCGCGACGATCGCGAGCCTGGCCTTGCTGGATGCAATGGCGGCGGAAGCAGGCGCCTCACTGGCCCAGCGCGACGCGCTGGCGCGCACCGCGGCGTCGGCGTAGGCGGTGTCGTCGCCGTCGCCCAACTCGGTCTTGTTCACGCCGGCCAGCGACTGCAATGCGCGGTCGGCGGCCGCATCGGCCGGCTCACCGTGCCGCTCGCGCTCGAACGCCACGGCCGCCCACACGCCGGCGCGGCGCATGCGGATGCGGTTCTTCAGCACCTCGGGCAAGGCGTCGACGTCGACACGGTCGAGCACCTCGGCACGCCATTGGTCGAGGTTCTTGCGGTCCAGCGGACGCAGGGCCGGATTCACGCATTCGTGCCGCGTGAGCCCCAGCGCGGCGCGGGCTTGTTGCTCGGGCGCCGCGGGCATGGCCAGCACGCGACGAAAGGCCTCGCCGTCGTAGCACAGTTCGATGCGGCCGTCGCGTTCGAAGCTCGTGACCGCGACGCCGTAGCTGGCCACCACTTCGAGGTGCGCCGCCAGCACCGCGTCGCTTGCCTTGCCTTGTCGCGCCGAGGCCCGGCGCGCCAGGCGTTCGGCCATGCTGCCCAGCGCATAGAATGGTTCGGCGTCGATGGCCTGTGCCGGTGCCGCGCGCAAGTAGGCCGCCGTATAGGCTATCCCCAAGGCTTCGGCACCCGGCGTGTCGCGCAGGAAGCGCACGACAGACAGCAGCTGCGGTGCGTCAGCCGGCGCCAGCGACACGAGGCGCACTTGCGCCGCGCGGATGAACCCGGCGCGCTCGCGGCGATGGTCATAGACCTGCAGGTAGTCGGCGCGCTCTCCGCGGATTTCCACTGCGTCGCCTTGCCACAGCACGGCCTGCTGCTGTGCCGAGACGCGTGGCGCCGCGCGCAGCGCGACCTGGTCCTGCGTGACGATGGCGAGCGTGGTGGGTGCGACCGGCGCGGCGAAAGCCGACGCAGCGATGCTGCTGCCGAGCGCGATCACCACGGCAACGCGTGCAGCGCGCCACATCACTCGCCGCCTTTCGCGCCCTTGCCCTGGCCACCGAGCAGCGTGCCGCCGATGAAACCACCGTCGGCAGGCGGCGACGCGATGATCACCGAGATCTTGTCCGACAGCTTGTCGGCCAGCGTCTTCTGGATCAGCAGCGGGTGCTTGGTGATCAACGCGCCGTCACGCTCCATCTGCTCGCTGTTGATCTTGCCGACGCGTTCGAGCCGGTAGGCCTCGGCGTCGGCCAGCTTCTGGCGCGAGTCGGCTTCGCCCGACGCCTCGATGCGGCGCGCCTGCGCGCTGCCTTCGGCGGTCTTGATGCGCGACTGCTTCTCGGCCTCGGCCTCGAGCTTGCGTTGCTGAATCTGCTTCTGCTTGAACGGCAGCACGTGCTTCATCGCTTCTTCCTGTGCGCGGGCGGCGATGATCTGTTCGTTGCCGGCTGCTTCGGCGGCTTTCTCGCGCCGCACCTTCTCGGCGTCGGCGTCGAGTGCGGTCTCCTTGACGCGCTTCTCTTTCAAGTCGAGCGTGTAGCGCATCTTCTCGGTTTCGAGTTCTTCGGCCAGCAGCTTGTCCATGCCTTGCCGATAGTCGGCCGGCAAATCGACCTTGCCCATCTGCACCGAGCGCAGCACGATCCCGTCGGCTGCCAGCTTCGGCTGCAGTTCGTTTTCGATCGCCTGTTGGATGTCGGCACGCTTGCTCGAGAAGATTTCGCGCACGGTGTAGCGCGTGAAGATCTTGTAGATCACGCCCTGCACGGCCGGCTCCACGATCTCGGCGTTGAGGTTGTCCGGCAGGTTCTTCGACATCGCGGCCACCTTGGCGGGGTCGAGTGCGTAGCGAACCGACAGGTCCACGCCGATGGACAGGCCTTCGACCGATTGGAACGGTGCCTCGCCGCTGGCCTTGCTGCTTTGCACCGGCCGGTACACCTGGTCGCGCAGCGAGTAGCGCCGCAGTTCGTGCAAACCCGGCAAGACCCAGGCAGTGCCTTCGCGGAACTGGTCGACGCTGCCGGTCAACTGGTTGGCACGCACGCCGATCTGACCGCGCTCTAGCGTCTGCACCGGCGGGTGCTTGTAGACGGCGTAGCCCGCCGCGCCCAACACGACGAGCGTGACGATGACGCCGCGCGCATGGGCGGTCGCCGAGCCCGTGTTCCTGGCGGCACGCGTGGCCGCAGCCGACATGGCGCGACCCAGACTGAACGCCGGTTTGACAAACGCGTCGCGAATGGCCTGCACCATTGCGCTCAAGCGCTCTGACATGATGATCTCCTGTGAGCTGGATTGGTGGTCAGCCGATGGTTTGACATCGCTGGAACGTGCCGGCCACACGACCGACGACGCAATGTCGCCGCAGCCGGTGAAGCGGCAATGAAGTCCGCGTGAAGTCACGCGCCGAATGTGCAGGCCGTCGGACGCGCAGACACAACGCAACAGGAGAAGCGGCGTTCACACGCCGCTTCCAGCACCCCGGCCGCACCCGCTGCTGCGGGTGCGCCTAAGGTTCCCGACGCGGGCCAGGTTTGCCGGCGCGGGTGGGGTCCGAGCCTCACACCTTGCGGGTGGCGCGACTCGGAGTGGACCTTCTCCTGGCCACAGGCGCCGCCGCCCGCGTCGAGGTGCGAGGCGGCACCGGCATGGTGCCGATGATCTTGTCAAGGCCGGCGGAGATGCCGGTCAGAACCTTTCTCACCGTGCGCACCGCGACGTTGTCCATCTTGTTCGCCGCTTGAATCGCACCCTTGACTGCCGTCCGGGTGACGGCGGTGACGTTCTCGCCGGTCTCCGTGACGGCCTCGACGATCCCGTCCATCGCGCGCCGGGCCACTGCGCCGACGTCGGCACCGACCTTGTTGGCGTGCTTC